>JBEPTX010000002.1:0-169999 GCA_041691795.1 Candidatus Saccharimonadota bacterium
CGGTAACTATAACCGTCCTAAGGTAGCGAAATTCCTTGTCAGGTAAGTTCTGACCCGCACGAATGGAGTAATCATGTGGGCACTGTCTCAGCGAAGGCCTCGGTGAAAGTGCATTGGCGGTAAAGATGCCGTCTGTCCGTACCAGGACGAGAAGACCCCATGGAGCTTTACTACAGCTTTACATTGGTCCGGGTTACAACATGTGTAGCATAGGTGGGAGCCTTTGAAGCAGATACGCCAGTATTTGTGGAGGCTAAGGTGAAATACCACCCTTGTTGTGATCTTGACCTCACCATTACCATTATCTGGTAATGGGACCGTGTATGGTGGGTAGTTTAACTGGGGCGGTTGCCTCCTAAAGAGTAGCGGAGGCGTTCAAAGGTTGGCTAAATACGGATGGAAATCGTATTGGTAGTGTATACGCACAAGCCAGCTTGACTGTGAGGCACACAAGCCAAGCAGGGACGAAAGTCGGAGTAAGTGATCCGCTGATCGCACCTTTTAGGTGCATGAATGTGGTATCGACAGCGCAAACGGATAAAAGTTACCCCGGGGATAACAGGCTTATAGCGCCCAATAGTTCACATAGACGGCGCTGTTTGGCACCTCGATGTCGGCTCATCACATCCTGGAGGGGGAGCACCTTCCAAGGGTTCGGCTGTTCGCCGATTAAAGTGGTACGCGAGCTGGGTTCAGAACGTCGTGAGACAGTTCGGTTTATATCCGGTACGGACGTTAGGAAATTTGAGAAGATCTACCCCTAGTACGAGAGGACCGGGGCGGACGAACCTCTGGTGTATCGATTGTGGCCACCTGCTGCATTGTCGAGTAGCTACGTTCGGAATAGATAAGTGCTGAAAGCATATTAAGCACGAAACTAACTTCAAGATAAGATTTCCCTATGAGGACACAGAAAGACTATCTGTTTGATAGGCGCAAGGTAGAAGTGCGGTAACGTATGGAGCTGAAGCGTACTAATAGTCCCATCGCCTTTTTATGTCTCTATCATCGCTGTTTATGCTTGCATTAACAGAGGTGATGGAGTAGACTTAACTAGTAATTGGTGAATATCACCAATCGTCAGTTTTTAAATAAACTTACATCCAAACTACCGTGCATTTGTCTAAGGACATCGAGTTGGAAACGTCTTTTCTTTGCTAAGCAAGGAAAAGATGTAGCTGACTCGGTGCCCATGGCGCTGGGGAAATACCTGTTCTCATTCCGAACACAGAAGTCAAGCTCAGCAGCGGCGATTATACTGCCACAAGTGGGAAACTAGCACGGTGCCGAATTATAAGAGAAGCTTCCGAATAGGAGGCTTCTTTTCTTTCCTGGTGGTTGGACATGGATGATATAATCAGATAAGAAATGACTGTAGAAAGATTCTAGAATGAATGAGTTGCGCGATAGCGGAGTTGATTGGGCAGTAATTGTAGGCTATGCCGTTCTGATACTGCTGTATTTTGTTATCCTCCGACTACTTCTTAATTGTATTGAGCAACTTACTAAAAAACATCACACTCAAAAATTTGCAGTTGATTCCGATATTCATCAAGAGAATGCTGAAACTCGAATCGATGATTCGATGGTAGGAATGGATATCTATGGCCGTACGATCGCGTTTCTTCGTATTGTTATTGCTGCACTGGCTGTTCTAGGGGTTGTTATTATCCTGGCAGTTAAATTAAATATCATACTTGCCGTTACCATCAGTATTGTTGCGGGTATTGTCACTTGGCGTTTAATTCACTGGAAAAAGCGTTCCGAGCATAAATACGACATTATTGAGTTTGTATTCGATAAATTAGTCAGTATTGGGGGAAATGTCGGAACAGCCATCTTCCTCGTCGTTGCACTTATCGTCGTTGCCTTAGGGCTCGTACTTTTGTCGTAATATCCTTATTAAACAAAAAACAACCGCTCTCGCAGAGACGGTCGTTTTGTTTTTTAGAACCTATTCAACATCTGTTCATCTGGCTTAAAATCACCTAGTTCTGGTCGTAATCGGTTCATTACTCGGCGACGTAGCTATGGCTATGTCTTCTCGTCTTGAACAGATTCTGCCTCAGAACTAGGTAATTTTACCCTAGAAGAAAGATATTGTATAGGTTCTTTGGACTTATTTGTTTTTGATAAGTCCAAACAGGTGCTTTAGTCGTTCAATTGAACGGACTGTCACTATAATATAGCACCAGCTGAATATATGCAATAACATAAGTATAATAAAAAAGTGCTTGTGTAAATATTGACAAAGAGCCTATGCTATGATACTATAGACAACATACACATATCATATGTGAGGTTAACGAGGGGTTCACCACTGTAAAAAGTGGCGAATCTTTTAATATAAGGAGACCAGAGATGGCAGGAACAATCAAAGGTGGCCAAAAGGCTGCTGCGACAAACAAAGCAAAATACGGTTCTGATTTTTATGCAAAAATCGGTGCTCGTGGTGGTAAACTAGGCAAAACTGGTGGTTTTGCTGCTAATCCTGAACTAGCTCGTATCGCTGGTGCCAAGGGTGGCCGTATTAGCCGCCGTAAAAAAGCTGTCGTTAGCGACAAAGCTGCTTAGGTTACTAAAACCTATCAAAAATACGCCTCTTATGAGGCGTATTTTTGTGTCTGAGAGCTGTAGCGTCTAAGCGCGCAGATACGAGCCTCGTTAACTCGCCACTCATGCCCACAAGCAACACATTTATACTGCTTTGATGCCGTCTGTAGCCCCGTCGCTTTGCAATGAGGACAGGTGCTGCGAGAATGGAGCCAATCGCGATAAGTATCAAGATTATCCTGAATAATAGTGTCGTTTATCTCGACGTCGTATTGATGAGCGAGGCTATTCTTGGCATATTCCCAGGCGTCACGCTCAAGTTTCAATAAATCAATGTCATGGTAGTAATCTTGATGGTCGAGGACTGCATGGCTCAATTCGTGGAGACTAAAAGCGGCACTATGGGGAGCTTTTGCATTAATAAAAACAGTTCGTTTTTCAGCCGACCATCGAAACTGGTCGGCTATTTCAAACGAAAATTTGGGATAATCAGCGGCGAGCCGCGAGATCAGGGAACTCGTCGAGGGCATAGTAATAACATCCATAAATAACTGCTTGTTCGGGGTGCTGGGCTTGCTGGAAAACGGGACAGGGAATATGCGCAGGAAGCTTTTCGCGCAAGATAACCTGCAATCGTTCACCATAACTATCAAAATAGGTACCAATACTGCCACCAATGATAATCACGTCTGGCTGGGTGATGGGAACGACCGCCAGGAATCCGCGGCTAATCCTATCTGCAATCTGGTTCCAAGTACGCTTATTAGTGATGTCATGGGCGTATTTGCCGTAAATCTTATGGATAGCGCTTCCGGCGGCGAATGATTCCCACTCACAAATACGTCCATCAAACTCAACTAATGTCCGACCACCTTCGCTATGGCGGAGTCCATCGTCGATATGACCGTTTGTCGTAAAACCAGTGCCAATTCCAGTGCTGATTGTGACGTAAAGTGATGATACGGGGATAGGTTTGATAACGCGCGTTTCGGCAAGGCCTGCGAGGTTAGCATCGTTTTCGACAAGTATAGGAATTTTTGGAAAGTATGTAGCGAGGCCTGCTCGTACATCAAAATCCTTCCACTCTAGGTGGTTGCACCAGATGGCAACTCCAGCTTTAACGATACCTGGCATAGCAATGATGATGGCTTTTGGCTTATGACCGTTCGCCACCTCGACAATTGCCTTGTGAAGATGGGTGATATAGGCAGTTTTTAATTTCGGGGTCGGGAACTTTACCTCGGCGGTGATTGCCCCATCGTCGCCAAAGCACGCAACGAGTGTCTTTGTGCCCCCTGTATCAACTGCGATTAACATATATTTAGTGTAGCATATTGGTGCTACCACGAACGGGTTGCATTATCTCTTAAATTAACGTATAGTTTAAGGAAATAGTAGAGGAAAATCATGCAGCACACACGAACAAATCAGGGTGGTTCGGTACTAGCATTTATCATTGTCGGTCTTGCACTGACAGCTGCCGTTATCGGTGGTATTTATTTTGTTCATCAAAGAGGTGAGCAGGAACGTTCTGCCACGTCAACGAGCCAAGGTACAGATAAACAGCCAACGACGCCAACGACACAAAAAACACCTGCAACTCAGCAGCCAGCATCACAGCCATCAGCAACCAAGCCTTCGCAACCAGTCGCCACTAAACCTCAATCGACAACACCAGCGCAGGTTCCTGCTACCGGCGTTACGCAGACCCATTTGCCTGCAACTGGACCTGCCGATACGGCGATTCAGCTTCTTGCTGTTGGTTTATTGATCATGACGAGTGTTGCCTATGTACAATCACGTCGTCAGCAATCTACATTGCTCTAGCTCGAACTACACCGAGGTTGCCATTACTCCTTATCTGGGGTACAATAGAAACAATCTTGGAGTACCTATGTTTAGGTCGCCCTAGAATATAATTTAAGGAAGGAGTCTAACTTAGACTTATGGCAAATGCCACATTAACAATGGATGATTTGCTCGCTGCCACAGATGACAGTGTCAAGCAATTAACAGTAGGAGAAGTGATCACCGGTACGGTGTTAACTCTTCGTAAACACGAGGTATTAATTGATCTCGGCGCCCAAGGTGTCGGATATGTTCCACGACGTGAAGTCGGATTTTCGCGTGCGCTCAAAGAGGGCGATGAAGTAACCGCAAGTGTTGTCGATGTTGAACTCGATAACGGCTATTCACTGCTTTCACTCCGCAAGGCTGCAAAAGATCGCGGTTGGGAAGAAGTGAGCGTGAAACTTGATAACGGTGATGTTATCGAAGTATCACCATACGATGCTAACCGAGGTGGTTTGTTGGTTGAATACGAAGGTGTCAGAGGATTCCTACCAGTTTCACAACTATCAGCAGAACATTACCCACGTGTTGGTAGCAGTGACAAGGACGAAATTTTGCAGCGTTTGAATGCACTCGTTGGTCAGACACTCAAAGTTCGTATCTTGGACAGTGATCGCAAAGCAAACAAACTGATCTTTAGCGAAAAAGAAGCTATCAAAGACGGTTTGGCTGCAAGGTTTGAGAAACTTGCTATAGGCGACAAGATCAAAGGCGTCGTTACAGGCGTCGTTGATTTCGGTGTATTTGTGAATGTTGAAGGTATCGAAGGCTTGGTCCACATCAGTGAAATCAGCTGGGAACGCGTCAATAACCCTAACGACTATGTTAAGGTTGGCGATACTATCGAAGCCAAGATCATCTCAATCGACAAAGATCGTTTGAGCCTAAGCATCAAACAACTGACGCAAGATCCATGGTTGGACGAAGTTGAAAAGTTCAAACCTGGCACAAGTGTTGAGGGAACTGTCACGCGAATTACACCATTTGGTGCATTCGTGCAGATCAGCCCAGCTGTTGAAGCTTTGGTTCACGTCAGTGAGCTAGGTGAAGGCGACAATGTTGATCCTGAAAAAGTCTTTACGCTGAACGAGCGCAAGACATTCACGATCCTTGATGTTGATAAAGACAATCGAAAGATTTCTTTGAGCCTCGGCGCCAAGACCAAAAAATAGTTAACGATGTTACTAAAACAACGATAGATGTTAATTTAACAACACCGATCAGTACATAAGAAAGGAGCGTACATCATGGCAGAAAAAATCGTCACCGTAGCGGATTCGATTACCGTCGGCGAACTGGCTGAAACGCTAAACTTACCCATTACGACACTGATCGGTGAGCTGTTCAAGAATGGCATTGTTGCCACGATTAATCAGCGAATTGATTTTGAGACCGCTCAGATTATCGTTGAGGAACTTGGGCTTGATGTAGAAATCCAGCGTAAGGCAGCTGCGACCGCAGATCGAAAAGTTCACGAACTTTCCGACAAAGCGATCGCTCGTCCGCCAATCGTTGCGGTTATGGGTCATGTTGACCACGGTAAAACCAGTTTGCTTGATGCAATCCTGAAAACCAAGACGGTTGAAGGTGAAGCGGGTGGAATTACCCAGCACATTAGTGCCTATCAGACCGAGCGTAATGGCCGATCAATTACATTGCTTGATACTCCTGGTCACGAAGCTTTTGCAGCACTTCGCCAACATGGTGCAACACTGACAGATGTCGTGATTATTGTTGTGGCAGCTGATGATGGCGTTAAACCTCAGACGATCGAAGCAATTCGATTTGCTCAGACAGCCAATGCCAAGATTGTGGTTGCTATTAATAAGATTGATAAAGACACGGCTAATGCGCAACTTGTCAAAACTCAACTTGCAACCGAACACAATTTGAACCCCGAAGAGTGGGGCGGTGACACGGTGATGGTTGAAGTCAGTGCAAAAACAGGTCAGAATCTCGATAAACTACTTGATATGGTGCTGCTGGTGGCTGATCTTGAGGAACTAAAGGCTGATATTGATGTACCTGCTGAGGGCTTGGTGATTGAATCACATATGGCACTTGGTAAGGGTTCTGTCGTTGGTTTATTGGTTGAACAGGGTGAACTAAAACCAGGACATTTCCTTGTTGCTGGAACGGCGTATGGCAAAGTTCGTACATTGCTTGATTTTTCCGGTAAGCCACTGAAAAAAGCTGGGCCATCAACCCCAGTGACGATTACAGGATTCAAAGAATTACCACAATTTGGTGATGTCTTTACTACCTTTAAGAACGAAAAACTTGCACGTTCGGCAACCGCAAAAGCCCGCATTGAGCGCGAACGTGATGCTGCAAGCACGAATGTGACGGGCGCAGATATGCTCAAGATGATGACTCAAAAACACGAGTCACAGGACTTGAATGTTATTGTGAAAGCCGATGTTCAAGGTTCACTTACCTCTGTTATGGATAGCCTCCGTCTGGTTGATACTGGCGGTGAGATAACCCTGCGAATTATTGGATCAGGTGTCGGTAATATTTCTGAAAATGATGTTCGTCATGCGGCCAGTGAAGGTACGATTATCTATGGATTTAATGTCGAATTGCCACCTGCCGTTAAACGCTTGGCTATGCGCGACAAAGTCCAAGTTCGTATATATAAAGTCATTTATGAACTGCTCGATGACGCCAGGAACTCGATGGAGCAATTGCTTGCACCAGAGGTAGTTGAGACTGAAATCGGCAAGCTGACGATCAAAGGTATATTCCGTACCCTCAAAGATGAAGTTATTGCCGGTGGTGAAGTCACAAGTGGCAAGATAGTACCAAATGTCCTCGCGCGTGTAATCCGAGATAAGGAACAACTCGCCGAAGTTGAAGTGACGAAGGTCCAACGTCAGCAGCAAGAAGCCAAAGAAGTCTTTGAGGGTGAGATGTGTGGTTTGTCGCTTAAAACTCACAAAAAATTGCTTGTCGAAGAGGGTGATAAACTTGAATTATTCACTCGGGAATTGGTCAAACGCACGCTGAGTTAAATACGCATGTGTTATGATAAATGTATAAGAAGCTAAGATCCAAACAATAGGAGAACACGATGTTTCAGCTAGATGACAAATTTTTGGCAGATATTGGCCTCAACGATCTCCCTGATGATCAAAAACAAGCATTTCTACAGCATATTTACGAAGAGCTGGAGCTACGTGTCGGGACGAAACTGTCAGATGGTTTAACTGATGAACAACTCGAGCAGTTCGAAAAAGTGATTGATCGTGATCAAGCGACAATTGACAGCTGGTTACAGCAGTATGCACCTAATTATCAGACCGACGAGATCTTTCTGCGTATGCAAAAAGCAACCAATTTAGATGTCAATGACCCAGTACTCAAGGCAGAATACGTTGCAACGAAGTGGCTAGAGGTCAATCGTCCTGATTACCGACAAGTTGTCGCACAAGTACTTGATGAACTGAAGCGTGAAATTATTGCTAACCGCGACGCAATCTTGGGCGGTGATCAACTGGCTGCGTAGCCGTTGAGGAACGCTTCGGCATTCATCGTTTTACCACTTGGTCCGATGATCTGATCAATCGACAAATACTCACCGTCTTGGCATGCAATATCGAGCGGTGTTTTTTGTTCTCTTGAAACATGGGCTTTGGTGATAATGATTGATTGATTCAGGATCGTAACTTTGGTTTTTGGAAATCCAAGAAATGCGCGGATTCGGCGTTCAGCCTCGACGGCTGTAAGTTTTGATGGATCGAGTAGTCCATCTGATTTATCGAGTAGTTTACAATAAGTGGCGCGTGATTCATCTTGTGGCGCGGCTGTGAGTGAGCCATCAAGGATTCGAGGCAGTGCATCAAATAATAACTCTGCGCCTTTTGCAGCAAGGATTTCGTATAAATCAAACTTTGTTTCCCGACCTGTTAGTTCAACTGATTGTTGTACATACACAGGGCCGCTATCCATACCACTCGTGAGCTGCATGATCGAAACACCTGTTTGACTATCGCCATTCATAATTGGTGATTCGATAGGGGTAGGGCCGCGATAATTTGGCAGTAACGACGGGTGAATATTTACAATTCCTTTTGGAAAAATATCGATGATTGATTGGGGAATAATTCTTCCGTAGGCTTCGAGGACAGCAACTTCGGCATTCATAGCAATTAGTTCATCTTTGATATCTGTTGGACGATTAGGTAACAGAACTGGGATATCATGTTGCTTTGCAATCTCGGCAACTTCGAGGGCACGGTCGTTGCGAGAATGTGAATCCGAGTGATGTGATACGACGGCACAGATTTCATAGCCACGCTCGATGAGTCCTTTTAAGAGAGGCGCATCGGTGGATTTAAGGCCGCTAACCAAGCGTTCATTACCAAAGAAAATAATTTTAGTCATCAAATAAGTCGCTGCCAGCAATATGCTTGTCATAGTCTAACGGCTGTAGCTCACCTTTTTCGTCAAGGCTATAAAATGCCTCTTTGTCATGCTGGATGTGGTCGATAAATACGATGCCATTGGTATGATCAATTTCGTGCTGGAGCACACGTGCCAGAAAACCTTCTGCTTTAAAGCGAATAATTTTGCCATCGAGATCAAGTGCTTTGACGCGGACTTTGGTATGTCTGGGTACTTTGCCGTAGATTCTGCTAACACTCAAACATCCCTCGTAATCGGCAACAATTTCACCCTCAAGTTTGACGATTTCTGGATTAATCAAAGGGGTAAAGTCACGGGCGGCCTTGTCCTCGAAGTCACTGCGAATAATTACAATTCGATCAAGATGGTCGATTTGAACAGCTGCGAGTGCAGCGCTGATTTCGTGTGGCCGGGAATCTTCCCAATCAAGTGAAGCGCTGACCATGTCATCAACTAACTGATTGATCTCGGGCGTAATGACGTGAACTTTGTGCGATTTGGTCCGCAAATGGTCGTTCGGCAG
The DNA here is from genome assembly GCA_041691795.1 of Candidatus Saccharimonadota bacterium. Classification (GTDB taxonomy): domain Bacteria; phylum Patescibacteriota; class Saccharimonadia; order Saccharimonadales; family Saccharimonadaceae; genus JBEPTX01. Next base: position 9,335 of record JBEPTX010000002.1, read on the forward strand.
GGTGATTATGTCTTCTTTTTTCATTTATCTCATTATAACAGACTAATTGGATCAAGTTCGGACTGCCAGTGGGTCGTTGGAACATGCTCTAAAAGTTCGACCAAGTGGGAACGTTTGGGCGATTTTACGACCAGTTGCCAGCGATACGTATCGGATTGACGTTCATAAAATGCTGGTGTTGGGCCTAGCACCTGAACATCTTCATGGGCCTTTTGTCGGAGCTGTCCTGCGACTTGTTGGGCGTTTTTGACTGCAGCCGCCTCCGTCTTGTAGATACAGGTTAATTTGAGGAGATACGCATAGGGTGGAAAGTGACTATGGCGACGTTCAGCGAGTGTAGAATGGTAGAAGTTTGTGTAATCTTGTGATAATCCATCGACAACAGCCGGATGGGTTGGTTGATAGGATTGTACGACGACAGTTGTTGGGTGATGTGACCTGCCGACCCGTCCGATAACCTGGGCGAGCAGTTGGAAAGTGCGCTCGCTGGATGAGTAGTCGGGTAGTGATAATCCAGCATCTGCTTGGATAACGCCAACTGTTCTCAGTTTTGGTAAATCCAATCCTTTGGCAATTACCTGAGTACCAACAATAATATCAATGGTGCCTTCATAAAGTTCTTTGTATCGTTTCTCGACAGACTCACCGGATTCGTTATCACCATCAAATCGGGCAATATTTTTGTCTGGAAATAGTTTTCGCAGTTCTGACTCGATCAGTTTAGTGCCAATGCCTTTGTGAATAATATCTACATGTCGACATACTGGGCAGCTGGTTGGGACTGGCATTGTTAGACCACAAACGTGGCAGCGTAAATGATGTTTATCTGCATGCAAAGTGAGTGGTACATAACAACGTGGACAGCCTGCTGACCAACCGCAATTTTCGCACAGAGTTGTCGACGCGCTACCGCGGCGGTTATGAAAGATCAATGCCTGGTCGCCAGCCGCAAAGGTTTCGTGCAATGTCGAAATAAGTTTATCTGATAGAAAACGATGGTGTTTGAATTGTCCGCGTTTTGTCATGTCTACTAATGTCACATTTGGTTTGATTGCATCTTTTTGTGCACGTTCAGTCAGTGTAATAATCGGACGATCTGATTGTTCTGCCAGGAAATAGTCTGCAACAAGTGGCGTTGCACTTCCGAGAATGAGTTTTGCACCATGATAGTTCACTAATATACTGGCAGCTCGAAGAGCAGAGTAGCGAGGCGATTGCTCTTGTTTGAAACTTGGTTCGTGTGCCTCATCGATAATGATGAGTCCAATGTTACGGAGCGGCATGAAAAGCGCCGAACGTGGACCAACGACAATGCGCGGTTCGTCGCTAGTGAGTGCCTCTTGCCAGGCAAGATGTCGCTCGGCTTCAGTCTGGCGAGAATGAGTGAGAATAATATCGCTAAAGTGGTGCGAGAATTCATCAACTAATTGTGAGGTGAGGGCTATTTCAGGAACCAGGACAATTACTGATTGACCAGCCGCAAGTGAATGCTTGGCTGCTTCTATATATATGTGTGTTTTGCCAGAACCTGTCACGCCATGCAGGAGTGCTGGGCCAGGTGACATTGCATCAATTTTTGCGATGGCGGACTTTTGATCGGGTGTGAATACAATAGTTGTTCGATCACGTAAGTTTTCTCGAGTAGTTGTAGGTTGTTCTCGCCTAGTTTTCGTCAAACCACGGGGCAAAATAGTCTGCAGTACAGTAGCAAAAGGCGTCGCATAGTAGGTACTGAGCCACCCTGCGAGATCAACTAATTGGGTTGGAAGTGGCTGGTCTTCGACGATACTTGTGATCAATTTTGTCTGGTAAGTCGGCTTATTGACAGCACGAATAACAACTCCAACGAGTTGTTTTTTGCCAACTTCAACAGCGACAATTGTCCCGATTGTAAGTTCCTTTTCTGAGGCATAGGTAAAAGCGCTACTCCCAGCTCGAATAATCTGATTTGGCGCCACCTCGTAATAGTGCATACTCACTATTATACTGGTAGACTAGAAATATGATGTATTTCGAAAGTCGGGCCCAGGCTGGAAAGCAATTAGCTGTAGGCCTGGTCGAGAAATATCGCTACGAAAACTGCGCGGTTGTAGCACTCAGTGATGGTGGGGTTCTGGTAGGTGAACAGATTGCGACGGCGTTGCATTGTATTTTGACAATGCTATTGATCGAAACTGTTGAAGTTCCGGGCGAAAGTACAACTTTTGGTGCTGTGTCCGAGTCGGGTACCTTTACCTTCAACGGTATGATGTCAGCCGGTGAGTTAGAGGAATACACCAATGAATTTCACGGCTACCTAGAAGACCAAAAGCGAGAAGCCTTTAGTCGTATTAATCGAATACTCGGTGAAGGCGGTATTATTAATCACGAAATGTTGCGTGAACACACGATTATTTTAGTAGATGATGGGCTAGATAGTGGAGCGGCGATTGATGTGGCGGTTGAGTTTTTGAAGCCAATTAAAATCAATCGGCTGGTTGTTGTTGCACCTGTTGCGAGCGTTGCTGTCGTCGATAAACTGCATATTGGTGCAGATGAGCTACACATTCTGGACGTCAAATCCAACTACCTAGAAACAGATCATTACTACGAAAAGAATGACATTCCATCACACGAAGATACGGTGGCGAAGATCAATCAAATTGTCCTAAATTGGAAATAACCCCTCTAAAATTATACTTGTGGAACGTTGTAAGAAAGTGTAAGATAGAGAGTAACAGAAGGCCTGGGAGGGCTATTTAAGGGAGAATATGTTAGACGTTTTTATTACCTCACGGGTACGACGAAAGATTGTGGTTGTATATGCCAAGTATCCTGATTTTCGTACACACGTACGTGGATTGGCTAAATTGATCAAGGAAGATCCAGGCAACATCCAACGCGAGCTAAAACGTCTAGAGAAGGTTGGTTTCTTGACCTCCGAGAAACAGGGCAATACCAAAATCTACTCGACCAACAAACAATTTGCTATTTTCAAAGAGCTGCAAAGTATTGTGATCAAATCGCAACAACAATCTGGTCGACCGAAACGATCATCTGCTGACATACAACCATAGTTAGTAATGATAATGGATTTATTTGAGGAATTGCTGAAAGCGCGCGGCCTGACCGGTCGGGCGCGTGACGCTTTTTTAAACCCTAGTTACGACGCCAAACACGATCCGTTTTTGCTGCCAGATATGGACAAGGCGGTTAAGCGATTGGTTAAAGCTCGCAAAAATCAAGAGAAAATTACGATTTACGGTGATTACGATATTGATGGATTGACTGCGACGACGGTGCTGTTGGATGCATTTGATTCATTTGGGTTCGAACATGTCGATGCGTTTATTCCAAATCGTTTTGTTGAGGGGTATGGATTAACGGTCGATGCGGTTGAACGAATTGCTGCTGATGGCGCGCAGCTGATTATCACTGTAGATTGTGGCAGTCTGAGCACGAAAGAAATTGTCCGGGCTAATGAACTTGGTGTTGATGTGATCGTGACAGATCACCATAACGTATTAGATACGCAGCCACCCGCTGTAGCGGTGATCAATCCAAAACGACCAGATCATCATTATCCATTTATTGATCTTGCTGGTGTCGGCGTAGCATTTAAGTTAGTTCAGGCGCTACAAACAAAACTTGACGGGCTACCTGAAGGGCAGGAAAAATGGCTACTTGATTTGGTTGCACTTGGGACCGTGTGTGATGTTGTGACGCTTGTAGACGAGAATCGTGCCAATGTTTATTGGGGTTTGAAAGTCATGTCGAAATCGCATCGACCTGGCCTAAAGGCATTAATGACAGTTGCGAGTATTGAACCAGACAAACTAAGTACACGTAGTCTTGGGTTTGGGTTGGGTCCACGAATGAACGCCGCCGGGCGACTGGAAACGGCGCAACATTCACTTGATATGCTGAGGGCAACGGATGGCATGCTGGCGCTGGAAAAGGCACAACAATTAGACGCATTGAATTTAGCGCGTCGGGCTGATCAGGCAAAGATCGTAAAAGCCGCAATTATTCAGGCGGAACTTCGCAAAGATGATCCTGTGCTCGTGGTAAGTCATCCAGATTGGAATCATGGAATCGTTGGAATAGTGGCGGCAAAACTGCTGGAAAAATACAAAAAACCAACCTATGTACTACAAGAAATGGGTGAAGAGTCAAAGGGTTCTGCGCGAAGTTATGGTGATTTTAGCGCAGCCGATGCCATTCATGCAGCCGATGATATTGTCACAAAAGGCGGCGGGCATAAACTTGCGGCAGGTGTCACCATGCCAACGGTGAATATTGATGCATTCCGCATGCGAGTAAACGAATATTATCGATCACAAAAATTATTTGATCAGGCGAAATTATTGTTACCAAAAGCTGACGTCACCGTTGATCAATTTGCGAATGTTAGTGAAAAATTACTTACACAACTTGAACAATTAGAGCCTTTTGGGAGCGGCAATCCTGAACCCGTTTTATATGCCGAAAATCTGCTGGTCACGAATCTTCGACGCATGGGCACTGATGCCCAGCACGTTAAATTAGAACTGCAGGATAGTACCGGCAAAACAATGCAGTTCTTGGCATTTAGTGCGCCCAATCATTATTTTGTTGAACCTGGTGAACACGTTACTATTTGGTTCCAGCCGACTGTCAATGAATGGATGGGGCGGCGAAGTATCGAGGGGCGTCTGCTTCATCTCGAATCTGTTTAAGCTTGCAAAACGCCAATTCCAATAGATAATTAAATCTATCGGTTGTCTGCGGAGATCTCTTCGTACCGAAGCACAAGGGAGTTGAACAGACATGAGCACTGATATTCAGTCTGCTATGCCTGAAGTGGTGAGAGAAGCCGTCAAGGGATTGTCGATGGGCATCGTCTTGACAGCGATATCTCTTGAAAACGTGCTTGAATGTCGGATGCGTGGAGTGGATCTAGAGTTGGCTTACGTCGACTCACCGGCAACAGCCGATGTCTCTCGAGTCGATGAGGGTTATCAAATTACGGCTCTCTACCAGGAAACAACTAACATTTTCCGAGATGTTCGTGATCTGGATATCCAAAAGAATGGTGGTGGTGCTTTTGCCTTCACAGCTACGTATCATTACTACGATGAGTGGATCGGTAACTATGGTCCACGTGCCGACACCGGCGATATTCATTTTCGCTTCCATGTTACCAATCAAGGCAAAGCTACGTTCGTTCGTAGACCGTCCTAGGCCCGTCCCAAAGTTGAGCCCGCGAGATGTATCTCAGCGGAAACGCTCCTTCGGGGCGGGCTTAACTTTTTTATGCTGTTGCTAATAGTTGTTGTCTCTGTTACAATCAATGCATTATGGTACAAGTAACACGTAAAGATGAACGCGAAGCGAACGAAAACATTATTCGTCGTTTCAACCGCAAAGTTTTGCAGAGCGGCGTACTTGCAGAAGCCAAAACGGCTATGCGATTCGCTAAACCTCTTAGCAAACCCGAGCGCCGCGTAAAAGCGATTATTCGCAAAGAACGCAAAGCTGACAAACTAGCTAAAGCCCGATTGGGTCTTCGCTAACAGTGGTCCTAAAGGACCAAATCCAAAACGATCTCAAAGCCGCCTTATTAGGCGGCAATCGTTTTGAGGGTGAAGTACTTCGTGGACTGAAAGCCGCAATCCTGAACGAAGAAGTTGCAAAAGGCAAGCGTGACGAAGGTTTGGCTGACGAGGAAATCGAAAAAATCGTTGCACGCGAAGTCAAAAAACGTGCTGAAAGTGCGGCACTATACGACCAAAACGCTCGACCAGAACTAGCTGAACAAGAGAAAAAAGAAGCTGAAGTTCTAAAAACCTATCTTCCACAGCAATTATCCGAAGACGAAATTCGTGAACTGGCAAAAACAGTTGTCAGTGAAATGGAAGTAGTTAATCCAAGTATGATGGGCCAAGTGATTGGTGCCGTCAAAGCCAAAGCGGGCAATACAGCCGATGGCGCAACAGTTGCAAAAATCGTCAAAGAACTATTAAACTCGTAAATAAAAGGAGCTAATGTGATTCTATTTTTCGGTCCAGCAGGTGCTGGCAAAAGCGTCCAAGGACAGATGCTTGCGGCACGTCATGGTTGGCGTTGGATGAGCACGGGCCAATTACTGCGTGATTCACGTGATCTAAAAACCATCGAATATTTGCAATCAGGTAAATTGCTTCCAACAAAAATGATGAATAAATTTTTGGAAGCAGCAATCTTGCGCGCCAAAGATATTGATCACGTTATTCTTGATGGCTATCCGCGACAACTAGATCAGGCGAAGTGGCTGGTCGAAAACCAATCCACGCACGGACGAGATATTCAGCTTGTCGTTGTACTAGAAGTACCAAAAAGTGAATTGCTACGACGTCTGCACGTTCGGGGTCGAAATGATGATACACCAGAAGCAATTGATGAACGTCTAAAGATTTATCGCAACGAAATTTACCCCATTTTGAACTATTTGACCGAACAAAATATCAATATCGTTCATATTGATGGGACCGGAAAAGTTGGGCAAGTTCACGATCGTATTGTCGAAGAATTAGAAGCTCACAAATTGTCATGAAAACCGACGCGCAGATTCAGGCGATGCGCGAAGGTGGCAAAATTTTGGCCACAGTTTTGGACGGCCTAAAGCAGTATGTACATGCCGGAATGAGTGAAATCGAAGTGGCTGCGTGGGTTGAAAAAGAGATTTTTCGTCTGGGTGCAACGCCAACTTACAAAGAACCAGTTCCGGATTTTCCAAATGTTATTTGTATTAGCACGAATGAAGCCATTGTTCATGGCGTGCCGAGTGAATATGTTTTTGAAACCGGTGATGTGGTTGGATTTGATCTGGTAATTACCTACAAAGACATGAAAACTGATGCCGCATTTACGATGATTGTTGATGAAAAACCGTCTGGCGCCAAAAAACATTTGGTCAATTTTACTGAGCGCAGTTTGTACGCCGGAATCGATGCGATAAAAGGTCGTGGTACCTACACAGGTGATATTGGCGCAGCAGTTGAAAAGGTTTTGAATGAAGGTAAGCTAGGTATTATTCGTGATTTGGTTGGCCATGGGGTAGGGCTAGAAATGCATATGCCACCAGATGTTCCGAATTATGGCCGCAAAGGTACAGGAACATTACTTCAACCTGGCGATACAATTGCGATCGAACCAATGGCGACACTTGGCAGCGAGAAAATAACGAGTGATTCCGATGATGGCTGGACTATTTTTACGCGTGATGGAAGTGTAGCAGCGCACTTTGAGCATACCGTTCTGATTACCGAAGATGGTGCCGAGATTTTAACGCAACTCTAGCAGTTGTGAAACGCGACGACCAATAGCTTCAGACGGTTCGAGTATTTGTGCTCGTCCAGCTGCCAGTTCAATAATAACGTCTTTGATCCAGTGATAATGTGTGCAGCCGAGGACTATTACATCGGCGCCTTGTTGGCAGGCATCGTTCGCGACAGATTCGATATGTGATCTGTTAAGTTGATTATTTTCGATCAAATAGGCCCACTGCGTGCAGTCAGGTTCGATAATCGTGAGGTGTGCACCGTATTTTTCAACGAGTTCATCGTAGCGTTGGCTATCAAGTGTAGCTGGTGTCGCACAAACGGCAATAACCTTCGATTTTGTCAGGCTCGCCGCTGTTTTGATCATGGGTTCGATACCAATGAATTTTTGATTAGGGTAGTGCGAACGTAAATTTTCGATTGCAACAGCCGTTGCGGTATTGCAGGCAATAACGATAATGTCGCACTGCGCTTGTAAAAGTGGCTGAATTGCCTGGTCCGTCAATCTATTAACCTCATCCACCGACTTATCGCCATAAGGGATATTGTCTTTGTCATTGACCGTCATTATCTCGGCATTAGGGAAAGAGATTTGTAATGCGGCTGCAACTGCTTCGCCGCCGATGCCACTATCGAATATTCCAAGCTTCATCCAACTAGTATAAACTATGCAAAATACGGCGTAAGCGTTATAATCGAGCATATGCAAGATACTTCTCGATATGCCGTCGGTATTGATATCGGTACGACCACTGTTCGATGTGTTGTGGGTCATATTGACGCCACGACAGGGACACCGACAATTGTTGGTGTCGGTACAGCGCCAAATAGCGGTATGCGTAAAGGTTCGGTGGCAAATCTGACTGGTCCAGCGCACGCGATTGACGATGCACTTGGTGAGGCCGAACGAATGAGTGGCTACCAGGTAGATGGGGCAACAATTAGTATTAATGGGTCACATATTCTCAGTACGACCGCTGATGGCATGATTGCTGTTGGTGCGGCAGATCACGAAATTGCCGCTGATGATTTGGCACGCATCGAAGAAGTTGCAACACTTGGAAAAGTACCTCCAAATCGCGAGATTCTTGAGGTAGTTCCACATACATATCGTTTAGATGGCCAGGATAACATCAAAGATCCACTAGGAATGACGGGAACGCGTTTGGAAATCAATGCCAACGTTGTATCCGCACTAGCTCCACATGTGACCAATTTGCAGAAAACAGCCGAACTGGCCAAGGTAGCACCACACGTGATTACACCTGCGGCTGTGGCTGCAGCGCGTGCAGTGCTGAACGAATCGCAGCTAGAAAACGGTGTCGCCGTTATTGATCTTGGTGGTGCAACCACAAGTGTGGCAGTATTCGAAGAAGGTGATCTTCAATTTGTATCTGTTATCCCAGTTGGTGGGGTAAATATCACAAATGATCTGGCGATTGGGCTCAAAACCGACCCTGAAATCGCCGAAAAAGTGAAATTAGCGCATGCGACTGCATCTGGACGAACAAGCCATGACAAAGTTTCGGTCAAACACGACAAAGATATTTACGAATTTGCTATCCATGACATTGACGAGATTGTCGAAGCAAGATTAGAAGAGATTTTTGAAGCTGTTCACAAGGAACTGAAAAAAGCAGGACGTGCCGGTCAATTACCAAGCGGTGTTGTGTTGACTGGTGGAACGGCCAATCTAAAAGGTATTGTCGATTACGCCAAGACCGCTCTTGGTCTGGCTGCCAAAAAGGGTGCTGCCAAAGGCTATGGTGGTGTTGCCGAACAGCTTGACGAACCGCAATTTGCGACAGCAGTTGGCTTGATGCTGATTGATGCCGATGGCGTACCTGCAGGTGTCCAATCATCACATAAGGGCGGGAAAGCAGCCAAGTCAGCGGTAAAACATGCCGGGGGCTTTTTGTCAGGGTTATTCGGGCGATTCAAAGCCTGATTTGAAATAAGTTAATAAGTGCTATACTAAATAAGAATAGATTACTAGGGACGGGAGCGAGTCAATGCCGGAAGTTACACCAAGCGAGATACAGACATTTGCAAGCATTAAAGTAGTTGGCGTCGGCGGTGCCGGTGGCAGCGCTGTTAACCGTATGAAAGACGCCGGGCTTGCTGGCGTTCAGTTCATTGCGATGAACACTGATGCCCAGGCTTTGCATAACAGTAAGGCTGACGTTAAATTACACCTTGGACATAGTACAACTGGTGGACTTGGTGCTGGTGCTAATCCTACGACGGGTGAAGCTGCGGCCAACGAATCACGTGACGAAATTCGTGCAGCGCTTGAAGGTGCTGATATGGTATTTGTCACGATTGGTGCCGGTGGTGGAACGGGTAGTGGTGGCGGTCATGTTGTGGCCGAAATCGCCCGTGAACTCGGTATTTTAGTGGTCGGTGTTGCGACTAAACCATTTAGTTTTGAGGGCGAAAAGCGCCGCGTGAATGCTGAGTGGGCGATCAATCAACTTGGCCGTCAAGTTGATACACTGATTACGATTCCAAACGACCGATTACTACAGACAATCGACCGTCGTACACCACTGTTAGAGACATTCAAGATTGCCGACGATGTCCTGCGCCAAGGCGTTCAGGGTATTTCTGAACTGATTACCGAACACGGACTGATCAACCTCGACTTTGCCGACGTCAAAGCCATCATGAGCAACGCTGGATCAGCCCTGATGGGTATTGGCCGCGCAAGTGGTGATGATCGTGCTGCGCAGGCCGCACAACAAGCCATTGAGTCACCTCTGATCGAAGTTTCGATTGACGGTGCCAAGGGCGTTCTGTTCAACGTCACTGGTGGCTACGACATGAGCATGAGTGAAATCCAAGAAGCTGCCGAGATTATCACCAGTGCTGTCTCACCAGATGCCAATATTATCTTTGGTGCAACCTTGAAACCAGAGCTCGAAGACGAATTGATCATTACGGTCATTGCGACTGGGTTTGATAGTGAATTCTTCCACCAAAAAGAAGTCGAGCTTGATCCAGCTGCCAATGCAGTCCACAAAGTCGAGACAGCAGGTGTAAGTGACGAAGCCGTCCAGGCAATTGACATGGATCTTGACCGCCCAGATGCTGCGGCCAACTTTGCCGAAGAACCAACCGGTAATATCTGGAATCAGCCAGCTGAAGAAGATGACGAGTCAGATACACCGGCCTTCTTGCGTCGTCGCAAAAAGAATAAAAAGTCTGAGGAGTAGATCGCCAGATGAGTTCTCCACTGCGAATTGGTGACAGCCGGGTAATTGAATCGCGCGAGGGCACCGATGGCCTCACGATTCGTCGTCGACGTGAATCCCTTGATGGCAAACACAGGTTTACGACCTATGAGCGTATTGAAAAACCGAACCTCGCCATCATCAAAAAAGATGGAAGCCGCGAACTCTACGACCGTGAGAAATTACATACAGCAATCAGTCGTTCGGTCGGTAAATTCTTTACATCAGAACTAGAAATTGAAGACATTGTTAATACCGTTGAGAATGCTGTCTATGCGATTGGTGAAACAGAGGTAGAGTCACGCAAAATTGGCGAATTAGTGCTTGACGAATTAGCCGGTCGTAACGAAGTTGCCTACGTACGGTTTGCCAGTGTATATCATGAATTTAAAACCCTCGATGAGTTTGAATCAATCTTGGCGGCACGTCGCAAGAGCAAAGATGCAGCATGAGAGTAATTGTCGTTTACAGAGCAGAAACCGATTACGCTCGCAATGTGACTGATTTCTTGCGTGATTTGAAGCGTCAGACCGGTTATGAGCTAGAAGAAATTGATCCTGATACCGCCGAAGGTGCGCAAGTATGTCGTGTATACGATATTGTTGAATACCCAAGTGTCGCAGCTATTAGCCTTGACGGATCATTACAAAATTTATGGCGTGGATTACCAATGCCAACAATAAGTGAGGTAGGCTACTATGCAGGTTTGGAATAAATTGTTTAATCATCATAAAACAGACGAGCGCTCCATTAACTGGTTATTTGGTACGATGCTTGTATTTGGTATTTTTGGAATGATCGCTTCTTTTGTATTGGCAGTTGAGGAGTTCCATCTGATTAAAAATCCTGATGCGCTGTTAAGCTGTAGTTTTAACTTAGTACTTAACTGTGCAACGGTCATGAAAACCTGGCAAGCAAGTGTATTTGGGTTCCCAAACATGTATATTGGTCTGATGTCGTACCCGATTGTCATTATGATTGCACTGCTTGGTTTATCTAAATTCTTGTTCCCGCGCTGGATTCTGATTGGAGCACAAATCGGCTATACGCTTGGTGCGATTTTCGCTTATTGGCTTTTCTTTAATAGTGTCTATGCGATTCAAGTTCTTTGTCCATGGTGCCTTATTGTGACATTTAGCACGACGATCTTGCTGGCAACCATCACACACTACAATCTGCAACTTAATACCTTTGGGTTCTCTAAATCCGTCAACAAAACTATCCAAGAATTCCTAGCCAAGGACTTCGACAAATTAGTCACTGCTTGCTGGATAGTTCTGCTGATTGCGCTGGTTATCCTCAAATTCGGTGACGCACTCATCGCATAAGTTGAATTGTGGCAGGCTTTGCGATAGAATAAGGTGTAAGACGTTGTGCAAAATGCACATGAGTGGCTATCATCCGCGAAGTTCCTGGAAGAAATGATTTCTGTCATTCTGAATTTATTCAGAATCCAGCAATTCAAACTAGAACCAGGCGTGAACGCTACGACAAAGCGAACAACTAAGCGCTAAAAGAATCACTTCTTTTGGAAGTCAGATGGTAACACCCGCATGGGTTCTGACATTCGAAAGAGGTGATTTTTGTTTTAAGAAAGGTTACGATGAAAAAGGAACAAGCTCTACAATTCACGTTCACTGAACTGACATCCGAAAATGTTGATGCTGCTGATGATATGCGCCGCCAATCCTGGCTTGATACCTACGTCAACGAGGAACTTGGTGTGACACAAGACTGGATCATTGAGCGTAATCAGCAAAAATCGACACCTGAAAGTCGCGAAATGCGCAAAAACCAATTAGTAAGTAAAAAGACAGCTGGTTGGGTAGCGTTCAATGATCAAGGTGAAGTGATCGGGCAAACGAATCCATGGGTTGGTGATGACGGTATCCAACATGTCGGTTCTTTGTACGTCGACAAACGCTATCACGGTAAGGGTATTGCAGGAGAACTTATGCGAAGAGTTATTGATTGGTGTGACCCAGCAAAACAAATCGAGCTTGAAGTCGTCAGTTATAATGATCGCGCAAAAGCTTTTTATCGTAAATGGGGTTTCGAAGAAATTCCGGGCAGCGAAACGTTATTTGCTGATAAGATACCAGAGGTGAAGATGATTCGAAAAGGAGACAAACAATGAGTGAACATCTGCCACAAGAAGATCACGATTTAGAGCGTATGGTTCGATTGAACCGACTCCTGGAGACACATTTTCCAGATGATATTGAATTCATTATGGGTATGGACGAACAAGACGCGCTCGGTTTTGTCTATGGCCAATTACTTGAATTAGGTGAAGATCCAGACGAGGTTTTAGAGCAACACGGAATAACGGAGGATCATGATGAAATTTAAAGCCAATACACGTCACCGAGCACTAGAATACGAAAAAGATTTGGTGCAGCAATGGAAAAACAACAAAACGTTTGAAAAATCGGTCGACATGCGACCGAAAGATAACGCCTATGTGTTTTATGACGGTCCACCGTTTATTACTGGTGTGCCACATCAGGGGACACTGCTTTCATCTATCATAAAAGATGTCGTACCGCGCTATCAGACGATGAAGGGCAAGCGTGTCGAGCGTGTGTGGGGTTGGGACACTCACGGCTTGCCAGCCGAAAACTTTGTCGAGAAAAAACTTGGCATTACTGATCGACATGACATCGGGACCAAGATTAGTTTGGCCGAATACATCACGACAGCCCGCGAAAGCATGATTCAAACGGGTGATTTGTGGGAGGCAACTGTCGATCGAATTGGTCGTTGGGTTGATTTCAAGGGCGCTTACAAAACCATGGACAAAGATTACATGGAATCTGTCTGGTGGGCGTTCAAGCAGTTGTATGAAAAGGGCAAGATTTACGAAGGTGAACGTGTTTTGATGTATGACACAAAGTGGGCGACGCCACTTTCCAAGGCGGAAGTAACGATGGATGCTGGAGCTTACCAAGTCGTGACCGATCCGAGTGTCTACGTGAGGTTTCATTTGAAACCTGAGCAGGAATTCGCAGGAGGCAAATATAAGACAAAAGACTCGGCCTACATGGTGGCATGGACAACGACACCTTGGACGCTGCCTGCTAATACGGCTCTGGCTGTTAATAATGATCTGAACTATACAGCTCTTCGGATAGACGGTATCAAGGAACTTTTGATCGTTGCGAGTGACAGGGTAGAACAGTTATACAAGGATCACGAAGTAGAAGTTGTACATGAGGATATCAAAGGTAGCGACTTGGTTGGGCTTGAATACGAACCACTTCTGGGAACTTACCGAGGTGAAAACGCACATAAGGTCTGGGCTGCTGACTACGTGACCGCTGATAACGGTACCGGAATTGTCCATCTTGCTCCAGCATATGGCGAAGAAGACTTCGAACTGGCGAGTAAGAATAAGATTCCCGTTGTTCATGTATTGGATGAATACGGCACGTACACAGAGGGTGACTGGAATGGTGAAAACGTTTGGGAAATCAACAAGACGATTGCAAAGACACTGAAAGAGCGCGGTATTGTTTGGAAAATCGACTATATTCAGCACGAATATCCGCACAACCTGCGAAACGGCAACCGTATCATGTACCGTGCACACCCTAGCTGGTTTATGGATATTGATGGTCAGCGAACGGAGATGTTAGAGCAAAATACAGAGAACATTAATTGGTTCCCAGATCACATCAAACACGGACGTTTTGAAAATACGATCAAAACAGCACCTGATTGGAACTTGTCGCGCGACCGTTTTTGGGCGACAGCAATGCCTGTCTGGAAAGGTACTGACGAGGACGGCAAAGAGCATATCAAAGTCATCGGTAGTTACGCCGAACTTAAAGAACTAAGTGGTGTCGAGCTTGATGATTACCACCGTCCATGGGTAGACGACATCACATTTACCATCGATGGCGTTGAATATACCCGCATCGACAAAGTGCTCGACTGTTGGTTCGAAAGTGGTAGCATGCCATTTGCTCAGTTCCATTATCCATTCGAAAATGTCGAGAAGTTTGAGCAGAATTTCCCTGGTGACTTCATTGTCGAATATGTCGGGCAGGTTCGTGCCTGGTTCTATTATGTCCATGCGGTAAACGTTGGACTATTTGGCAAAAATGCCTTCAAAAATGTCATCACAACAGGGACGCTAGCGGGGAATGACGGCCGCAAGATGAGCAAGAGTTTTGGCAATTTTACCGATCCAAATGTCCTGATGGACGAATATAGCGCCGATAGTTTGCGATTCTTATTGATTGGATCACCGGTCCTAAATGGTGAAGATTTTAGCTTGCAGGACAAAGACGTCAGCGACGTCGCGCGCAAACTATCAATGGTTTGGAACATGTACGATTTCTTTACAATGTATGCAGAAGTCGATGGCTGGGAGTGGAAGGGTGACCTAAGTGATCCAACTGAAGATTTGGAAAACCCGCTCGACCAATGGATCGTTAGCCGCATGCACCAATTGACACAGGAAGTCGAAAAAAACATGGATGTCTACGACATTCCAAGTGCCGTTAAACCGATCTTGCCATTCATCGAAGATGCTAGTAATTGGTATGTTCGTCGATCACGTCGCCGTTTCTGGAAATCTGGTGATGATACCGACAAAAATAACGCTTACAGAACACTCCACTACGTGTTGGTTCAATTATCACAGGTTTTGGCACCATTCACACCGTTCTTGGCCGAAGAATTGTATCGGAAACTGACTGGTGGCGAGAGTGTTCATTTGCTTGATTGGCCGAAAGTAGGGCACATCAACGAACTTGTGGTCAGTGACATGGAAACGGTTCGAGAATATGTAAATCTAGGCCTTAGTATTCGTGCCAAAGAGCGCCAAAAAGTTCGCCAGCCACTGGCTAGTGTGACCGTTCCGACGCTCGGGCAATTCGTAAGTTTTGAGGACATTTTGACCGAAGAATTGAATGTCAAAAAAGTAATTCAAGGCAAGGAACTTGAACTTGATCTGAGAATTACACCGGAGCTACACCGCGAAGGCCTGATGCGCGAAGTCGTTCGTCATATCCAGGCGGCGCGAAAGAATGCTGGGCTGAATGTTGATGACCGTATCAACTTTAGTCTTACGGCACCGCTTGATAGTGAGCTGATGCAGGCCGTTCACGAACATATCGGGACTATTGCAACCGAAACTTTGGGCACATTTATGCCCGGGGATAGTGAAAAACTTACCTACGAGACAACTGTCAAAGTCGAAGGAACTGAACTGACGATATCGTTGGAAAAAACAAAATGAAACCTGGCGTAGGCGTCGGTGTCTTTATCGTTCGGGATGGTAAATTCCTTGTCGGACAACGCAAAGGTTCACATGGAGCAGGCACATGGTCGGTGCCGGGTGGCTGGTTGGAATATCGCGAGAGTTTTGAGGATGCATCAGCTAGGGAAGTAATGGAAGAAACAGGTGTGAAGGTAAAGAACATTAGATTTGCTGGTCTGACGAATAATATCTTCAAAGACGAGGAAATCCATAGCCTTACCGTCTGGACAATGGGTGACTGGGAAAGTGGCGAGGCGACAATTTTGGAACCTGATAAATTTATCGATCAAAAATGGGTCGATTTCGAGACATTACCGAATCCTTTGTTTCTTGCATTTGAGCTACTACTAGACAGCGAGTTCTTCGTAGCTATCAAAAAGTCACTTGCGCAAAATCAGCGATGAGTGAGTTTGATTTCTTGAATGATAGTGCCAGTATCGTCGCTCCGCGTTTACTTGGCTGTATAGTGGAGCGAGAGATTGATGGCCATGTTCTGCGTGCCCGAATTGTCGAAACCGAAGCGTACGACCAGACTGATGTCGCTAGCCATAGTTTTAACGGCCAAACACCGCGGACAAAAGTAATGTTCGGACCACCGGGTCACTTATACGTTTATTTCACGTATGGTATGCATTATTGCTGCAATATCGTGGTGGGGGAGGAAGGGCATGGTGCGGCAGTTCTACTACGGGCACTCGAGCCATTATCGGGAATGGAAATAATGAGCGAAAATCGCGGCGGACGGACAGGAATTGATATGACAAATGGCCCGGCAAAATTATGCCAAGCATTTGCGATTGATAAAACACTCAATGGTACTGATTTAAGTAGTGAAACACTGAGATTAATTCCGCAAACACCACTTAAAACTACACAAATTACCCAGACAACACGCATTGGAATTAGTCAGGGCAAAGATGTGCCGTGGCGGTTCTATATTACAGATAATGACTGGGTATCTAAGCGTGCATCTCTAGCAAAACGGCAATAAATAACACAGCATATATGAGGTCAAAGATCCAGCCATACGGCCGTTCACCCCATTGGATAACCTCGGCAAAGTAAAAGAATTTTTTGAGTTTTCGAACACGATCTTTCAGCAGCCACATAAAATCAGGTAGTGTCGAGAAAAAGGCACCCACTGACAGGATGAACCATTTATCGGGGAATAAATAAATCGCAAATAACAGAGAAGAAATGCATAAAATAGCATCAACAACTAGTAATATTTTAAACTCGGGCGTATACGGATAAATACGTTTGCTGCGGCCAAAATGTGGCGTCATGTCCAGTAAAAAATGCGATGCAAAGGCAACAATAGGCACTAATGGTGCCGGAGTAATAATAGCGATGATACTTCCCGCTAACGTGTGGTTAAATCCCAACATATCTTTTAGTATAGTCTATTGACTTAAATCAATTATTATGCTAATGTTAATATAAATTCATTCACAAAAAAAGAAACAAATATGAGTATTTTCCACCACGTTCACTTTAAAAAACCTGACCCGCTTGCGAACGGGCTTGCTGATGAGATTGCCGCCGAACAACATGAGGCAGAGGCAATTAATAGTTTTGAAGATACCAGCCCAGAGGAACTAGACAAGTTTTGGACCGGAGTCGTCGAGGATATCAAAAAAGATCCCAAGTGGTTTGATTTCTCTAACGAGTAGAAATACTATAAATAGTATAGTATTATAGATAATATGTTTGATTTAACAGATGAACAATTTGACCAGTTGATTACCAAGGCAATGGATGAATTGCCTCAGCAGTATATTACTGGGCTTAATAATGTTGCGATTGTTCAGGCTGATGAGCCAACTGATGAACAGAAATACAAAATGAAAATTCGCGAAGGCACAATCTTGCTAGGGCTATACGAGGGCATTCCGCTGACCCAGCGCGGTAATAATTACACGTTTGTGTTACCAGATAAAATTACGTTATTCAAACACTCAATTATGCGGGTTGTACGGAATGAAGATGAGCTGTTCGAACAGATCAAACGGACCTTATGGCACGAAATCGCTCACTACTACGGTGTCAGTCATGCACAAATGGATAAATTGCAGCATCCTGCCAGCTAAATCCTGTATACTATAAAAATATGAGTAGCATTATCACTAAAGCAATTATTCCTGTCGCCGGGTGGGGTACTCGTCGGCTTCCTATCGCCAAAGCAATCGAAAAATGTATGTTGCCAATTGGTAATCGCCCGCTGGTAGATTACATCGTAAGAGATTGTGTTGGGGCGGGCATCACCGATATTTTCTTTGTGATTAGCAAGGGTGATACGCAAATACAAAAATACTTCTCGGTTAACCAAGAACTTAATTCGTATCTGACATACAACGGTAAACAAGATTTGTTACCACTTGTCATGCCACCTCAAAACATTAATTTTCATTATATCGAGCAGGCGACAAACGAGAAATATGGAACCGCTGTTCCTGTCGGATTGTGCGTGCCGTATCTCGCAAAAGGCGAGTCAGTGGCCGTTATGATGGGTGATGATTTTATCTTTAATCCCGATGGATCGTCGGAACTTATGCGTCTTAAAGCAGCGACCCCGGATAATATGAGCTCTATGCTCGCTGTTGAGATTGCACACGAAGAAGTTAGTCGCTACGGTGTTATTCAGTTCAATGATCAGACAAGTATGTTCGAAAAAATCGTTGAAAAACCTCATCCTGATCAGGCGCCAAGCAATTATATTAATGTCAGTAAGTACATTTTGAATTACGATATTTTGCAGCTCGTCAAAACCTACACTGACCTCGATGTTTCTGGTGAGTATTTGCTGACGGAACCGATTAACCAATACGTTCTCAGTGGTGGGGCAATGCAAGTTGTACCAGCCAAAGGCCAGTATTTGGATGGTGGTAATGTCCACGGTTGGCTGCATGCCAATGAAGTCGTGCTTCGTCAGACGTCATAAACACTTGTCATACATGCTCACATCTGTTACAATCAACTATTGATTAATAAGTTATAAGGAATCACATGACAAAAGCAGTCGTTAAGGTCGGTGGCAAACAATATATTGCCAGCGAAAAAGAGACCCTCCTGGTGGACCTCCTCCCGGAAGGAACTAAAGAGCTCACACTTGATGCACTATTGGTCATTGACGGTGATAAAACTACTGTCGGTGCGCCTTTGGTAAAAGGCGTGAAAGTCGTCGCTAAAGTTGTTGACGAAAAAGTTGCCGGGGACAAAATCCGCGTCATTCGTTACAAAGCCAAAAAGCGCGTCCACAAGGAAATTGGCCATCGCCAAAAGTACAGTAAGATTGAAATCACTTCAATCAAGTAAGAAAAAGCACCCCGAAAGGGGTGTTTTTCGTCGTTAACTTTTCACGCTCGTGCTATAATGAGGGTAAATGAAGAGGGTAAATAAACAGTGACAACGGTGATTTCGGTGACCAACCAAAAGGGTGGTGTAGGCAAGACGACGACGGCTGTTAATTTAGCTTATTATTTAGCCAAAGAAGGCAAGAAAACATTGCTGGTCGACTTTGATCCGCAGGGTAATGCAACGAGCGGTCTGGGTGTTGATAAGGAATCATTGCAAGGCACAATGACTGAAGTCATTATGGAAACAACGACGCTGGAACAGGTAGTTCGACCGACTGATCACAAGAACTTATTTTTAGCTCCAACAACACCGCATCTTGCGAATACAGAGGTAGAATTGGCGCAGGCGCAGCGTAAGTTTACCCGTCTGAAAAACGCGATTGATAACACACCAGGATACGATATTGTTATTATCGATAGCCCACCAAGTTTGAGCTTGCTGACGGTCAATGGGCTCATTGCAGCCAAATATGTGCTACTTCCAGTTCAGGCTGAATTTTACGCACTAGAAGGCCTTGGTCAACTGCTTGAAACAATGAAATTAGTCCGTAAAAGCATGAATCCGACACTTGATCTCCTCGGTGTTCTACCAACGATGATGGATAGCCGCACAACGCTAAGTGGTCAGGTGCACGAAGAAATCAAAAAGCACTTTCCGGGTAAGGTATTCAAAAACGTCATTCCCCGCAATATTCGTCTCGCAGAAGCGCCAAGCCATGGACTACCCGTTGGTGCCTATGATCGTTGGAGCAAGGGCGCCAGGGCGTATAAGGCATTTACCAAGGAGGTACTGGAACGTGTCGACAAATAAGAGAGGTCTTGGACGAGGATTTTCGTCACTTATTCCGACAGAATTATTAGATGAGTCGTTCGACCCGACGGCTGCTCAGGACGAAAAGATCAGTGAACTTCGCCACATCAAACTGACCGAAATTGTTATTAATCCAGACCAGCCACGACGACATTTTGACGAAGCATCGCTGGATGAAATGGCCGGATCTATCGCCGAGCATGGTGTGTTGCAGCCAATTGTAGTTACCCCGCATGGCAATCAATATGAAATCGTCGCCGGTGAGCGTCGTTACCGCGCCTCTATCAAAGCAGGCAAGGATAAAATCCCAGCACTAGTCCGGACACTTAGTAACCAGCACAAACTCGAGCTTTCATTGATCGAAAACTTGCAGCGCCGCGATCTGAACGTACTCGAAACCGCGACTGCCTACCTAAAACTCCGCGATCAGTTTAATCTGACACTCGACGAAATTGGTACACGTGTTGGCGGCAAATCCATCAGTACAGTCAGTAACACCCTGCGATTACTACGGCTGCCTGAAAGCGTGAAAACGGCTATTGCTGAGGGTAAACTACGCGAAGGTCAGGCTCGACCGTTAGTTAATTTGGACGCAAAATTGATAGAACAAATCTTACCTCAGATTCTACGTGAAGAATGGAGTTCGCGCAAAATTGAGCAATATATTGTCCAGCTGAAAAAGTCCAAAGAAGCAAGTTCGCCATTTGCTAAATACGACAAGTCACCACGTATCGTTCATGAAGATGAAACAAATCGATTGAAAAAGCGATTATCAACAGATGTGAAGATCCAAGTGTCAGCCCGTGGTTCGGGTCAGATTGTGATCAAATTCAAAGACGACCGCGAGTTTGAACGAATTCAAAAACTACTTGGTGAATAATTCTACTAACTAGAACGTACGAATCTTGTTGAATGGATAGACCCGAACGCCGACGGGACCAATCACATCGTAAAATGGAATTGTGCCTAGACCATTGCGTGAGTCAAACGAGAAGTTATCTTGGCGGTGATCACCAGAAACGAACAATGTACCATCAGGAACAATTTCGTCGACTGCACCACTGGTAGGTGAGCCTGGTTCGCCATGATTAGCGTCGTCAGGATTGAAGCCGTCTGGATGAGCTTTGTTATAAACAATATAATGCCCGTCCTTTAGCACGACATGCTCGCCCGGGAAAGCAATGACACGTTTGACGATAAATTCATCGCCAGTACCAGCGTTGTACAGAGGGTTCTTGAACACAATGACTTGGCCACGATCGGGAATGTAGGCTTTGTTCTGAAGCTGAGCGATAGTAACAGGGATACGATCAACGATCAGTCGATCACCAGTGTAAAGTGTCTTTTCCATGCTTGGGCCTTCGACATTGAAACTGCGGAATAGGAAAGACTGGATTAGCATTGTTCCTGCGATAACACAGGCGGCAAAGATGATTAATCCCGCAAAATCCTTGAAGAAAGGGTGACGCTTGAAAAATGAAGCTTCCATCTCGTTTACTATACATGGTTTGAACGTCCACGAAAAGGCTCTCTCTAAAAAACCATAAAGATTTTGGAATTCCAATGTCACCTAAAGTTCTGTATAGTAGAATAAGTATTTATGACGAGACAAAAACACTCACTAGATGGTTTTGTGCCACGCCGTGCGGGGTCACCACTGGGCGAATTGCCGAGTGCTACTAATCGTCTCCCCGAAGCGCGAGAGGCGCCTCGTCGTGAGATTGGAACACCCAAACCTCTGGTGAAACCTGCCGAAGTGGCTAAGCAACCTGAGACACGTAGTGGTATTAGTCGATCGGAAATTGACGAATCACTCCGTGGCATCGACGAGCCTGAAGCGCACGAGATACATCGTCGCAAACACCCATTTTCATTTGGTAAGATCAAAAAGATTATTAAGTGGGTGGTTATTCTGGTTGTTGTCGTCGCTATCGGAATAGGTGCCTATGTCGGTTTTCGCACATTGATGGCGAGCGGCAATATCTTTCAGGGTAATATCTTTGATATTTTACAGAACCAACCTTTGAAACAAGATACAAGTGGACGGACAAACATATTGATCCTTGGTACCTCCGAAGACGACCCTGGTCACCAGGCGGGCAACCTGACCGACTCTATGATGGTGCTGAGTGTTGATCAGAATAAAAAGAATGCCTACATGATTAGTATTCCGCGGGACTTATATGTCAAATATGGTCAGGCCTGTGATCCTGGCTACCAGGGAAGAATCAATAGTTACTTTAGCTGTGTAGGCGGTAATCCAAAAGACATTAACGCAACCCGAACAGCGCTTGGTAAAACTGGTGATTTTGTCGGTGGAATTCTAGGACTTGATGTTCAATACGGGGTAAATGTTAATTACACCGTTATGCGTGATCTAGTGAATGCAGTTGGTGGGACTATTAGCGTCAATATTGAAAGTCGTGATCCACGTGGTCAGATGGATAGTAACTTTGACTGGAAGTGTGGTGTCGGCGATCGTAAGGTGAGTAGGGCACAGGTGTTAAAGCGCTGTCCACCAGCCGGTCATTTCATCGATTATCCAAATGGCCTTGCCACTTTGGATGCAGAACACGCTCTCTACTTGGCACAAGCGCGCGGTGACGCTGCTCCGACCTATGGGTTTGAGCAATCTAACTTTGACCGCGAGAAAAACCAACAAAAAATTATCAAAGCTATTCGTGAAAAAGCCGTTTCAACGGGTGTCATTACGGATTTTGGTAAAGTAACAGGGATTATTGACTCACTTGGCAATAATCTACGTACCACATTTGAGGCCAAAGAAATTCGTACACTGGTTGATCTTGCCAAGAATATTCCGAGCGACAGTATTCAATCAATCAGTTTGATTGACGGCGACACCCCTATGATGACAACAGGTAATGTTGATGGCCAGAGTGTCGTTCATCCTGCAGCCGGTACATACGTCTATGGACCACTGGAGGCATACATTCAGAAACAACTTTCCAGCAATCCGGTGACCCGAGAAGAAGCGAAAGTGGTTGTGATGAATGGTTCGAGTATTGCAGGCGCAGCGCAGGTTGAGTCCGATAAATTAGCCAAACAGGGCCTCCTTATGGGCCCAATTGCTAATGCACCAGATGGTAGTTACGGTCGGGTAACAATCTACCAAATCGACAAGACCAAGACCGCAACAGCGGCGAAACTGAAAGAAATCTATGGTGTGACACCACTGACCACTAAACCACCATTTACTGTCACAGGTGACACCGCCTTTGTCGTTATTGTCGGTACAATTGCCAAATCAGCCAACAGTTCAGATAGTTCATCGTCACTCTAAAATAGCGCCTAGTTCTCACAAAATCACCCCGTTATCGGCATTTTAATGTGCTATACTTATGGAAGCTTATGGATTTTTTACGAGCCGTTAAACGTCGTTCTTTATTGAGCGAAACAGTCTATATACTTTTGAATATTGGCCTTGCCATGGCGCTTTTAGCTGTTGTGTGGGCAATTGATTCACCGCTTCCGGCTTTTGCGTTGATCTTGCTGAGCAAGTGGCGAGTGCTGGCTGTCCGTCCACGCTACTGGTTTGCGCATGTTCAAGCCAATACGGTTGATTTGATTGTCAGTTTAAGCCTTGTGGTGCTGCTTTCATTTGCTGGCACGGTAGGAGGCGCGAGTGCGATTCCTATACAAATTGTCCTTACTGTCCTTTATCTTTTGTGGCTACTGATCCTCAAACCACGAACTCGTCGAATGCTCGTCGTACTTCAGGCGGGTGTTGCTGTGTTTGTCGGCGTCTCGGCATTGTATATTATGTCGTACGAGTGGCCTTCATCATTGGTTGTCGTGGCTATGTGGGTAATCGGGTATTCGGCGGCCAGGCACGTGCTCGTTGCTTATTCAGAGAAAGAATTAACGCTCCTTAGCTTCATCTGGGGACTCCTCTTTGCAGAGTTTGGTTGGCTGACCTACCACTGGACAATTGCCTATAGCTTGCCATTTATTGCGGGTTTTAGACTTCCGCAAGTTGCGTTGATTGCCTTAGCACTAAGTTTCCTAGGAGAAAGAGGCTATGCATCATATGAGCAACATGGTGTTGTTCGCTCGGTTGACATCTTTCTTCCAGCTCTGTTTTCTCTGGGTATTATTGCGGCGCTTCTATTTACGCCACTCAATCAAATACATATCGGTACGATCTAAGGCTACTATCAGGTGGGAAGTATAAAATCAAAGGGGAAAGTGGGTAACTTATGAAAACTGATGAACAAAACGACAAAAAAATCTCTGAATTAACATCAATATCCAGGTCACGACGATCGCACAAGTATGTTGCACTTATTATCATCGCTGTTGTTTTATGTCTGGCAGGGGGCGTTCTTGGGGGCTATTTGGCGGGTAGTTTGCAGCCATCACTTACCTCGATGAGTCGTAGTAGCGCTGGGGATGGTAACAAAATTGTTACACAGGAAGAAGAAGATATTTCAGGGGTTGCGACTAAGGTTGGCCCAAGTGTCGTCTCGGTTCTTACGAAAGCCCAAACAGTATCATACTTTGGCGGCGCAGGCACCCAAGAAGGTGCAGGCACGGGAATCATCATCAGTCAGGATGGCTATGTACTGACGAATAAACATGTTGTTCAAGGCGGTCAGACATTCAGTATTGTCACGTCAGATGGTGTCACCCATTCAGATGTCAAAGTAGTTGGAACTGATCCCCTGAATGACATTGCCTTTTTGAAAATCAACGGTGTCAGTGGACTGAAATCAGCTGTGTTAGGCGATTCGACCTCAATCCGAATTGGCCAAAAGGTTGTTGCGATCGGTAATGCACTTGGCCAATATCAAAATAGTGTGACGAGCGGTATTATTTCTGGGACTGGTCGTTCGGTCACGGCTGGCATTGATGGTTCACCAGCATCTAGCAGCGAAACACTGACAGATTTGATTCAAACAGACGCTGCAATCAACGAGGGTAATTCCGGTGGTCCACTGGTGAACATTTCAGGGCAGGTAATTGGTATCAATACGGCACTCGCGTCTAACGCCAACGGTATTGGCTTCTCGATTCCGATAAATGCCGTCAAAGGCATGCTCAAAGGCGTCCTTGCCAGTGGAACGGTCAAGCGATCATACATTGGTGTTAACTACATTACGATCACACCTGATGTTGCGAGCCAGTACCAGTTACCAATCAAACAAGGTGCATATGTTGTTGCAAATGGCAATTCACCTGCCGTCATTGCGGGCAGCCCTGCAGCAAGTGCGGGCTTGCAGGACAAAGATATCATTACCAAGATTAATGATATCGATGTTGGCGACAAGGGAAGTGTATCGAGTTTGGTGGCAGAATATGCGCCAGGTGACACCATTCAACTGACAATCTTGCGTGGTGGCAAAACATCAACCGTACGCGTGACACTAGCAGCTTACCAGCCACAACAGTAGCTAATTCTTTACAAGATAGATGATCAACCCACGGATTTCGCTGACTACGAAACCGTGGGTTTTAGCTGTCTTTGTGATTGCAATGTGTTGACGAGTGTCGGCTTCGAGTAAAAGTGCCCCATTTTGTTTGAGGCGACTTTCGGCCTGAGTAATTAGTTTGTTGATCAGCGTCAGCCCACCGTTACCGGCGTATAACGCCTCGGATGGCTCAGCCTCTGTCTCTGGTGAAACATCCCACTGCGGGTCAACATAAGGCAGATTGGCAAGGATGATATCAGGTTCGAATGGGTATTTTTCCAATAGATTACTTCGGAGTAATTGAACATTTGCCTCCATACTGTCGGCATTTTGCTCGGCAATCTTGAGCGCATAGATACTTACATCCAGTAGCGTAACGTCCAATTCTGGGAGTTCTAGCTTGGCGGTAATACCCAAACAGCCGCTACCGGTGCCAACATCAACAACCCGTAGTGCTTGGGGAAGAAGTGAGAGATTGTTCGGCACAATATCTTTCAAAATATCAATCATTGTCTCCGATTCGGGGCGGGGAATGAGAGTTGCTGTCGTCACTTTGAACCGACGGCCATAAAATTCCTTGTGCCCAATGATGTACGCGATTGGTGTGTGATCCAGCCGTAGATCTAACCTAGCGTTGGCGATTTCGAGCTGGCGAGAGTCAATCTCATCCTCATCATGCGCGTGCAAATATGTTCGCGGACGACGAATTGTATGTGCCAAAATAATCTCAGCATCCAGACGCGCAGACTCAATCCCAATACCAGCGAGTTGCGCGGTTGCATCGCGCAACCAATCTTTAATTTGAGGCTGAAGCAGCGGCAAGTTCTCGTTCATATGCCTGTAAATGCTCGATTATATCGTCAATATCACCATTCATGGCTGCAGGGATTGCACTGCGACTGTAGCCGATGCGGTGGTCGGTAATGCGGTCCTGGGGGAAGTTATACGTACGGATTTTTTCACTACGGTCACCAGTTCCGATCAGCCCGCGTCGTTCAGCGTCCAATTTGGCATTCTCTTTATCAATCTTTGCCTGTAGCAGACGTGAACGTAGCACGCTCATTGCTTTTTCTTTGTTTTTGATCTGGGATTTCTCGTCTTGGTTTGTCACAACCAATCCTGTTGGCAGGTGAGTAATACGCACGGCGCTATCAGTTGTATTAACGGACTGGCCACCATGCCCACCGGCGCGGTAGACGTCGATTTTGAGGTCATTTGTATTGATTTCGATGTCAGTCTCGATGGCTTCGGGGAGAACAGCAACAGTGATGGTGCTGGTATGAATGCGGCCCTGTGATTCGGTGGTTGGAACACGCTGTACACGATGAACACCTGATTCGAATTTGAGTTTTGCATAGACAGAATCGCCGCTCACTTTAAAGACAACCTCTTTGTAGCCGCCAGTATCGTTGGCGCTTTCGCTCATCAGCTCTGTTTTCAAACCGTGCGTTTCACAGTAGCGCAAATACATACGATAGAGTTCGGCGGCAAACAAACTTGCCTCATCACCGCCAGCACCGGCCCGAATTTCGATAATCACGTTTTTCTCGTCGTTTGGATCGCGAGGTGCGAGCATCAAGAACAACTCATCCTCAAGTTTTACTAATTTGTCCTCGTTTTCGCTGACCTCAGATTTCGCCAGTTCGGCTAGTTCATCACTGCCATTTGCTAGTTCTTTAGCTTCTACTAATTGTTGTTCTAGGGTTTCGCGCAGATGAGCTTTTTCCAAAATAGCGTCAAGTTCGGTCAGCCGTTTATTCTTGGCCGTATATTCTGGATCACTATATGCAGTAGGTGACGCCAAAAACTCACCAAGTTCTTTCTTCTCGGCAGTCAGCTCATCGATATTCAGGCTAATCTTTGGCATGCTATTTTTTTTGCAATCTTATAATGAGCAAAACAAGCCCAGCAATAAAGCTAATCGGTCCCAAAGCTACAGACAGCCCACCTACGAGAAATAAGAGTACATTAGCGGTAGTCTGGAGGGGGTTTTGTTGAGCAAAAAGTTCACCGTCCACAGGAGCTGCTGGTGCAGCGCTGCTAGCGATGAGATTGACAACTGCGTACAGAACTATGGACAAAATGATACCAACTGTCGGCCAGACCATCAGAATAATTGGAAGGCGAATACTACGTTTCTTGACCGGTTCGACTGCGGTAACTTGCGGTGGTGTACTAACTGGCTGTTCTGGATTCATGAGTAACTCCTTATGTTGTCTTTATTGTAACAAAAAAGGCCGCGTAATTAGCGACCTCTTTTGTGTAACTGCGCTATTTATCAGCTTTTTTAGCTTTTTGAGCACTAAGCTTTTTAGCTTTGCTTGCAAGTTGCTCTTTGCGAGCCTCTGCAGCGGCAAATTTAGCCTTGAATCGGTCGACACGACCTTCGGTGTCGATGATCTTTTCTTCACCGGTAAAGAACGGGTGAGAGGCTGAACTAATGTGGATTTTAACGAGTGGGTATTCGTTGCCATCTTCCCACTTGATGGTATCTGTTGTTTGCGCAGTTGACTGAGTCAAAAAGGCAAACCCCGCCACATCGTCGCTAAATACGACTGGACGGTATGATGTTGGGTGTATACTGCTTTTCATATCCGTATGATTGTAACGGATACGGGATCAAAAGTCAAAGGGGTGTTATGACTTCGAGGAGCCATTATTATCTGGTGATGCACCAGGGATGTGTAAAATACCAGCCAGTGATGAACGACGACTATGTTCCATTTCGATTTTTTCGTGAAGTTTGTGCATTGCGCGCAGGGTACTTGGGTTCTGGATAAGTACTTTAAATTCTTTATCAAGTTCGGTCAGATCAGTGTCGCTCAGGTCTTCTAGGCCAACGTATTGGTTGCGCGCACCCTTGGTGGCACGAATCAATTCGTCTAGTTTCAGTTGAACGGCTTTGCCATCTCGGTTCTGGGTGTTCTGGATCAAAAATACCATCAAAAAGGTAACAATTGTTGTACCGGTGTTGATCACTAATTGCCATGTATCAGAGTAGTGAAACAGTGGTCCAGTAAACGCCCACACGACAACAACGACAACTGCACCCAGGAAAACGGAGGCAGAACCTGTCCAGACTGATATACGATTGGCAACAATGCGGAAAATATTCTTCATAATGTCATGAGTATACCATCACGATTACGTTTTGTCTTGATATTTATTGTATAGAGGTCACTCCTGGGGTATAGTAAAGAAAAGTAATCAACACAAACATGATAGATACACTTCCAAAACACGAACATCAATATCCTCATCAAAGGGGTGATGTGACTGATGAAATTCTGCGGGAAGACCGTCGCAAACATCCCGAAGCTTATAGTGGTCTTGGCCTGCAGACGATAGATACCTATCTCGATCGTCATAATAGGGGTGGAGAAACGGGTGATGAGCGAGTTGAAGAGCTGAGCATCGCTATTGATCAGATGCAAGGTGATGTTGCGGAACAGATAGGTGTCGACTCTCGCTCACCCGATGCGGTTGCGGCAACTGATTATGTATTGGTGCGTGAGGTTGAAGAAAAGGCGATGGGCAACCCAGATTTTTCACCAGATGACGCACTCGGTGTTTTTACTGCTGCGGCACTTGAAGCAGATGGGCAGCGTACTTCATCCGAAGACAATCCCGTGCGCAGATTCGAGGAGAATCATCCCGATATAGTGACAGATGGAATCGCCTGGCTTGACCAGCTCAACGCACACTTGCCGGTAACGAATCATTCGGTGGCGGAAGTGCTAGCTCATGATCTCGATACGCACAATAATAACGAGGCTAAAGAGCACCGATCTACCGAAGAAGCATTTGCTGAAATCCACGAGCACAATCAAGCACGCATCGAGAAAGCCGTTGCCGCCTGTGAGTTTGAGGCAACACCCGAGGTGCGTGGGGCAATCAAGGATTATTACAATGACCATGAAAAAACCAAACAGGTTCTCGAAACAGTCTTTTCGGGTGGAAGCGTGGATCTCGACGCACTTTCGGGCAGCGAAAGTGGTATCCAGGCTGCGGGTTTGCAGAAAAAACTTGTTGAGTTTGTCGAACGACTTGAAGATGAAAATACGAAGAGTGTCGGGTATCGACTCGACGGACTACTAAAAGGTTTTTACGATGAGTGTGCCGTGGGACAAACGACGATCGGCGAAGAGGAACTCAAGAAGGTTGTTGAGCTCAGTGAAAAAGCAGAAGAATGGCGAAAGAATACATTGGGGCCAAAAGTAAGCTCAGTCGCTATGAACGCTGAGATTGTTCAGCAGCGTCATGACCATACGACCAAGATGTTCTGGAAAGACGCCCGCCAGGCGGGTCAGCTGTTATTCCACAATACTCCTTATGCAAGTGAGCTCGCCGTTGATGGTTTTGTGCTAGGTACTCGTGCCAATCAATCACGCACAAAAGGTGATTACCGTGCAGTGACCATGGACGTGGAAGGCCACTCACAATCGGTTCATTTTAGTGAAGAGTTTATGACTGATAGCTACAAGGAGGCAGCCTACAATGGCAAGGCGGACGAGGGTGTCCATCTTGGTGGGACTGTCGCATTGCCGCTCGCGGAGGTCATCAAAGTGACGCCATATGCTCGCGGAGGACGATATGGTGAGACTTCACTGAAATCGGAATCTGGCCATCGTGATAAAATCGCGATTCACGATTCGGTCAATGCGGTGACAGGTGATGACTGGTATCACAACCAAGGTGCAGATGATAATATGCCGGGCGAGAGTGGAATCGACAGGACGTTCTATGCAGACAATCGTGACAGAGATCGAGGTGAAGATTATCAATACAATTTCGGAGCTGGCATGGCCTCAGATAATGGGAATACCTCTAAAATTATCTATCTTCAGAGAGACATTGATGCATTGAACAGGGCGCACATACTTGGTGAAAAAGGCATGGAACATGCCGGGCAATTCGTTGCAGACAGCCTCATTGATCATGGTTCTGGGCGAGGCTATCCAGGGACGGAGGTGATGGACTACGATTACAATACCGGAGGGAGAGCGGGTAATTCTCAGGCTCCTAAAGATGGTGAGGCGTTTGTCTCCGATGCCGGAAAAGATGCTTTAACTCAAAAAGTATTTGGTGGTGCGGCAGCAAGCCTTCGTCTGTCGGACGAACGATTCAGTCGAGTCAATGGTAGCGAACATTCATTTAGTGGTAAGTCAAAACAAGAGCAGGATGAGTCGCTGAGACGACAAATTGCCGCAATGCAGCAGGAGAGTTGTGATCGGCCGAAGTTCAAGGATAAATATGTCGTTCTTCTGCGTGGGAATGACATGGCATTTGAATCGGCAGGGTAGGCACGCTTGACCCCCGGTATTTAATCTGTTACATTAAGTGAGTAACAATTATTAACGACACAACTCGCGTCACAAACTCCTGAAACCTTCAGGGACGCGGGTGAGGAACAAGGAGTAAAAACTATGGCAGTTACTGTCGATATTAAAGCTTTGCTCGAAGCTGGTGTTCACTTTGGACACAAAACGAGCCGTTGGCACCCTAAAATGGCGCCATACATTCATAGCAAACGCCAGGAAAGTCACATCATTGACTTGGTCAAAACCGTTGAAGGTCTCGAAAAGGCACTGCCATTCCTGACTAAAACGGCTGCAAGTGGCAAACAAATCTTGTTTGTTGGGACGAAAAAACAAGCCAAAGACATCGTCCGTGAAGCAGCCGAAAAAGCTGGCCAACCATACGTCACCGAACGTTGGATTGGTGGTATGTTGACCAATGTTAGCACTGTTACGCAGCAAATCAAGAAACTCAAAGATCTTGAAAAACGAATGGCAGCTGGTGACCTAGAAAAACGCCACACCAAACTCGAAGTGCAGCGTTTCCAGGAAGAAATCGACGAATTGAACCTGAAATACGGCGGTATCAAAAACCTTAATGGCAAACCTGGTGCTATCGTTGTCATCGACGTTATCACTGATGCAAATGCTGTCAAAGAAGCAGCAACATTGGGCGTTCCAGTCGTCGGTGTGGTTGATACCAACGCCGACCCAACCCCAATTGCCTACGTTGTTCCTGGCAATGACGACGCTATCAAAGGCGTACAATTATTACTTGATTACTTCACCGCCGCAGTCGCAGAAGGTGCTGGTGTCGCTAAAAAAGAGGAGAAATAAGATGGGCGTATCAATCGAAGACATTAAAAAGTTAAAAGAACTAACTGGTGTTGGTCTGACGGATGCCAAGGTAGCACTTACCGAAGCAGATGGCAATTTTGACAAGGCGCTCGAAGCTATGCGCAAAAAAGGCATTACCAAAGCCGAGAAAAAAGGTGACCGCGAAACTCGCGAAGGTCTGATCGAAAGCTACGTACACAGCAACCGTATCGGTGTTATCGCCGAAGTAAACTGTGAAACTGACTTTGTTGCACGTCTTCCAGAATTCAAGGAATTTGCTCACCAAATGGCGATGCAAATCGCTGCAATGGCACCGAAATATCCAACAATCGAGGATGTTCCAGCTGCGGATTATGAAGCCAAGAAAAAAGAACTGCTTGAAAGCGATGCCCTCAAAAGCAAGCCAGCAGAAATGGCCGAAAAGATCGTTGAAGGTCAGCTCAAAAAGCATTTTGCCGAGCAAGTCCTGACAGAACAGACCTTTGTTCTTGATGACAGTATGACTGTCGGCGAGCGCATCAAACAACAGATCGCCAAGAGTGGTGAAAACATTCGTGTTTCACAGTTCAAGCGTATCGAACTTGGCGTGACTGAGTAAAAAGTTTCGCTATAGAAAAACCGGCCATTCCAGGCCGGTTTTTCTTATGCTTGCGGAATAACTAGGGGTGTAGTTCAATACTAAAAGAACAACGGATGACTGCAAAAATCATTTTGCACCGAAGTTAGAAGGAACGACATGTTAAATCGTGTGTATGTGACAAACCCGCTACTTAGAGGTGCGCACGAGCGTATCGATGGGCCGCTTTTCTTTCTCCCGGTGTTTCGGGAGGTTAAGGAGGCGTGCGAAAGTCGGCAGCCAATCAATCTGTGGTGTCTTGATGCAATCTGGATGGACTTGGGTGAGACGACAGAGCATCAGCCTCGTTTTATGACCGCTCCTATTCTGGAGGGCAAAAGTAGTGCGCAGATTCTGGGCTGGGAGGTCACTGTCTTACGCATCCGGGGTAACGAAGAAAGATTCTCTTTCCTGGTGTTGCCAATAGGGCGGTCATGGTGGCGGCGAACTTTGCGATTCGGCGTGAAGCGCGTCGATGTTACCTCTGAGCAGTCGGCATGGGTGCGACCGTCTCGAGTCTGGTAGTCCGTATTCTTTCATTCCCGAAGTTGAGCTGCCCCGAGGCCCCTCGGTAATGCTCCTTCGGGGCACTCAACTTGTTCGCTGTGTATCCACCATAAGAGGTGGTTTTTTGTTAGGTGGGATAATGCTACAATGAAACTATGTTTGATACAGATCCCTATGAACTAAAAATGGCGGGTGCGCTCGAGCACTTCGAAGATGAACTGCGTAAAGTTCGCACTGGTCGTGCACATCCAGCAATGTTGGACGGCATCAAGGTTGAAGTGTATGGTACACAAATGCCACTTAACCAAGCGGCTAATATTACAGCGCCAGAGCCGCAACTGCTTCAAATCACCGCATTTGACCCAAGTAATATTCAGGCGATTGCCGCAGCGATTCGTAACGATCAGTCACTCGGACTTAATCCGTCCGATGATGGCCGCGTTGTTCGCGTGCCAATTCCACCGCTGACTGAGGATCGGCGCAAGCAGCTTGTCAAACAGACAGGTGAAAAGGTAGAAGAAGCCAAAATCGCCCTCCGTAACATTCGCCAAGATGCACTCAAAGACGCTAAACGCAAAAAAGATGCCAAAGAATTGTCCGAAGATGATCTGAAAGCCGTCGAGAAAGAAATTGACAGAGTAGTGGTTGAATATCAGGATAAAATCGACGCCACATTCCGTGCCAAAGAAAAAGATATTCTGACGATCTAATTGTTGTATACTGGTAACAGACATAGAATGACTGATAATCTGGAGGGTTGATGGAGCTTGTTTTTGGGGTAATAGTGGGACTGTTAATTCTTGCCTTTTTGGTAGTTGTTCATGAACTAGGACATGCGATCGTCGCGCGTCGTAATGGCGTTGTTGTCGAGGAATTTGGCATTGGATTCCCACCACGTGCCTGGAGCAAGAAACTCAAAAATGGTGTTTTGTTTACGCTCAACTGGCTGCCACTTGGTGGGTTTGTCAAATTACAGGGCGAGCACGATTCAGCTAACAAAAAAGGCGACTACGGCGCAGCGACATTCTGGCAAAAAACCAAGATCCTACTAGCCGGTGTGCTTATCAACTGGCTGACAGCGGCAGTTCTGCTGACGATTCTGGCACTAACAGGTCTGCCAAAAATCCTTCCAAACCAATTTAGCATTCCAAGCGATACCAAAATCAGTAGTCAACCTGTTGAAGTAGCACAGGTCAGCAAGGGAAGTCCAGCAGAAAAGGCCGGTTTGCAAACAGGTGATAAATTAGTCAGATTCGCCGGAAGTTCGATTGCGACCCCTGATGATTTGACGGTTATGACCAAGTCCCACAAATCTCAAAAAGTCGAAATAATTTACAACCGTGGCGGTGTTGAACATACCGCAACGACAACATTGCGCCCCGATGACGGGGGTGGGCAAGGCTACTTAGGGATTGCTTCTGGCCAAACTAGCACTATCCACGCGACCTGGTCGGCACCGATTGTTGGTGTCGTCACGACTGGTCAACTGACAGCTCTGACATTTTCTGGACTTGGTGACATGGTGGCTAACCTCGGCAAAGGCATCGCTGCACAATTTAGCAGCGACCCACAAGTCAAAAAAGCCGGGAGCCAAGAAATAAGTACTGTTCAGCAAAGTGTGGCCGGTCCCGTCGGTATTTTAGGGGTGATTTTTCCAGCTGCCCAACGCGAGGGCATGACACAGCTGGTATTCCTGACGGCTATCATATCACTGACGCTTGCTGTTATGAATGTCCTCCCAATTCCAGCTCTAGATGGCGGCCGCTGGTTTACGATGGCACTATTCCGACTAATGAGACGACCACTTACCAAAGAACGTGAAGAAAGTATTCAAGCCGCCGGTTTTCTAACTTTAATGACGCTCATCGTCTTGGTGACCTTCGCAGATGTCAGCAAAATCATCAAATAAACTGCACGGCCATCATATTCAGCACAAATCTGATGCTGCTCGTCATGTGATTGCAAAAACACTCGATCAATCAGATTTATCCCTGAAAAACAAACGTAAATGGGCAATGTTGCTATGGTTGCCACTCTGGGTAGCGATAAGTTTCATCGCAGCGCAGCTAATTGTTGCTGCTATCGTGTGGCTGTGTGATGTGCTGCAAATTCCCATGTCTGGAATCGCCAGCCCAGCAATTGTCGAGACGATTGTCGCCAGTCTGGTCTACATATGCACACTCGCCATTGTGATAGGTGTGCCATATGTTGTTTACAAACGAGAAACCAATCTTGAAGTCATTGGGCTGCAGCGTCTCCCAAGTTGGGCTGATATCGCACTGTCGCCACTTGGATTTATTGTCTATGCGCTTTTATGGTCGGCCCTGTCGTCGCTTGTCATCTGGATAATTCCACATTTTCCCATCGATCAGGCGCAGAATGTTGGGTTCCATGCGCTTGGTCATCGTTATGAATACACCCTGGCATTCATTACGTTAGTAGTCATTGCGCCGCTGGCCGAAGAAGTTCTGTTTCGTGGCTATCTGTATGGCAAACTCCAAAATTCCGTATCTGTTATCCCGGCGCTTCTTGTGACCAGTTTGCTCTTTGGATCGGCTCATTTATTAGGCGGCGGCGATCTACAGTGGAACGTCGCTATTGATACGTTCTCGCTGAGTGTTATCCTGTGTACGCTTCGTAGTATCACTGGCAGTATTTGGGCCGGAGTGCTGCTACATATGCTCAAAAACGCCGTGGCATTCTATGCTGTATTTGTTGCACCAATGTTATTGATGGGTGGATAGGGTATAATAAGGCAAGTTATGAGAGTAAGCGATCTATTTACCAGAACTAGCAAAGACGCGCCTGCCGATGAGGTGTCCAAGAATGCCCAGCTGCTGATTCGCGCTGGATTTGTCTACAAGGTCATGGCAGGTGTCTATGCCTATACGCCGTTAGGACTACGAGTACTAGAAAACATCAAACAGATTGTACGCGAAGAAATGAATGCAATTGGTGGTCAGGAACTCATCATGAGTAGTCTGCAAAAAAAGGAAACTTGGGAAACAACTGGTCGTTGGGATGACGAAGTGGTTGATGTGTGGTTCAAATCGAAGCTGAAAGATGATACAGAGGTAGGATTTGGCTGGTCACACGAAGAATCGATCATTGAAATGATGCAACAGTATCTGAAAAGCTACAAAGATTTACCAATCAATGTCTATCAATTCCAGACCAAATTGCGCAATGAACTTCGTGCCAAAAGCGGGATTATGCGTGGCCGTGAATTTGTCATGAAAGATATGTATTCATGTAGTATTGATGCCGATCAACACGAGGCCTTTTATAACGCGACAATCGATGCTTACAACCGTATTTATGACCGTCTAGGGATTGGTGATGATACCTATGTTACCTTTGCCAGCGGTGGTGCATTTACGCAGTTTAGTCACGAATTTCAGACAATTTGCGAGGCTGGTGAGGACGTTATTTATCTTCACCGCGAGAAAAATATTGCCATCAACGAAGAAGTGCTCAATGACGAGACTCTAAGCAAACTTGGCATTCAGCGCGATGAACTCGAAAAGGTTAAAACAGCCGAGGTAGGTAATATCTTTAATTTTGGGACTCATAAAAGCGAGCAAACAGGCTTCAAATTTACCAATGCTGAGGGTAAAGAGCAATTTGTTCATCTTGGTTCGTATGGTTTCGGCGTTACTCGCGTCATGGGGGTGATCGTCGAGAAATTTGCCGACGAAAAGGGCATGGTTTGGCCTGAAAATATCGCCCCATTCAAAGTGTATTTGGTACGTATTGGTGGTGATGACGCGATTAAACACGCCAATGAATTGTACGATGAACTGACTGGGCAGGGGGTTGAAGTGCTCTACGATGACCGTGACGAGCGTCCAGGCACCAAATTTGCTGATGCCGAACTAATGGGAATTCCGTATCGTGTTACTGTCAGTGACCGTTTGATTGCAGATAGTACCTATGAATACACTGTTCGTGCCAGTGGCGAAACCGAGATATTGACACGTGACCAGCTGCTTGGTACACTAAATAAATCGTAAAAGACTTACTGCGAGAGAGGTGCCTAGTAAGCACTTTTTATAATGAAATTTGAGGGACAAAAAATATGAAAAAATTATTCCAAATCACTGCTGATGGCAAAAAAGAACTCGAGAAAGAACTCGAGGAACTAAAAAGCCGTCGCGGTGCGATTGCCGACAAAATCGCTGAAGCACGTGACTATGGCGATTTGACCGAAAACGCCGAATACGACGCTGCTCGCGAAGAGCAGGGTTTGGTTGAAAGTCGTGTTGCCGAAATCGAAGACGTTCTTTTGAATGCAGAGATTATTTCAGTGAGTCGCAGCTCCAAAGTCTCACTCGGCAGCAAAGTCGAACTCAAAACAGGCCAAAAAACAGTGACGTACCACGTGGTAGGTCCTGTCGAAGCAGACCCAATTGCAGGCAAAATTAGCAACGAATCACCAATCGGCCTCGCGCTCATGGGCAAAAAAGTAGGCGACAATGCCTCTATCAAAACACCAAAAGGTGCAATCAGCTACGAAATCGTTAAAGTAGGCTAAGCAGCTACTTTGGTGGGCGCATGCTCATCACTGTATTTATCGTTCTTTACTTGCTCGGAGTAGGCTATTAACTCTGGGTCATGTAAGATTTCACCTGCATCGTGCAATACTCTGACGGCAACCGGACTAATGTCCTCGGCTTCGCGTATGCTACTGGCTGTTTTTCGTATATCTTCTATCAACGCCTCGGTTGGTATGACGGCATTCACCTCAATCTTATTTAACACATCTAGTTTAGTTGCGTTAGCATCAAGCTTATCCGCGAGTCCTTGTGCCTTTGTTGCATCATGTTCAGTAAACATTTCGTACATTGCAAGTGCGCCAATTGCGTGCTTACGATAGGGGCTTTGCTCAGGTAGCTCATCAACGAGTTGTTGGGCACCTTCGAAAGTTTTTGCAAGACCAGGTCGACGGGTTGCAATTGAGTGCCTGCCTGAATCAGCTTCGTCACTGCCTGATTCGGTAACGAATCCGGCTGGAAATATACTTTGAAATCCATCTGTAAAATCAAAAGGAAGAGCGTATAACTCGTTATTTTTTATAGTAACGAGCGCTCTTCCGCCAATTTTGTTTAGTTTATTGTCCGTTGTCTCATCATCGACAATCGCTTCTATTTGGGGCAGAGAGGTCTGCGTCCGCTCTTCGTTAGGAGTGTCATCGTAGGTTAATTTTTTTGAGGCTGTTTCAATGTTTGTCATTGCCATACCATCTATGCTATATTACGATTTATTTTATAAGCCCATACTACCACGTTGAGCATTTAAATACAAGCATTTTATCTCATGGATGGTTTATATCATAATTATTTCATTTTGTATAATCTCTGGCTACCTCTGTTATTTAAAGTAGTGTATACTGAAAAGAGCATGGCAACATTACAAGATTACAGAGACGAGAGACTACGAAAATTAGCTGAATTAAAGGCACTAGGTATTAATCCATACCCAGCCGAGTCGCATCGTACCCATAATGCAGCTGATATTACATCTAAATTTGATCAAATGGAAGGCCAAACGGCAACAATTGCAGGTCGGGTGACGGGTATCCGCAAATTTGGCAAACTCGCGTTTATCGTCGTCAAAGATTTCACCGGTTCAATCCAATTGTTCCTCCATGCACCAGATGTGGCCGAACTTGACGCTGCCGCCGGAATTTTGGGTATGGATCAACTCCCACTGCTTGATACGGGTGATTTTATCGAGGCAACCGGCGAAGTTATTCGTACCAAAACCGGCGAAGTTTCGATTGGTGTTAAAAACCTGCGTTTACTGACAAAAGCGCTTCGTCCCACCCCCACAGAACTTACCAGCAAGGAAGAGCGTCTTCGTCGTCGCTATCTCGACATGAGCGTCAACACTGATGTTCGTGACCGTTTCGTTCGTCGCAGTCGGTTTTGGCAGGCAACTCGCGAGTATCTTGATAAAAACGGTTTTATTGAAATCAATATTCCTGTGTTGGAACATACTACAGGTGGGGCTGATGCCAATCCATTTGTGACTCATATGGATGCGCTCGATCAGGATTTTTACCTCCGTATTAGCCACGAATTACCGCTCAAGCGTTTGCTTGGTGCTGGGTTCGAAAAAGTCTACGATCTTGGCCCACGATTCCGCAACGAAAACTACAGCGATGAACATCTACCAGAGCACGTTGCCATGGAATTCTACTGGGCCTACGCCGATTGGAAACAAGGTATTGAATTCATGCAAGGTCTGATGAAGTATGTGCTTCATGAAACGTTTGGCACGTCACAGTTCAAACTTGGTAAGTTCGACATCGATTTGGACAAAGAGTGGGAACATTGGGATTACGCCGAAACAATCAACAAGCGTTATGGTCTGGATATCTATGAATGTAGTATTGAGGACGTTCAAAAAGCTCTCAAGGACAATAACCTCGAGGTAGAGAAGGCCGATAATAAAGCTCGCGGCATCGACAAGCTCTGGAAGAATATCCGCAAAGACGTCACTGGTCCTGTGTGGCTAATCAATACACCATTGTTCGTGAGTCCACTAGCAAAAACGAATCTAGACGATCCACGCACGACGCAGCGTTTCCAGCCGGTGATTGCAGGGTCAGAACTCGGCAATAACTTTAGCGAACTGAACGACCCAATCGATCAATTGAACCGATTCATGGAACAACAAGCCATGCGCGAAGCAGGTGATGACGAAGCTATGATGCTGGACATTGATTTTGTCGAAATGCTGGAATACGGCATGCCGCCAGCCTGCGGATTTAGCTACAGCGAACGCCTATTTTGGATTTTTGAAGGCGTCACCGCCCGTGAGGGAGTGCCATTTCCACAACTCCGTGTTGAATATGACCAAACCACCCGTGATCTTTACCCAGACGTTACACTCGAGTAAAAACATGACATATAAAATAACCGCCCATAGAGGCGGTTATTTTATATGTCGGTCAACTACGCTACTTTGTTGATGTCGTCTGTGTTTTCAACGATTTCACTGATTACGATATCGATGTTATCTTGGACGATTTGGAGGTAATCAGGGACGTGAGCGGTGATCCATTTGGCGAGCTCTTCGTCGCTAGCGTCCTCCTGTAACTTTACTAGTTCGACCAGTTGGTCGTCGCTGAGGCTTTGGGCGATCTCGACACCGATGCGTTCCTCGACTGTTTCGTTGAGGTGGGTAAGGAGTGATTCAATGTCATGATCGTCAAGGCTAATGCCGAGGTTGATAAGGTATTCTTTGGTAATATAATCTTGCATAATTTATGATCCTTTTCGGTTTATCGATTTCTTGATCCAAGTGTACCTAGCTGTAGCTGGGCGCGCCGTCTTTTATTTTCGAGGGCATCCATACGGATATGATGTGCTTCTTCTTGGCGTCGCATCTTGCCCACGGCGTCTATTTGATCTGCCTCTGTATGAGCAGCTTCTTTGTCGGTGACACGAGTTTTGTCGGCTACTGCCTCAAGATCACGGACTTCATTAACAACGTCAATACCATCGATCACATCTTGTTCTTGTTGTTTTGCTGCGCGTTCAGCTTTTCGCTTGGCACGTTCGGCAGGGTCGGGGATTGCGTCGGAAAGTTTTTCGACACCACGGAAGGTTTTGTTTAGTCCGAAGGCAGCGCCTTTAAACGGAAGTTTAACACTTTTCCAACCGAATTTGAGTGTCGCAAGACCAATTTTTCCAAGTGCGCGTCGTGAACGTTTTGTCAGGCTTTCTTCTTCTAATTTTTCGGCCATTTTGTCGAGACGTTTAACAGTCCCTTCCATATTGGTGTTGTTGTGTACGCGATTTGCTGCCCACTGTGTTGCACGGGCAGAGCGGCGATTATACTGAGGAGTTTCCTCGAGTTCATCATCTTCAATGTCTTCGCTATCTTGCCATGATGCAAGTTCTTTTGCGTCGATCGTCTTACTTAATTTGACGTATTTACCATTTTTGTAGGTATGACTGACAACTTTTAATTTGCCATTACTGTCCTTGCTTTCAACATGCCAGTTGTCTTCTACGTCACCAGATGTGCGGTGGACGTTTACTTGGCCATCAATTTCAAACTCTGGTTCATTTTCGGCTGTGTCATCCGTCTCTGGTGTAGCATTTTGATCTGGAGTATTTGGAGCATCACCAGTTCGGTCGCGATCGTGAACTTCCTGACCGTATTCATTGAGGTGGGTGTACCATTTGAGGCCAGCTTTGTCGACGTAACGACCGGTGATGGCGACATCTTTGCCGTCAGTATTCATTGTATTTGGTTCGTCCTGGTTTACTTCTTCTGAAGCGTGGTGACGTCCGGTCGTAGGTACTTCGGGGTTTGCTGTTTCAGGGGCTTCGTTCGAGAAGTTTCTTGTCGTGATAACTCGTCCGGTAGCGTCATCTTTGTAGACAACCCAGTCGCCGTCTTTATCGGTGAATGCTTTTTTGATCTGGACTTGCTCACCACTTTTGATGAATACGTTACCTGGTTTTGCTACCTCAGGAGCGTTACCTGGTTCAGGAGTTTCAGCTTTTGCATCCGTGTTGGTGTTGTCGCTTGGAAGCCCTAGCTCTTCACGCATCTTTTGGTATGTTGCATTGATGCGAGCTATTGCCTGATCGGCTTCAACTTTAGGATCGAATTCATCAGCTTCGGCTGATTTTTCTGTACCGAATTCTGCTTCGAATTGGCTCATGTCAGTTGCATGGGTAAAGCCTTCACTGTTTGGATCGGATTCTGGCTCTGGCTGTGTTTCCATTGCTCTAAGGTCAGCTTCTCGTGTTGATTCTGGCTCTGGCTGAGCTGATGCTAATTCCATGCTTTTCATTTTTGTTTTGATTCCGTTTTCATTTTTGTTAGGATCTTATGTATATTATTAGCATAAGAATGATGATAAGTCAAGGATTGATAGAGGTATAGAAAAAATACTTGCAAAAGTATAGCAATATATACTATACTTTTTATAGTATTAATGAAGAGGGGAAAATAAAATGATAAAAATTGCCGTATTTGTAGGGAGTTTGCAGGAAAAATCACTAAACAAACAATTGGCACATAATCTAGAGAAATTAGCACCTGAAAATGTGAAATTTGAATATGTTGATATTGGCAATTTACCACTGTTCAACCAAGATTTGGAAGCGAACTTTCCGGCCGAAGCTCAGGCCATGAAAGATATCGTTGAAGCAGCTGATGGGGTGTTGTTTGTGACGCCAGAATACAACCGCAGCATTCCAGGCGTGTTAAAAAACGCGATCGACTGGGCGAGCCGTCCATGGCAACATAATTCGTTTAACCAAAAACCGACTGGTATCGTTGGTGCAACTGGCGGACCTGTCGGCACAGCCGTGGCGCAGTCGGATTTGCGACATATTGGCGGATTCTTAAACGTTAAACTGATGGGGCAGCCGGAACTTTATTTTGCTGGGGCACATCATAAATTAGACGAAAATGGTGACGTCACCGAAGACTCACAAGAGCAGCTACAGACCTATATAAATGCGTTCGTCGCCTGGGTTGAGAAAGAGAAATTGTGATACTATATAGGGAGTAAAACAAGGGGAACGGGTGGCAACACATCACAGGATGGGCGGCAGTGATTGAGGTAAAGGGAATTATCAAGACGTACGGCATGAAGCATACCCGCTTCATGGTGCTGGATAATGTCAGTTTCCAGGTACCCGATGGTGCGAGCGTGGCGATTGTTGGCAAATCCGGAAGTGGCAAATCAAGCCTGGTTCATACCATGAGTGGTCTGTCGCGACCGGAATTAGGCCAGGTGCTGATTGACGGCGAAGATATTTTGCAGCTAACGCAAAAAGAAGTTGATCTGTTTCGATTGATGACGATGGGATTTATATTTCAGTCGTTTTTTGTGCAGACGAATCAGACGTGTTTTGACAATGTCAGTTTACCGCTGGAAATTTTGGGTGTGGCTGCAAGCAAACGGGCAGCGCTTGTTGACGAGGCCTTAAAAGCAGTCGGGCTATTTGATAAAAAAATGGTACAGGCGCATGATCTGTCGGGTGGGCAAAAACAACGTTTGGCGATTGCCAGGGCGATTGTGAATCGGCCACGGATATTGTTTGCTGATGAGCCAACCGGTAATTTGGATAGT
Source organism: Candidatus Saccharimonadota bacterium (assembly GCA_041691795.1). Lineage (GTDB taxonomy): Bacteria > Patescibacteriota > Saccharimonadia > Saccharimonadales > Saccharimonadaceae > JBEPTX01. Next base: position 52,075 of record JBEPTX010000002.1, read on the forward strand.
TTGACGGGCGAGGCAATCGAAAATTTACTGTTTTGGTGCAATGCAACCTATAAAATGACACTAATCATTGTGACCCATGACCAAGAACTTGCTGAAAAATGCGACATGCAGATATTTATCAAAGACGGCAAAGTTGATTCGATTATCGATAAATCGCACAAGGTTGATGATGGCAAGGTGATTTTGCGATGAAAATACAGGATGTCGTTGCGCGATCGACAGGCAGCTTAGTTCGTGCCAAATCTCGAACTATTTTGACCGTCAGCGCGATTGCGGTCGGTGCGTTTTCGATGACCATGGCGGTTGCAATGGGTCAGGGTGGCGGTGAATATGCGCAGCGTATCATTACGGCTAACACCGATGCCCGCTCACTTTGGGTGCTGAAAAAGCAGGATGATCAAGGAACGTCGAGCCGTCCGAGCGAGTACACAGGCAACCCAACGCTCAAATTTAACAAAGTATCGGTTCAGCCGATTGATCAGTATGATTTGGATAAGATAGCTGCTGTGAGTGGGGTAGAAGTTATTCAACCGGTCTTTACGATTAATTCTGCCTATGTAACGCGGCCGGGACAAAAGCAGTATCAGGCCGATATTGCTGTCACACGGTCGGGCGTTCGCCAAATTTATATTGCAGGCAGCGGTGATAATTTGAACGCAAATGAGGCAATTTTGCCGGATGGGTATCGTCAAGCGTTGGGCTTTTCGACGCCGCAATCGGCGATTGGTGCAACGGTTAGTATTACGGTCATTAATCAGGGAGAACCGGCTAATCCACCCAAGACATTTACGGCTAAAATCAGGGCGGTGACGCAGCAGTCAACGATGTCGCTGGCGCTTGTGCCGTCGTCGATTTTAGTATCGCAAACAATGGCGCGGCAGATGAACGATTATGTCGTGGCAGGTACGTTTGCGCAGAATAGATTCATTGCGGCCAATGCGCAATTGGATGCCAACGCGTCGATTGATGATGTAAAGCAGCAAATTATACAGTTGGGGTATGTGGCGCAGACACCTGGTGATGTGTACGGGGCGTTATATCAGTTTGTTGGAGTATTCCAGCTGGTGTTGTTTGGATTTGGGATTATGGCGGTGGTGACAGCCGTGTTTGGAATCGTCAATACTCAATATATTAGTGTTTTGGAACGCGTGCAAGAAATTGGACTTATGAAAGCACTGGGGATGGACCGGACGGCGGTCGGGCGGTTGTTCAAGATCGAGGCGGGATTGATTGGACTAGCTGGAAGCTTGATTGGTGTGATCGTAGCGTTTGGTATTGGGATGATACTTAATCCACTTATTGTGATGTGGTTGGCGCTAGACCCAGGAACGACACTGATGAGGTTTACATTATTTGGCACATTCGGGGTAGTGATTGTCCTGACGATTACCTCCGTTGTTGCGGGATTATTCCCAGCCAGAAGCGCATCGGAATTAGATCCGATCGACGCATTGCGAAGCGACAGGTTATAATTAGGAGAGAATTGAGGGTTTATGATTGAGGTAAAACAAGTTACCAAAACGTATGGCAAAAAACAGAATTTATTTACAGCGCTCGATAATGTCAGTGTGACGATTCCAAGCGGTGCGAGCGTGGCGATTGTTGGCAAGAGTGGATCTGGTAAAAGCACATTAATGCACACCATGAGTGGGCTAGATCGGCCGCAGACGGGCGAAGTTATTATTGATGGCCAGGATATTTTGAAGCTTAAATCAAAGGCAGTTGATAAATTCCGTTCACAAGAAATGAGTTTTATTTTTCAGAGCTTTTTTGTTGAAGCCAATGAGAGCTGCTATGACAATATTAGCTTACTACTTGAGATTGCTGATGTGCCTGCAAAAGAGCACAAAGAACGAATCGAAAAGGCGCTTGCGGCAGTCGAATTAACAGATAAACGAAGGTCACGAGCTCGTGATTTGTCTGGTGGGCAAAAACAGCGTCTGGCAATTGCGCGGGCGATTGTGAATGATCCGAAAATCTTGTTTGCTGACGAACCAACAGGGAATTTGGACAGTGCAACTGGCCAGGTTGTTGAAGATCTGCTGTTTAGCTTTAACAAAAAACACGGGGTAACGCTGATTATCGTGACACATGATGAGGATTTGGCAGCCCGTTGTGATATGCAAATTCGTATTCGTGATGGCAAAATTCAGTCGGCTGAACCAGTCAAAAAACTGGCACCGAAAAAACATAGTGTCAGGAGGATTCAGTAATGAAAATGCGTTATACGATTAGACGTGCGGGGCGTAGTTTGCGCCATGCCAAGGTTCGCACATTGCTGACGAGTTTGGCGATTGCTGTCGGTGCATTTACACTGACATTGTCACTAGCAGCAGGTGAAGGTTCGCGCGAATATGCTGATAAATTGATTGGCTCTAATATCAATCCGCGGGCGCTATTGATTGTGAAGGACAAAGCGTTCTTTAGCGGTGGCCAAAAGAGTAGTGGACTTGATGAATATAGTACGAATACGACCACGGCTGGGCGTGGAGGGGCAAAAATCCAACAGCTCACTCAGGCGGATGTTGATAAATTGGCTGGCCGAAGCGATCTGACACAGGTTCGGCCTGTCTACCAATTAAGTGCAAAATATTTGACCGTTGAGGGTAATAGCAAGAAATTTACAGCCGAAGTAAATGCCTATGATTCGACAATTCGTAACGAAACTGCAGCGGGGTCGATCCCGTCCCTTGGAACGCAGATTGGTGATAACGATATGATTATGCCAGAACAGTTTGCAGCGACATTGGGCCAGAGTGCCGCAAATTTGATTGGCAAAAAAGTAACACTAACGATCGCCAAACCAAATAGCGCGCCAACACAAGATCAGATTAATCAGATTGTCTCGACACAGGGAGTGGCTGGGTTGAATGCATTGACCCAGGGCCAAACAAAGGACGTTAGTTTCACTATTCGTGGGCTGGCCAAAAAGTCATCGACAGCACTGACTGCGGGGACGGCCTTGCAGATTTCACCTAGTCAGGCGCGTTCAATTGCTGAATATACGACTAAAGGGACTGATAATTATCAGAAATATACTGCCGTGACGGCCCTAGCGTCGGGTAGTAACAAAGCAGAAGATGTTAAAGCGGCACTAGAAAAAGCAGGGTATGCCGCCGAAACAGCCAAGGATTTGCAGAATTTGCTGTTTACAATTGTGAACACTTTGCAGGGCATTGTGATTGGATTCGGTGTTTTGGCACTTGTCGCTAGCGTGTTTGGAATCATTAATACGCAGTATATCAGCGTGTTAGAGCGCACTCAACAGATTGGACTGATGAAAGCCCTCGGCATGCGCCGTCGTGATGTAGCACGACTGTTCCGCTACGAAGCGGCCTGGATTGGATTGCTGGGCGGTGTGATTGGGTCGGGAGCTGCCTGGGCGCTCGGAACATCAATTAATCCATGGCTTACGAATCTGCTAAGTCTAGGTGATGGTAATAGTATTCTGGTTTTCCAGCCAATTCCGATGATTCTGTTGATTATCGCACTGATGATTATCGCAATTGTTGCGGGGTATTTGCCAGCGCGCAAAGCGGCACGATTAGATCCAATCGAAGCATTACGGACAGAGTAAAAACGTCAGGCTATGAAAGTGGCTCTGGTCGCGATGACCAGAGCCGACTTTTCAGGACTAACGGTAGAGCTGTTTGCTGTGGCAATGAAGCCACTTATTCCTCCTGCGTTCGATCACCGGTATCAGTCCGATGCCGTATCCCAGGACGGCCGCACCGATCAGGTAACTGATCGCCAAGGGCACCGACGGTCTCATCGTGTTCGACAGGTAGTTGAGCACGAGCATGAGTCCCGTAAGTGTGCCGAGGAGAAGTCCGATTGCCGGGCCTATGCTTTTCTCTCGCAGGCCACCCATGTAGATGTAGCCAAAGTAAGATTTCTTTTCGGCCTCATCACAGGACCAGTTCGGGTCGTGCATTGTGCTCCTTACTAAACTCGTTGTAGGTACTCTGAAAAGCTGTTACTATTATACTACTTATGTATCGTAAAGTCAATATCAAGCGGACTACCAATAACGCAATCTTTCCTCTATAATGACACCATGTTAGATATTAGATATGTACGCGACAATGCAGAACGCGTCAAAGAGTTCTCGAAACAAAAAGGTTATGAGGTTGATGTTGATTCGCTACTGAAATCAGACGACGAGCGCCGTGAATTGCAACAAAAAGCAGATGAGCTACGGACTGAGCGCAATAGTATTGCTGATGCGATGAAAAAAGCAGGTGGCAAGCCGGACGAGCAGCAAGTTGAGCGTGGCCGGGTGCTGAAGACAGAAATTAGCGAAGTTGAAGAGCGACTTCGGCTGGTTGACGAAGCATTTGGCGCACTCCTAAAAGCGATTCCAAATGAACCAACAGCCGATGTTCCGATTGGTGCAACCGAAGATGAAAATGTTGTTAGCAAACAGGTTGGTGATAAACCACGATTTGATTTTGCCCCTAAGCAACATTATGAATTGGCCGAACCGAAAGATTGGATTGATAAGCAACGCGCGGCCAAAATTTCTGGCAGCCGATTTGCGTATTTAAAGGGTAATTTGGTGCAATTGCAGTTTGCAATCATTCAGTTTGTGATGAATACGCTGGGTGATGAGCAGGTGATTGCAAAACTTATCAAGGAAAACGACCTGAATTTGGTGGCGAAACCATTCGTGCCAGTCTTGCCGCCAGCGATGCTACGAACAGAACCATATGTGGCCAGTGCGCGTTTGAATGCCGAAGAAGTGACGTATAAGATTGAGCAAGATGATTTGTGGTTGAATGCCAGCGCCGAGCATACGCTTTGCACGATGTATTGGAATGAAATACTACCAGACGACATGTTGCCAATTCGCTATTTGGGCTATAGTACGTCGTTTCGCCGCGAGGCAGGCACGTATGGCAAAGATACCGAGGGTATTTTGCGCATGCACCAGTTCGATAAGTTGGAAATGGAAGTCTTTAGCACGGCCGAAACTGGGCTGGAAGAGCACAAATTATTGGTTGCGATTCAGGAGCATTTGATGCAGCATCTCGGGATTCCGTACCAAGTTCTCACCAAGTGTACGGCCGATATTGGCAAACCAAATGCACGCGGCGTTGATATCGAAGCCTGGCTGCCTGGGCAAGATCAATATCGTGAGACACACACGGCTGATTACATGACTGATTACCAAGCGCGTGATCTAAAAATTCGAACAAAACGGGCTGATGGAACGATGGAATTGGTTCATACCAATGATGCGACGGCTTTTGCGCTGGGCCGTGCGATGATTGCGATTATCGAGAATTATCAAGACAAAGACGGCAATGTGACGATTCCTGACGCACTTCGCCAGTATCTGGGTGGTCGCGAAACTCTTTAAAACTTGCTATAATAAGAGTATCGAACCAAGCATGGTCTGTCGGGCCAAGGAGGGTAGCAAATGATAAATTCAATCACCATCACGGGAGTCAAATTTGACTTGGATGAAACGACCAAAAAGTACGTCATCAAAAAGATAGGGAGATTGGATCGCTACTTACCACGGCACGCTCGCAAAAGCGCGAGTGCTGATGTGCTACTAAAAGAAGTAAATCGTGATCATGGTAACAAATACGAAGCTGAGGTGACTTTGAATGTGCCTGATCGTCAGTTGACTGCCAAGGACACGACGGTCAATGTGCTTGCGGCACTAGATATTGTTGAGGCAAAATTGGCGGCTCAGCTACACAAATACAAGGATACGAATATTGCACACATCGGACGACGTGGCGTATTGGCGCGGTTTAAGCGTAGTTACGGCCGCGAAGCCTAGTATTTAGCAAGATTCTTGCCAATTCACCTCTTTTATATTGCCGCAAAACGGGGTATAATTAGTAACAGTTAATTTCAGACTATTTCAGTAGCAAGGGTATATTTCTATGGTCAGTCGACAAAAGGTGCTAACAAAAGTATTTGGTGATCCGCAAAAAAGGCTTCTTAAAGCCCTTGAGAAAAGAGTGGTAACGATCAATGATCTCACCGAAAAATACAAAAAAATGACCAAACCAGAGCTGAAAAAGCAAACGGAAGTTCTAAAAGAACGCTTGGCCAAAAAAGAAACTCTAGATGACATTCTGCCAGATGCATTTGCACTCGTGCGCGAAGCGAGTGATCGAGTACTGGGAATGCGCCATTTTGATGTGCAGCTGATCGGTGGTATCGTGCTCCACAACGGTGATATCGCCGAGATGAAAACCGGTGAGGGTAAAACGCTTGTCGCAACGTTGCCTGTGTATTTGAATGCGCTTAGCGCCAAAGGTGTTCACTTTGTGACTGTCAACGATTATTTGGCACAACGTGACGCTGGTTGGATGGGGCAAGTCTACGACTTTCTCGGGATGAGCACAGGTATCATCGTCAATGATGCGTCATTTGTTTTTGATCGTGATTACGACAACGAAGCCCATGACGACCCACGTATGCGAAAACTTCGCCCTGTTTCACGTAAGGAAGCCTACGCGGCAGACATTACCTACGGTACAAACAACGAATATGGATTTGATTATTTGCGTGACAACATGGTAAATGAAGTTGATTTGTTACGTCAGCGCGAACTTAGTTTTGCGATTGTTGACGAAGCTGACAGTATCTTGATCGATGAAGCGCGTACGCCACTTATCATCAGCGCACCTGCAGCTGAAAACCCTGATAGTTACTATCAGTTTGCTAAGATCGCGGCAAAATTAACAGATACAGATTACATTCTCGACGAAAAGCGCCGCAGCGTTTCATTGACCGACGAAGGCGTCGAAAAGATTCAGAAAATGCTGGGAATAAAAAACTTGTACACCCCGGAATACATTCGTTCGGTCTATCACATGGACCAGGCGCTCAAGGCCGAGACGATCTTCCACCGAGATAAAGATTATGTGGTAACCAACGACGGCGAAGTGATTATTGTCGACGAACACACTGGTCGTTTGATGCAAGGTCGTCGCTATAACGAGGGACTTCACCAGGCAATCGAAGCCAAAGAAAACGTGCCAGTACTACAGGAAAGCATGACACTTGCGACGGTTTCATTCCAGAACTATTTCCGTCTGTATGACAAGCTTGCCGGTATGACAGGTACGGCATTTACGGAGGCCGAAGAGTTCCAGCAGATTTACGAATTGGATGTTATCCAGGTTCCATCGAACCGACCAATTAGTCGTATCGACCACGAAGATTTGATTTTTAAAACCGAAAAGGGCAAATTAAAGGCCGTTGCTGATGCGATCAAAGAATATCACGAAGCAGGTCGTCCAGTCTTGGTTGGTTCTGCATCAATTTCTAAAAACGAATTGATTGCAACTTGGTTGGACAAAGAAAAGGTTCCCTACGAAATTTTGAATGCTAAAAACAACGAACGCGAAGCTGCGATTGTCGCCAAAGCTGGCGAAAAAGGTGCGATTACACTGGCAACAAACATTGCTGGTCGCGGTACCGACATTGTGCTTGGCGAAGGTGTCAAAGACCTTGGTGGGTTGGTGGTGATTGGGTCTGAACGGCACGAATCACGCCGTATCGATAATCAGCTACGTGGACGTGGTGGTCGTCAGGGTGATCCTGGCGAAACACAATTCTATGTCAGTACCGAAGACGATTTGATGCGTATTTTCCAGGGCGAACGTATTGCAAGCCTGATGGACAAACTAGGCGTAGACGAAAGTACGCCAATCCAGAACAAAGCCGTCAGCAAGACACTAGAAGCTGCCCAGAAACGTGTCGAAGGCTACAACTTTGATACGCGTAAAAATGTTGTTCAGTATGATAATGTTATCAACCGCCACCGTCGTGTCGTCTACGTGATGCGTCGCAAGATTTTGGAAGGCGACGATATCAAGCCTGAAATCGAACGTTTGATTGAAGAAAAAGTTCGTGAGCTGACTGTCGTTCCTGCCAAGAATAATAAGAATTTTGCCGAAGAATTTGAATCTGTTTTCCCACTTGATGGTAAGAAAATTACAGCTATTGGTGTCGAGAAAAAGGACAAGCTGCGCTACGAGCTAGCCAAAAAAGAAGTCGACAGTCTCTATAACGAAAAAGAGCAGGAATTAACATCAGAAGTCACCCGCAAGGTTGAGCGTGAAATTTACATGCAGGTGCTTGATACTTTGTGGATGCAACACCTTGAAAACATGCAACATCTGCGTGAAGGTATTCACTGGCGCAGTGTTGGTCAACGTGATCCGCTCGTCGAATATCGTGCCGAAAGTTCAAAACTATTTGAAAGTTTGCAGGCAACACTTCGTGATGAAGTCCTACGTGCGATCATGCATGTTCGACCAAATGATGTCATTATTGTGGCTGACGAAGAACACGAAACAGAATTAACACGACTGGCTGAAGATTCTGTTGAACGTGGTGTCAACGAAGTAACTGGCGGTGAGCAAAACCGTGATGAAGATTTTAGTAAAACGAAAAAAGCCAAAGTTGCGAGTGAAGCTAACAAAGTGAAAAATGATGCGCGCAAGAAGAAAAAAGCGCAGCGTCAAAACAAAAAAAAGAATCGCAAATAGGGTAAGGGCAGAAAGCAAAGCATGAAACATACTGTCGAAGAAGTACGATTAAAAAATGGCGCCCGCGGACTACTCATTGATGTACCCGGTGCGACGGTGATGAGCTTTCAATTCCAGTTTCGGGCTGGTAATCGCTACGTTGCGGACCAAGATATTTACGAAACTGCACACATCATGGAACACATGGCATTTGGTGCTAATGCCAAATTCAAAAGCGAGCATGATTTTGAGGCTGAATTTACCAAAAACGGTGCTTATCACAATGCCTATACTAGTGATATGAGCATGGTCTATGTTGCCGACTGCGCGGATTTTGAATGGGATCGGATCTTCCAGCTGCAACGCGTTGCTATCTGTCAGCCACGTTTTAATCCTGATGAATTAGAAGCCGAAAAAGGCAATGTCAAAAGTGAATTAACAGGTTATTTGAACAATCATAACCGCGTGTTATGGCCAAAAGTTCAGCAAGCACTTGGTGAAAATATTCTGACATTTCCGCAGCGGCTTCGTACGATTCCGAGTGTGACGTTGAAGGATATCCAGGAACATCATGCACGTACTCATACTGCAGGTAATATGCGTTTTGTTATTGCCGGGCGACTGTATGGTCGCAAGAGTGATATCAAACGCCAATTAGAAGAGTGGGAATTGGGACCCGGTGCACGTTTTGAGGCACCACGCGATGTGTTTGTCAGTGGCAAACCGACACTTATTCGTCGCAAAGAAGCATCGAACCTAACATTTGCCTGGTCGATGATTGTCCCACGCGAACTGAGCGACGAAGAATCGGATGCGATGAACTGTTTGGATCATATTTTGACCGGTACCATGCATTCACGTATTTATGGTGCTGCTCGTAAAAAGGGTTTGGCATATGGAATGTTTAGCGACACATCAGTCGGATTCCATGATAGTAGTTGGGATTTTGGTGGGCAGGTAAATCTAGAAACAGCCGGTGCGTTGTTTGATATTATCGTTCGCGAGATGAAGCATGTGCTCGATGGCAAGATTACCCAGGCAGAAATTGATGCAGCAAAATCATACGCGCTTGGTCGCCATCAAATGGGTGCACAGACTGTTGCGCAGATCAGTAATTTTTATACGAATCGCTATTTTGCAGATGATATCGTCAAAGATTATGAGAGAGTTCCAGATTCGATCAACAAAACATCGCTTGATTGTATGATCTCTACCGCTCGTGAATTCATGAGTCACAATATATTTGTTTTGGCTGGTGTGAGTAGCGGTGAAAAGAGTGAAATCGCTGAACTTAACGACAAACTAGCGCCACTTTTCGAAACACGCTAGAATAAGCATATGAAGATTGCAATTGCCGGATACGGTCTCGAAGGAAAATCAAACTATCATTATTTTGCCGCACAGGGTGGCCACGATATTACGATTGTCGATGAACGAGCTGTTGTAGAGGATCTCCCAGCTGGTGTACCGACAATTTTGGGCGAGAACGCGTTTAGCCAGTTGCAGGATTTTGAATTGGTTGTTCGTACTGCTGGGCTTAACCCTAACAAAATTCGGACGAATGGCAAGATTTGGTCGGCGACGAACGAATTTTTTGCGAAATGTCCGGTTGATATTATCGGAGTGACAGGGACAAAAGGCAAGGGTACGACTTGTAGTTTGATTGTAAAAATCCTGCAAGCGGCTGGCCGAAAAGTTCACCTGATCGGCAATATCGGGGTTCCTGCACTTGATGTTTTGTCATTTATCGGCGCTGATGATTTGGTGGTGTACGAACTCAGTAGTTTCCAGTTGTGGGATTTGGAAAAATCGCCACACATTGCTGTTATTTTGCACATCGAACCTGATCACTTGGATGTTCATGCAAATATGGACGAGTATATTCATGCAAAAGCTAATATTCGTTTGCATCAAAATGAAAATGACATCTGTTTTTATCATCCTACGAATGAATATGCACAGCAGATTATTGACATGCAAAGTGACGAACAAAAGGATTGGTTTCAGCACCGTGATTGGCGCTGGCGTGCCTTTCGTTATGGCGTGTCAGAATCGCGTGATCCGAATATTTCGGTGGCGTATATGCAAGATCAAGTTTTTTGTATCAAACGTGCTGGTGATGAAGAAGGCAAAATCTCGACAATTCCAACTGCTATTTTAAAAATTCCTGGAGTTCATAATCAACAAAATGCTTGTGCGGCAATGGATGCAGCACTTGTGTACGGCGTGAGTGATGAGGCGATCAAAGAGGGTTTGAGCACTTTTGAAGCTTTGCCACACCGTTTGAAGTTTGTTCGAAAAGTGAATGGTGTTCGCTACTACGACGATAGTATTGCGACGACACCGGGTAGTGCGATTGCGGCAATGAAGTCATTCAAACAGCCAAAAGTGATGATTTTTGGTGGATCTGCCAAGGGATCGGAATTTGACGAGCTCGCTCAGGCTGCGAGCCAGTCTGATGTTCGTGCGGTTGTCGTGATTGGGGACGAGGCAGACAAGATTGAGGCGGCGCTGCGTGGTCGTAATGTTCTGGCGTTTAATCTGGGTAGTAATGTGACGATGAAGGCAATAATGGCGGTTGTTGTGGCTCAGACAAAAGACGACGACGTCGTTATCCTTAGTCCGGCATGTGCAAGTTTTGGTATGTTCAAGAATTATGCGGATCGTGGCGATCAGTTTATTGCGGCCGTCAACGAACTGTAGTTGAGTTTGTCGTCATTGTCATCCTGAACTTGATTCAGAATATAATCGCATATAAATCCTTATTTGTAGCTGTCATTTCAGACTTGATCTGGAATCCAGTTATTATGAATCAATTATTCTTGTGCCCTTCGCGTTAATTATCCGCTCACATTTAACCCAAGGTACCATTAGGTAAAAGTGAGCGGATAACTCGACATCTTTAAAGAGTAGATGACCTGGTATACTGGGATATAATGCAACCACTTCTCAAACGCGTCTCTACACTCTCCGACGATATTCAGACAGCCTACAATCAGCTGGCAATTGATGCTAAATTGCAGCAAATTGCAGCACTTGAAGCAGAGATGGCACAACCAGAGATTTGGAATAATCCTACTGATGCACAGGCGAAAAGCAAACAACTTGCGGCGCTAAATTCGATGGTAACACCATGGCAAACAATTCGCTCGCAGGCGAGTGATATTCGTGAACTGATGGAAATGGGTGATGATAGTTTGTTAGGTGAATTCGAGACACAAATTGCGGCGCTAGAAACCGAATTTAGTGCCATGAAAAAAGATCTATTATTTAACGGTGAATATGACGATCATAATGCGATTATTCGTTTGAGTGCTGGTGTAGGTGGGACAGATGCGCAAGATTTTACGGCAATGTTAGAGCGAATGTATCTGCGCTGGGCGGAAAAATCTGGCATGGGTGCGAGTATTGTCGAGCGTTCTGCAGGTGAAGAGGCGGGTGTTAAGACGAGTGTTATTGAAGTAACCGGGCCGTTTGTGTACGGTAAATTACGGAGTGAAAATGGCGTTCATCGCTTGGTCCGCCTAAGCCCATTTAATAGTGATAATTTGCGCCAAACAAGTTTCGCGTTAGTTGAAGTACTACCACAAATTAATGCACCTGACGAAGTCGTGATTGATGATAAAGATCTAAAAATTGATGTCTATCGAGCGGGTGGACACGGCGGCCAATCGGTTAATACTACCGATAGCGCCGTACGTGTTACGCACATCCCCACGGGCATCGTTGTGGCGATTCAGAACGAACGCTCTCAGTTACAAAATCGCGAAACGGCTATGAATATCCTGCGTTCTAAACTTGCTGCACTTAAACTAGAACAACATGCTGAAAATATCACCGACTTGCAAGCAGGCGAATCAGCCAATTGGGGCAGTCAGATCCGCAATTACGTCCTCCACCCCTATAGTTTAGTCAAAGATACTCGCACTAAATACGAAGAAAAAGACCCAAGTGCTGTGTTGGATGGCAAAATCGATGGCTTTATTGAAGCCTATCTCGAACACCAACTCGGTGAGTAGTTGTTATCTGTATAACGCTTAGCTTTCCGGCTTGAGCATATCTAACTTATGCTATAATAATGTAAGTAATGATTCTGTTAGATAGGGTAACCAAGTCATACGGCAAGGACGACAAACCGGCGCTGAACCGTGTCAGTTTGCATGTGGAGCCGAAAGAATTTGTGATTATCGTCGGAACGAGTGGTGCGGGCAAATCTACGCTGTTAAAACTACTGACTCGCGAAGAAAAACCGACCAGCGGCAAGATTGTTGTCGGTGGGATTGACTACGATACATTGAAAGACAAACATATTCCGCTCTTGCGGCGCAAAATTGGCGTTGTGTTCCAGGATTTCAAGCTTTTGCCGCAACGAACGGTCTACGAAAACATTGCCTTTGCGCTTGAAATCGCCGGAATGACCGGTCGCGAGATCAAAAGTACAGTACCAAAAGTGATCGAATTGGTCGGTTTGAGTGGCAAGGAAAAGAGCTTCCCGCACGAATTATCTGGTGGTGAGCGTCAACGCGTCGCGATCGCCCGTGCTGTCGTGCGCCAGCCGAAGATTTTGATTGCCGACGAACCAACAGGGAATTTGGATCCGAAACACAGCTGGGATATTGTACGACTACTGGAAAAGATCAACAAGTATGGCACGACAGTTCTGCTGACGACTCATAACGTTGATATTGTGAACAAATTGAAGCGACGCGTTATCACGATCGAGCACGGAAAAATTACCAGTGATCAAGCACAGGGGAGTTACCGACAGTAATGGCAAGGAAAATGGACGCGAAAGCTTTCGCACAGCAAAAACGGAAACGTCGCCAGTGGTTGACGTTTGTTCGGATGTGTCGCTATGGCGTCAATAACTTTAGTCGTAACGCCTGGCTGACAATTGCTGCAACAGCGGTCATGACCGTCACACTTTTGGTTGTATTTCTAACGCTTGCATCGCGCCAAGTATTGGTTGATACGGTTGATCAGATCAAGGACAAGGTCAATATGTCTATTTACGTCGTCAACACGACGACTGATGAGCAGGCGGCTAAAATCCAAAAAGATCTTGAAGGATTATCATCCGTGAAATCAGTGACTTATATTAGCCCAACAAGTGCTCGCAAACAATTCGCCGAGACGAATAAGGCTGATAACGCGTCACTTGATGCGCTCAACGAGGCAACCAATAAATTCCCAGGCACCTTCCGCGTTGGTGTCCGCGACATCAATAACACTTCTCAGTTGTCTGACTTTGTAGCACACAACACCAATTACAAGAAACATGTCGATCCAAACCACGAACCATCATTTGCTGGTGACAAGAAAACAATTATCGAAAACATTGGCCGATGGGTGAGTTTTGCCGAGAAAATTGGGATTGGTGCGTCTGTTGTCTTTATCGTCATCTCGTCATTGATCGTCTTTAACACGATTCGTATGGCGATTTTCAACCGCAAAGAAGAAATCCAAATGATGAAACTAATCGGCGCAGACCGCAGCTTTATCAGGGGTCCGTTCGTGGTTGAGGCAGTCGTGTATGGATTTATCGCAGCGCTCCTGTCGACCAGTATTGGTATTACGATTCTGTATCTTTCACGCGACAAATTGATTAGTTATGAAGTGGCAGTACAGCCGACAATGAATCTTGTGACGATCTATGGCGCATTTGTGCTGCTGGGAATGATTGCTATTGGCGCCACGATTGGCGTCGTTTCGTCGCTGCTGGCGACCCGAAAGTACCTCAAGATTTAACGTCAACTATAGATTGACAAGGGATAGCGCTTATGCTAGAATTCAAAGTAATGAAACACCGGTCCACCACACCAGTTTCGAGCAGTTCATTTGCTATGAAAGCATCTCTTACAGCCCTTGCTGTTTTGATGGCAGTCGCACTGCCAATTTCTGCGTATGTACAGGTAGTTCACGCCGACGAATTTGATAATCGAATTAATCAGCTACAACAGCAGGCGAATCAGTATCAATCACGAGCCAATGACCTCCGCAGTCAGGCAGATACTCTGCAAAATGCACTCGACGGTATTAACAACGAAATTGCTGGGATTCAATCACAGATTGCGGTTAATCAGACAAAACACGACCAATTGGTGCAACAAATTGCCGATAACGAAAAGAAACTAAAAGATAACAAAGACGCCCTAGGCGAGACAATCGCCAGTTTGTATGTCGAGGGCAAAACGACGCCACTCGAAATGCTCGCAAGTAGCAAAACAATCAGTGATTATGTCGACAAACAAGAATACCAGTCATCGGTCCGCAGTCAATTAACGCAGACAATTGCCGAAATTAACAAGCTGAAAGTGCAGCTAGATAATGACCGCCAAGCTGTTGAAAAAGTGTTGGCACAGCTAAGTGCCCAAAATGCCGAACTTGGTGCCAAGCAATCTCAGCAACAGCAACTTGTTAACCAGACCAGAGGTGATGAAGCGGCCTACCAAGGCTTGGTAAACGCCACCAAGAGCCAAATGCAACAGATTTCTGCACAGCAACAAGCCTACTACCAAAGCCTAATTAGGCGCAGTGGCAACGGTGGTACAGCTGGAGTTGTCGGTGCCTTTCAATACTCGAACTGGAGTGGTAACCAGGGTTGTAGCGGTGGCTATGCCTACTGCCAAGCTCAAGATAGTACTGTCGATCCATGGGGCCTGTATAACCGCGAATGTGTCAGCTATGTGGCATGGGCGCTGGCCAATCGATTTGGTAAATATGTTGGTAACTTTAGTGGAAGTGGCAACGCCTACGAATGGCCAAGTAGTGCACCTGCTTACAGTGGTGCAAACCGTGTCTACAGCCCACAACGTGGTGACGCCGTGATTCTCCCTGCCATGGGCGGATTTGCGCCTATTGGTCACGCAATGATTGTCGAATCAGTCGACGGAGACACCATACATGTCAGCCAATACAACTTCTACGGTACAGGTGAATACAGCACGATGGACATCAAAAACTCAGGCATCGTTCTGCTTCGATTCCCAGACAGATAAGCCTGGGCTCATTCCCCATATGCTATAATTGTCACTAGACTAAACGCTTACAGATAGGGGAGAAACAGAGGTGACCGAACGATCGTCAAATATGGCAGTGCCACGCCGCAGTGAAAAAAAATGGAGTTTTAGCCCTAGTGCATTTTGCCTGATCATAGGTCTGACATTAATTGTTGGGTTTGTTGCCGGGATGCGTAGCGACATGATTGTCGGTGTAATTGCACCAGCACTTGGGTTCAAGGTAGAAACCAGCACGCTCAATCTTTCGAATGTTCAGGAAACGTATCAGACGCTCAAATCTAACTTTGACGGTAATCTGGATCAGCAAAAACTGATCGATGGTGCTAGCCGTGGCATGGTAGCTGCAGCTGGTGACCAGTATACAGTCTATATGGACAAAGCAGAGGCAGCTGAATTTAATAATGATCTCTCTGGTGATATTGGCGGTGGCGTTGGCGCCGAGGTTGGCCTGCGTGACAACAAGCCGACTATTATTCGTACGCTCAAGGGCACCCCAGCCGAAGCTGCGGGCCTAAACGCTGGTGATGTGATTGTGGCGGTCAACGACAAAGCGACTGGTGCATCGACGGTTGACGATACGGTCAAACAGATTAGGGGTGCGGTTGGAACGACGGTGAAAATCACGGTTTTACGGGGCAATCAGCAAAAAGATTTCACGGTTACGAGGGCAACGATCAGTAGTCCAAGTGTTGAATCGACTGTCGACGGCGAGACGGGAATTCTGACGATTTCAAGATTTGATGCTCAAACGACCGATAGCGCTCGCAAAGCGGCACAGGATTTCAAGGATAAGGGTGTCAAAAAGGTGATTGTTGACCTTCGTGGCAATGGTGGCGGCTATCTGACGGCTGCTCAGGACGTTGCAGGGCTATGGCTAGACAATCAAGTGGTAGTGAGTGAACGAACCAGCGGAAAGGTGACTGACGAACTGAAGTCGGGCACTAATGCGATCTTGGCGGGTCTACCAACGGTTGTGTTGGTTAATGGCGGGAGTGCCAGTGCGAGTGAGATCTTGGCGGGTGCTTTGCAGGACCATGGCGTGGCTAAATTGGTAGGTGAAAAGACATTCGGTAAGGGGAGTGTTCAGAAATTGTTGAATCTTAGCCAGGATGCGGTGTTGAAGGTAACAATCGCCAAGTGGTACACGCCAAATGGCAAGAATATCAACAAAGAGGGTATTACCCCCGATAAAACGGTCGCGCTGACGGCTGAAGATGCCAATGCGGCGCGTGATCCACAGCTGGACGCGGCCAAAGCTTTGTTGAAATAAGCTGCCCTTCGCCTTTAGTATCTTGGATAGACGTGGGACGGATGGTTTGACAACTTGATTTGTGGCCGCTATAGAGGTTGTGCTTTGGCAATAGAGTGTAGTAGTATAGAAGAATGAACGAACCAAAGAAAAAAATCCTATTAGTCGAAGATGATATTGCCCTCGCTGCCGTGTATCGGTCACGTTTAGAGCTTGAAGATTTCGAAACCAAAGAAGTCCATAACGGTGAAGAGGCACTTGCTGCTGCTAAAGAATACAAACCTGATCTGATCTTACTGGACGCTATGATGCCAAAAATCAGTGGATTTGATGTCCTTGATATCTTGCGCTCGACACCAGAGACAGCACAGGTCAAGGTTATCATGCTAACTGCGCTTAGCCAGGCTAAGGACAAAGACCGCGCTAGTGCAATGGGTGTTGACGATTACTTGGTCAAATCGCAGGTTGTGATTGGTGACGTTGTCGAACGTGTCAAACACCACCTTGGGATGGATCAACCACCTGTACCTACTGCGTAGGTAATACGCAACAAAAAATAGCTCCCTGGTGGAGCTATTTTTATAGGAATATCAAATTATTTTACGATAATTTGAGTACGAGGAACGGTTTTGCCAGTAAAGTGACCTTTTTTGATCTTGGCGAATTCAACAATACCGTCAATTGCAGCGTGAATAGTGAAATTCCTACTGATGTAGGTGCCAGGGCCAGCAACTTTAGTGCTACCTGTTTGGCGTACTAATACTTCGCCTTTGCGGACTTTTTGGCCACCAAAACGTTTAACGCCTAGGCGTTGACCGGCGTTGTTGTGGATGTTTTTGGCTGAACCACCAGCTTTGACATGTGACATGTGGCAAACTCCTTCTTATAATTTCTAAATCAATCTGTACCATTGTAGTTGAAAATGGGCTTTTCGTCAACACCTTTCACGCACGAAGCCTACAGAGGAGGGAAAACATAACTGTTATTGACAAATATGCAATAATTTGCTATAATAATACTTAACCAACGTGTTAGACCCAACCGAAAGAAATGAGGTGGTCCACGTGGTGGACCTCAACAAGAAATCAGAAGAACCAGAACCCGCCGACATGGAGGGCTCGTCCAGCAAGGCACCAAACGTTGCGATGGTATTCAGTATCCTCGCAATCATCATCAGTGTCTTCAATATTGCCCTCTGCATTCATACGCAATCGGTGATGGCGGAAACCCAACAAACGTTGGTCGAACTCAATGAGCTCTACAGCCAGCAACCTCATCAGTCCCATCCGGGACCGGGAGCGATGAGGCTTCCGAGTCAGACGCCCCCGCCACCCATGCCCGTCAAGCCGACGATGTACGACTTGTACGGTCCCTACGCCCGATACAGTGCGATTTACATTGGCGTTCCGGAGGGTAGTAGCATCTGGGATCAATTGGATCAGACAGTCAGGTTGAACACGCCAAAGCTGTCGGATAACGAGCGTATCATTGGCAACATGGTTGCTGCGCTACGTAGCCAGTATCCGAGCATTAACCTCGACGTGATTCCAGCTGGTTTCGAACTCGTATTGCATCCGTCACCAGTGGTAGCGTATGTTTCCCCGAGTTCGCAGAATCGGACACATGTACCGGCACCACGTCCTGCGATTCAACCAGCACCTCCTGTATTGAAGTACCCTGGGCCGATGGTATCACCGGCACCTGTAACACCACGGGTTCGGTAGTAGTGACAACTGATTGAGGTCCGGGGTGCCCCGTTCGCGATTTTGCGAGCGGGTCACCCCGGATAACTAATATAACTTTGAATTTATTCTCCCAGCCGGGAGTTTTTTGTTGTCTAAATCTTGGTCAGGACCAACAGTTCACGCGCGACAATTTGGTCTTCGCGGTAGTAGAGTAAATCATTTGTGTGCACATTTTTGAACTCGGTTTGGTGATAGCCGAGTTTTTCGAGATTGTCGATAAGTGGCAGGTGAGTAAAAGTGCCGTTGGTGTCTCGCCAGGCAGGGATAGCAACACACAGTGGTGTGCCGGGTTTGATTTGGCTAGCAATGTTCTGCAGGAATGTAGAGATTATGTGATTACAGTTGCCGCGAACTTCTGCTAGTTTGGAGTTCGATGGGGGAGCGCTGAATGGCTGGCCAAGGTAGCTTTCGCACACTACGGCGTCGATTGGCTGTTTCCATTTGGCTGTCATGGCGTCGCCTTCGTCTAATTTCCAGTCGTTTATAGTATGGTGAGTTTCTTTCAGCCATTCGAGGTTTGTTTGGCTGAAACGAACCATCTTTTCGGCTAGGTCGGTGCCGTAAGCGTCGTTGCGCATCAACATTGCTTCTTGCAAAATCACACCGGTACCACAGAAAGGGTCAAGGATTCGAATGGGATCCCCACCGGATGTAGGTGTCGCAAGATTGATCATTATCTGCGCAAGTTTTGGGGGCAACATGCCAACAAAGGCGTCGCGTTTAGGGCGTTCTTGGTCCCGTCGCGCAAGGGCAGTAATATTTTGGGCTCCCGTACTTTCGGCGATGATAATTTTGCCGCTACGATTGCGAAAGACGATTAATTCGACGTGATTATCACTAAGACCAAGTTTGTTATGATGACTAGTAGCGGTGCTGAGTGCGTTTTCTGCGTTTGGAATCAGACGCAAACTGACACCAGATTGCTTGAGTTTTTGCTTCAAGACAATACCAGCTTTTTGGATGTCACGAGCTGGGACCTCGAATCCATAGGCGCTGATGCCTAGGGTAATCTTGCCGTCGAAGCCCGCCCAGGCTTTGGTGTACTGTTGAACAACTTTTATACTCACGCGGCGCCAGTCGCCGTGGGGCAGGATAGCCGTGATCCGTCCGGCCTTGAGAGTACCGCCTAATCGTTCGACTGACAATTGGTCTGTTTCGATAGTCGCGGACTGTTCCGAAAACCAAGCAACATGATCAGCACCGTAAAGGCGTTCTAATTCGGCGATGCTGAGGGCAGGCTGACGGCCCAGGAGTGCGATATACATGCCATTAGTATATACTAGAATTATGTCGTTTCGAGTTTTGATGAGCATTGTTACCTTCGTATTAATTGCAGTGGTGCTGTTTTTTTCTCGCCATGAACTTGTTCATGCGTGGCATGTGCTGGCTCATGTTGATGCCTGGATTCTATTATTGATGATCCCCGTTCAGGGATTGGTGTACTACGCCGGTGGGGAAATGCTGTTTTCGTATTTGCGTTCAAAAGATGCGATCAAAGAACTAAAACCGCTAACCTTGGCACGTTTATCACTAGAAATGAACTTTGTGAATCACGTCTTTCCCAGTGGTGGGGTAAGCGGAATCTCGTATATGAATTGGCGACTAGGAATATACGGTGTGACTGGCGCACGCGCAACATTGGCCCAGGTAGTGCGATATTCAATGGGCTTTGTTGCATTTATTGTACTGTTGGGATTCTCGGTAATTGCGGTTACTGTTGATGGCAGTATCAATCGTTGGATTATCTTTGCCAGCTCGATTCTTGTGGGGGCAATCTCGCTAGGTTTGCTCGCGGTTGTTTTTTTGGTAAGTAACAAACATAGGTTAGAGGTTTTTGGATCATGGTTGGTTCGAACGGTGAACCGGATTGTTCGCAAACTGACATTGGGTCATCGTCACGCAGTTCTAAAAGGCGAAATGGTCGATGCGTATTTTAACGATCTTCATTATGATTACTTGGCACTGATGCATGACAAACGGATATTGATAAAGCCATTCTTGTGGGGGTTGGTATATACACTGGGCGATGTGTTGTTGTTCATGATTGCTTTTTGGGCGCTTGGAATGTGGGTGAATCCGGCCCCAATTTTGATCGCTTACGGCATTGCGGCACTGGCTGGTCTGTTTGTTCTGACCCCTGGTGGGGCGGGTGCGTATGAGGCGATTATGATTGCGGTTTTGACGGTATCTGGGATTCCACAGGGTGTTGCACTAGCTGGCATTTTGCTCGCCCGAGTAGTGCTGCTGATCGGAACGATCGTTATGGGTTATTTGTTTTATCAACATGCAATATTGAAATACGGCCATGGCAAACCTCCAACTATCAGTCAGTGAGTTTGTCGCCAGTCTGAACCAGACGCTCGAGTTTGCTTACCCGAGTATTGATGTCGAGGGTGAAGTCAGTTCGTTCAAGGTCAATCAAAATAAGTTTATCTTTTTTGACTTGAAAGATAGCGAGTCGAGTGTTGGCTGTTTCATGACGGTCTGGCAACTGCGCGTGCCAATCGAAGATGGCATGAAAGTGATTGTGACAGCCACGCCCAAACTGACTCAGTGGGGTAAGTTTAGCCTGACGGTTCGAGCAGTCCGACCAAGCGGCGAAGGAAGTTTGAAAAAGAGTTTCGAATTGCTGCGTGCCAAATTGGATCAAGAAGGTTTGTTTGCCCCAGGGCGTAAACGTTTGATGCCGCGGATTCCGCAACATATCGGTGTGATTAGTAGTACACAGGCGGCTGGTTATGCGGATTTTATCAAGATTTTGAATGATCGGTGGGGTGGGGTGAAAGTAGATGTTGCGCATGTCACAGTGCAAGGTGCAGACGCGCCAGACCAAATGATCCGAGCACTAAAATATTTCAACGAACAGTCAGAATTGCCCGAGGTAATTGTGATGATTCGTGGTGGTGGCAGTGCTGATGATTTGAGTGCGTTTAACGATGAATTATTGGTTCGGGAAATTGCGGCCAGTCGTGTGCCGACTCTAGTTGGTGTGGGCCATGAAGTCGATGTGAGTTTGGCTGATATGGCAGCTGACGTGCGGGCGGCAACGCCAAGTAATGCGGCGCAAATTATTGTGCCTGATCGTCACGAAATTATTCGCTCGACTCGAGCGCAAGTGCAGTCACTTTTGCCGCGAGTCGAAGGTGCTATTTTGCGACAAAAAGAAGCGTTGAAACAGGTGCTCGACGATACGCTCGATACGATTAATCGACGGATTGATGAGCAACTTGAAAAGACTGCTGCGCTGCGACGGGTTTTGAATGAACTAGATCCTGGGCGAGTGCTTGCGCGTGGATATGCGCTACTGCGCGGTGATCAAAAAGTCGGTAGTAGCCTAGAAATCGAGACAATGAAAAATATACTAATAACGGAGGTAAAAAATGTCAAAAGCAAGTAAATCTATTCAAGAAAAAACAGCGGAGTTGAACGAATTGGTCGCGTGGTTTGATAGCGATGATTTTGTACTTGAAAAGGCGCCTGATACATTCAAACAAGCCGAGCAATTAGCAAAAGAAATAGAGCAGGACCTGTCGTCGCTAAAAAATGATATTCAAGTCATCAAAAAATCATTTGAAAGCGAAGGCTAGTCCGTATGGCTTGGGTGTACGCTGCCGCAATATTATTTCTGATATTCGGATTTGTCGTGTTTCGGGGTGCACCATATGTACCAAGCCATCGTCGTTTTGTTCGCCAAGCGTTCACAAAGAAATTGTATGACCTCGGCAAAAAGGATGTTTTGCTAGACGTTGGATCGGGTGATGGCGTGGTGCTGAGGCTAGCTGCCGAGCGCGGAGCTCGGGCGATTGGGTATGAGATTAACCCGATTCTGGTAGGAATTAGCCGGTTGTTGAGCTGGAACCAGTCAGGTATCGAGACGCGTCTATCTGATATGTGGTTGAGCGCATTCCCAGATGATATTACGGTAATATATGCATTTGCGGTGACACGGGATATGCCAAAATTAGCCCGCAAGATGCAACATGAGGCTGATAGGCTAGGGCGGCAGCTGTGGTTGATCACTTATGGAGCTGATATTAGAGACAAAAAACCAGTCAAGATATTGCAGGCGCATTCATTGTATCGTTTTGATCCTTTACTTGAGAGAAAAGCACAAGTATAATAGCCATATGAAATCTATTAAACATACACACGAATCTGGCATGATAGGTGGTCAGACGATTGCGATTATTGGACTTGGCGTTCTCGTACTTATCCTTGGATCAACCGCGATCTGGGCACTCATCAATTATCAAGACCAAAAAAGCAATGTCGATGATCGCGTTGCCGTTGCCGTTGCTGATGGCCAGAAAAAACAGGCTGATTCAGACGAAACAAAGTATGCTGAACGTGAAAAAGATCCCTTGCAGGCGTTTCTTGGACCAGATGACTACGGTCGTTTGACGTTCAACTATCCAAAAACATGGAGTGCTTACGTCGACAAAGATGGTTCGAGCGGTGGTGATTTTAATGCCTATCTTAACCCGGTTGTCGTACCGCCAATTGGCAATAGTGAGCAGCAACAATTCGCACTACGTATTGTGATTGAACAGAAAGATTACGATCAAGTTGTCCAGAGTTTTGACGGGCTTGTCAAAAAGGGCGATTTGAAATCGAGCAGTACGTCGTCACAGGGGAACCAAGGAACGCGTTTGGATGGTAAATTTAGCACGAATATTCGTGGTTCAGCTGTTATCTTTAAGAGCCGTGACAAGACGATTATTATTCGAACAGATGCGGATACGTTCAAACCTGATTTCGAGAATTTGATTAAAACTATTCAGTACAACGCCTAGTCCAAGTGCAAGGACTTGGAACCACTCTATGTTACAATTATCAGTGAAGTATGAGTGCAGATCAGGGGGACAAAGAGGTGCAGGATGGGCTTCTTTTGGGGGGCTCTTCTGCCTTTATGGCGGCGGCGCACGAACTAAAGGCGCCACTAGCGCTGGTGCGCCAATTGTCTCTGATGTTAGAGCAAGAAGAGGATCTAACAGAGACTGAACGTCTGCGGATGATTCAGCAAATTACGCTTACGAGCGAGCGTGCACTGCGTCTGACAAGTGATTTGACTCGTTCACAGCGTCAAACAGCACTCTTTCCACTTGAACCAATCAATCCTCAGCAATTATGTGAGGAAGTTGCACATGAATTAACGCCGCTGTTCAGAGCCCACGACAAGACGATTCGGGTAGTGACGCGTAAACAGCCGCTGTTACTGGTAGGAAATCGTGATTTGCTAAGGCGGGTTCTACTAAATTTCAGCGACAACGCATTGCATTATGCGGGTGATAAAGAAGTAGTAGAGTTACAAATGTCAGCTCGTCCACGTGATGGGTTGGTTCGTGTCGGCGTGCGTGACTATGGCCCAGCTGTTCCATCAAATACTTGGCGTGCGCTGAATGATCGGCTAGAGGCATTAGCGCCGCAGCCGGTTCATGCCAGGCCGCAAAGTAGTGGGCTGGGATTGTCGATCGCCAGCCAGTTTGCACGAATGATGAACAGCCAGATCGGTGCAGCCCGACATGTCGATGGTGCAACATTTTATATTGATGCTCCGGCGTCGCACCAACTTAGTTTGTTATGAAGAAATTAGTATTTATTATTGAAGACGACCTCTGGCAAGCCAACCAGTATCAATTGATTTTGGAAGCTGCTGGGTATGATGTTCAGAGTTTTGATAACGGCGTGTCGGCAATCGCAGCGGTCGACGAAACACGACCAGATGTGATTATTTTGGATATGCTACTAGCTGGCACAACGGGCCTGACACTGCTACACGAACTGCAATCGTACACCGATACAGGTGAAGTGCCGGTGATTTTGTGTACGAATTTGGCCGATGATATCAAACTGAGTGATGTGGTGCCATACGGCGTGCAGCGCGTTTTGGACAAAACAAGTATGCAACCCTATGATCTAGTGACGGCAGTGCGGAGTATTACACTTTGAAAAGCACCCGCACGCAAGCAATTGTGCTGCGACGTACAAATTACGGCGAAGCAGATCGAGTGATTCAGCTACTGACACCACTTGGGCGTATGAATGTTATGGCTCGTGGTGTGCGACGCGAAAAATCACGCCTGGCTGGCGGAATTGAGCTATTTGCACTGTGTGATGTAGTGATTGGGCAGGGCAAAGGTGATCTGGGGATTTTGACATCGGCACGATTGATGCAGTTTTATCGCCACATTATGGATGATTACGATCGAATGCAATTTGCCTACGAAGTACTCAAACAAATTGGCAAGGCCAGTGAAACGTTGGACGAACCGGAATGGTTTGATATTGCCAGTGAAATACTAATGGGGCTCGATGCCAAGACCGTATCGTTCGAATTAACCCAACTGTGGTTCTACCTGCATTTTAGTGCGATGCTGGGCTATGAATTGAATGTGACCCGCGATATTGATGGTGATAAATTGACGTCGGACGGGATGTATCGCTATGATATTTCCGAAAAAGGGCTGACCAAAGCCCAAAACGGTGATATTACCGCCGATCATATCAAACTCTTGCGGCTAGCTGCCGCAAAACCGCTATCAGCCCTCGCGCAAATCGGTGGTTTGGACGATGTGTTACCAGTTTGCGTTCGCATCAGTCGTGAACACGCCGCAGTTTGAAATCATATCTGTTATAATGTTGATATATGAGCGACAAAACAGAGAAAAATGAAGCGATGGAAGCAATTGTATCATTGGCAAAACGCCGTGGGTTTATTTACCCAGGATCTGATGTCTATGGTGGACTGAGTGGCACATGGGATTACGGCCCACTAGGTGTCCAGCTAAAACGCAACATCATGCAGCTATGGTGGAAGATGTTTGTCGACGATCGTGATGATATGTACGGCGTTGATGCGGCGATTTTGATGAATCAGAAGGTATGGCAGGCCAGTGGGCATGTTGAGACTTTTACGGATCCGGTGGTGGTAGATACGGTTACGCATCGTAGCTATCGCGCTGATCATTTAATAAAAGATGCTGGATATGAAGTGGATGGACTCACAAACGATCAGTTAGACGCTCTAATTCTTGAGAAACAAATCAAAAGTCCAGATGGAAATGAACTATCGAAAGTCCACCTGTTTAATCTGATGTTTAATACTCACGTAGGTGCAAGTTGGGGTAGTTTTGAGGCACCTGAAGGCCAGCATCTTGCGGGTGATATTATAGCAATTGATAATAAAACACGTGAACAGCGCGTGATGGCGCCAATAAAAGAGGGTGATACTTACAACTCAGTTACGGTATATGAGAAAGAGTCACGTATATACCTACGACCTGAGACTGCTCAGGGTATCTTTACTAATTACAAAAACGTTATTGATAATTTCTATCCAGATTTACCATTCGGTATGGCTCAACAAGGAAGGGCGTTCCGTAATGAGATTAGCCCACGTGATTTCATCTTCCGTTCGCGGGAATTTGAAATGATGGAGATTGAGTTTTTTGTCCATCCAGACATGTGGAGGGAGTCGTTCGATCGGCTATTAAAGGATGTGCATGAGTATCTTGAAGCGCTTGGTCTCCCAAAGGCTAAAATCCATGAGTTAGAAGTGGCTGAGAATGATCTTGCACATTATAGTAAGCGGACTATAGATATTGAATACGACTTCCCGATTGGTCGTGAGGAATTACTTGGTTTCGCATATCGGACAGACTTTGACCTAAAAAACATCCAGAACAATTCTGGTAAAGGTATGGAGTATACCGTCAAAGGTACGAATGAACGATTTGTACCACACGTCATCGAACCATCATTTGGTGTCGAACGTGCACTAATGGCTGTCATGGCTAATGCCTATACCGAGGACGAAGTGAACGGCGAAAAACGCATTGTAATGAAGTTCCCAGAACATTTAGCGCCGATTAAATACTGTGTTTCACCTCTGTTAAAAAACAAACCCGAGTTGGTAGAAAAAGCACGCGAAGTATATACAACGTTAAAGAAAAAGCATGGCAATGTCATGTGGGATGACAACGGCAATATCGGCAAACGCTATCGTCGCCAAGACGAAATCGGCACACCGCACTGTATTGTGATTGATTTTGATACGCTAGAAGACAACACGGTTACTGTTCGTGATCGTGACACAACTGAACAAAAACGTGTTCAGATTTCTGAATTAGAATAGGTCAATTTTAGTGGCGGCTGGTCCAGCGTTTGGCGGCTGGGGCTTTTGAACCACCGGGTAAAAATAACTGCTTTTTAGTAGCCAAGGTAGCTATTGTTGGGGCAATGACGTGGGGGATATTTGTGATGACAACAGACGCTTTTTTAAGTGGTAGCAACGTCAGTTGAAAGACTGCTAGCACGGCCGATCCGTCGCGCATTGTCAGGCGGGCAAGGGCAGCAGCAGCAATGAGACGTTGCAATGAACCGATGATAGCTGATCGACGGTAATTGATAAAGACGGTGACTGCTGCAAGGCTAAGAACAAGACCGATCAGTGCAGGTAAAAATTGCTGTAGGTTTTTTGGTGACATGGTTGTGACTACTGGGCTGACGGTGGTATCTTTTGCTTTTTCGGGAGCTGGCGCTGCAACGAAATTGTTGGTGTTGTCGATGCCAAGATCTTGCGCATCGTTTGATATCTGAGCTTCGGGTGATGTTGGTATCGGTTCCGTTGTTGTGTTATCTGGCTGTGAGATTGGGGATGTGTTATGTGATGTCAGCGGTCCGTTTTGTGGTTGTGCAACTGGGGTGCTGGGTGGGGTAGTTCCGCCGCTACCTTGTGGTGGTGCAGGTGCTGCGGCGATGGTGTAGGTGGAATTGGTCGTGCCAACATTTGACCATACTGGAACGATAAATGCCACGTCCATTACCTGATTAGTGCCACTAAAATTGACATTAGCGGCACCTGAACCGATGGTGTGGAATACGATGGTTGCGACTAATTCGTCGCCGATACCGTGGCCGTTGGTCGCGTAGGCACTGATTGTACCGGCGTTATTGTCGTAGTGGGTCGTGATACCAGAATAGGCTGAGCCCACTGATGACATACCGTTGACGAATAGTTTTGATATATCAAACGTGAGGTTGGCATTGACGCCAGAGCGACCGCCATTGAGGCGTATTTGAACAGAGAAGTTTGCATTGTAAGCGTAATTACCGCTACTAGGACTGAGATAGAGACCTGTTGGGGCTGCATGAGCGGGTGTTACCATCGTAGCAAAGACCAAAACTATGGTGGATACGAGGGTTACAACGGTGGTGGTAAGTTTGTTCATGAGTTTTTTGTTTTGATGTGTTACTACCTATAATTATTACCATAAAAAGTATGTAAAGTCAATGTTTTTACTCTGAACCAACCCTATCTCTCTCCAAACCATTGACCATCAGCGCTGGTACTAGGGAGATAGGGTTGGTTCAGCTCACCGTAGCTATTCGTGACGATAGTCAGGGCGTATAATAGATGTATAAACAAGGAGGGGTTATGTTAGCAGGAGGAAAAGTATTTGCAACCGTAGCGGTCAGCGATATCACAGCTGGTCGGGAATTTTATGGTGGTATATTAGGACTGAATCAGGTTGACGAAAACCCCGGTGGCGTGACCTACGAGAGTGGTGGTGGCCAATTATTTATCTACCAAGCACCAACGGCCGGAACCGGACAGGCAACATGCGCTGCATGGGCAGTCGATGATGTTGAAGCGGCAGTTGAAGAATTAAAGACCAAGGGTATTGCGTTCGAGCACTACGATTTACCTGGCGGTACTCGCGATGGCGACGTGCACATTATGGGTGCAATGAAAGCTGCCTGGTTTAAAGATCCAGACGGTAATGTTTTGTCGATTGGAAATGCATAAGTTCGTGGCATTAGAACACAATGTGCCTCAATAAACTCTCGTAAACTTTTGTAGTAATTGTCATCCATCAGGGTGGTGATACTTATTAGAGTATGGGTTTGTCGGCTGATTAAAAAAGTATTTTATGAACTAAAAAAGTGTGCATAAAATAATATTGCATATTCAAAGTCGCACGCGCATACTATAAGCGTAATCAAAGGAGGAATCTAAAAATGGACGTAAATGTAAATTATTTAGCGGTATTTCTTGCAGCTGTTGCAAGTATGGTAGTCGGGTCGGTCTGGTATCTGCCGTCAGTGTTTGGCAAGCAGTGGATGAAACTTACAGGTGTAAAAATGGATAAAAGTCAGCCAACATCAAAGATGGTTATGATGTACGGTGGTACATTTATTGCATCATTGTTGACAGCATATATCTTGGCACATGTAACATTCCTCAGCCACACATTTTTCAAAGATAGCTTTATGCAAGATGCGTTGACGACGGCATTCTGGCTATGGCTTGGGTTTACGGCAGCGCGTCTGTATGTGCATGACACATTTGAAGGACGAAAGGGCCAACTGACACTTTTGAATTCAGGGTTTGAACTAGTAACCGTGCTTATTATGGCGCTGGTTATTGGCTGGTTCGGTGTATAGTAAGAGGATGCAAGCAATTTGGAATGATACAGTTATCGCAGAGGCACCGAGAGAAGATTTGATCAAAATTGAGGGTAATTGGTATTTTCCACCTACAGCTATCAAAGACGAGTTTTATCATGAGAGCGATCATCATACGACTTGTTTCTGGAAGGGCGAAGCAGATTACTATGATGTCGTCGTAGGCGATAAGACAAATGAAGCAGCTGCATGGTATTATCCCGTACCTATGGATGGCTCCGTTGACCGAGTTGGTCAAGATTTTGCAAATTACGTTGCATTTTGGCAAGGCGTCACTGTTAAAGAAGAAGCATTATTATCTCAGCAACTTATCAGATAGAAAGTATAGACTGAAACTGAATAAGAGGAGAAAACGGATGGCTGATAAAGAAACTCAGGATGACAAATCGACTGAGAAGGTCGAACAATCAAAGGGTAATAAAAATAAGACAATACTTATTGCAGGTAGTGTTATTGGCGTGGTGCTTGTTGGTGGCATCATTGCGGCTGCCGTGGTCTTCGGAACGTTTACGGGCATGCACCGTGGATTACCTATGGCGCAATTTAACGAAGGCGGAAACCCTGGTTTTGGCCAGCAATCTGAACAAGCACCTCGCCACCGCGGTGGTTTTAATCGGCAAATGATGGATAGCGCCAATTTTGTCACTGGTGTTGTTATTTCGATCAACGGCGACAGTTTTGTTGTTGCAGGCAATGGTAAACAGGTGACTGTCAATAAAACGGCCAGCACAACGTTTCAGGGTACGAGCTCTGATGCAGTCGCTGTTAATGATAGTGTGACTGTGGTTGGCACGACGACGAATAATGTACTCTCTGCCACAGAAATTACCATTCGCAATATCGCGAGCGAGTAAATGTACGCTACAATAGGGGAATGATAATCTATTACACCGATGGAAGTGCCAGTCCAAATCCTGGACCTGGTGGCTTTTCGGTCATTAAAAACAAAACACCACATATTTTGGGTAGCGAAGATGGCGAAACGACCAATATTCGGATGGAAGGCAAGGCAATTATGGCTGCGCTGAACGATGCCGATGGGGCCGAATGTGAGATTTTCACAGATAGTGAATTTTGGATCAATGTGATTACCAAGTGGGCGCCTGGCTGGGAAGCAAAGGGCTGGAAGAAAAAAGGCGGCGAAATCAAGAATCTGGATATTGTTCAGACGGTCTATCCGTTATTTCAGAATTCCAAAGCAACGCTGACATGGGTGCGTGGCCACGAAGGTGATGAGGGAAACGAAATGGCTGATGAGTGGGCGAACAAGGCTCGCGAAGGTGTACGCCTGTAGACTTCACGCCCTTTTACGGGTATGATGGGACATAGAAACATGAGTGGTATAAGGAAATCGTTGTCTTTGTGGGTCGGCATCGTGGGTGTCGTGATTGGGGTGGTCGCAGGAATAAACAGTGGACTGCCAGCCGAGGCGCTTGCCTCTAATCCAAAAACGCCTATTTCTGGTGATAATATCTTTTATGCCTATGTCGTCTCTGGCGAAAAGGTGAATGTTGGGTTCGTGAAACTTGACCAACCCGAACCTACGGGGATTGCGCAACAGCCGGTCACGGTGGCTGTTGATGCTCCGGGCGCCGCCTCGCAATCATGTGTTATTCCTGCCAATGTAGCTGTGGGCGGAAGTTGTGGTTTTAGTGGGCTTACGGCTCCGAAAACAGGGATCTGGAAGATAGCATTTACATTGCCTGCTAATGCACATATCCATCCAGAAGTGGCATCAAGTGTGCATTGGGGTGGAAATCATTTTAATTGGAATATTAATATTAGCGATAGTACCGGCGAGAAAAAAGGACGTGTTTGGTCGGAGTTGTACGCAATTCGTCAGCCCGCACCGGCTGCAAATAAAGCAGATTTTACGCTCTATTATGAGAGTGAAGATGGCTATCTCTACCGAGCAACCTATAGAGGTTATAACGGTCAATTATCTACGTTGTCAGCCGATGCATTTGGCGTGGTCAAAAAAGATACATGTGTCGCTGCCTATCAAAGCATTTTATCTGCCAATCAAACGACAATGACACCATCATTTGGGACTTGCGGTGGAAGTTACAAACTATTTTTTGAACAACCATCTGATGATTTGCCCCAAACGGCTGCTCGTTGGGATAGCAAACAAGAATGGGTGCGTCCCGCAGTTGATCGACCTGTTGTCGAGGGACTGAAATTTACACCTGATAACAATCCTGATGTACAATCAGGCACAATTACTTATAATTTGAAGAATTTTATTGGGCAGTATGATGTCAAGATTGATACTAACGCCGACGGTAATTATGATAGTGCGGATGATATTATATTGCATCGTCAAGTGAAGGATTTGAAGAGTGCCGGTGTGCAAACAATCAAGTTTAGCGGTAACGATCATAGTACTAATCCGATTCCGCGGACTCAGCATATGAAGATTAAAATTAGTATCGCCAAAGCGGCCGAAATTCATTTGGTATCAGGTGATGTAGAGGGCCGAGAAGGTGGGATCGAGCTTGTCCGACTGAGTGGTGACAATGTCCCAAGTAGTAATGTCTGTTGGAACGATACTTTCCTCGATCCAATACCCGGTGGCGTTGATACAAAACTGGAACTTGATGGTACGACGTGTCCTGAAAGTACGGGCGGCGTTCACGCATGGAAATACAGTGAGGACGAGTCGGTTACGTGGGGCAATGCGCGCTACATTGATGACTGGGCGTATACATCCGCCAAAGTCGATGGAACGTCCGAAATCGAATATCCAAATCAGCAGGCGATCACTGAAGCAGCTGCAAAGCGCAATATGAATCTGGGTATTATTATCGCTGTCAGTATCATTTTTGTTGGGCTTGTCGGTGGACTGATATATTGGTTGAAACGTCATAGTAAACACGATAGTGGTAATCCAACACAGCCGACGTTTTAGCCAAAGTCGTGCTCAAGTTTGCTACAATATAATCATTAGCCACTAAAACGAAAGTGAATTATGACTGAAGAACGCGAACCGACTGATATTTTTTTGTGGGCCAATAATACTGATGGGGTCAAGAATGAGCTTGATGTTGAATTCTTTTTGTTTAACAAAAACTACACGCCGTATACGACTAAATTTGCGACTGAACTAAATGCGCAGATTAAACCACTGTTCCTATTTGATTATATTAATCAAGTGAATTTGGGCGCTGGAACAGGCCTCAGCGTACGTGATTACGAACTAAGTGAAGGTGAAGAGAATGTATTACTTCGCACGGATTTAGCAAAAGTTGGTCGTGCCGAGACACTGATTCATTTGATCGAACACGAACGCCACGACATTGTTGAATTTAGCGAGCAAGAACACGAATTCAAGAGAATTAAGGGGATTGTTGCGAGGTTTACACACAAGGATAATCCGAAAAAGGCATTCTATACGGTCAAGGCAATTAGCCAAGGTCAAGTTCTAAAGGGCGCAACTGCCTGGGAATTTCGTGAGAATAAATTTGGTACCTTTCAGCCTGATTTTGGTCTCAAGATTCCGGCAGATAATCAAGTGTTGATTATTGATCATGACATTTTTGCTTTTAATCAGGGAAAGTTCGAGTCACTGTTTAATTACGAATACAAGAAACAGTTTTTGGCTGATCAAAAGGTAGTCGAGATTGAAAAGCAATTCAAGCTGAGTTTTCCTGATGGGCTAGATTTGCAGTCACTCGTTCGTGAACATAAAAAGATTGTCAATAAATTACAAAAAATCGAGATTGGTAATGTAACTCAGGAACAGGCGATTGAATATGCTGATGATATGCAGCTGGAGCTGATGACTGACGATGCAGGCGCGATTATTATCATGGATGGCAATGATTTGGATACATTCGTAAATTTGATTAACGAGGATTACATTACGAGTCAGATTTCTGGTAAACGCTATGAAATCAAAAGTAAAAAACTTCTGGATGATCCCGACGGCGAACCACCACGTGGCTAATCTGTTATACTGGTAGTAATGAATCAGGGATTGGCGCTCGAAATAATGCTAGCAGGCGAAAGCGTGCTGCTGACAGGACCGGCTGGAGCGGGCAAGACGTTTGTATTGAATCAATTTATTCGTTTGGCCAAAGCCGATGGTAAACACGTGTCAGTAACGGCCACAACTGGTCTAGCTGCAACGCATCTGGGTGGGACAACGATCCATAGTTGGGCGGGTATTGGTGTCATGGATGAACTGCCGAGTGGCTTTGCTGAACACGTCAGCAAAGGTCGCCGTGAGATCATCGAAAAGACTGATGTATTGATCATTGATGAGATCAGTATGCTACATGATTATCGACTAGATATGGTTGATGAGGCTTGTCGATTGGTACGCCGCAAGGACGAACCATTTGGTGGAATTCAGCTGATTATGTCTGGTGATTTTTTCCAGCTGCCACCTATTAATCGTGGTGATTCACGTGCGGGTGGGTTCGTTGTTCATAGTAAAGTGTGGGAAGAACTTGACCCAACGGTTTGCTACCTGGAAGAACAACATCGTCAGGATGATGAGGTGCTGTTGGATATTCTCAATGCAATGAGGGCAGGGGATGTGCGACGTCATCATGCCGAGAAATTGTTGGAGCGCGTCGGTGTAGAATCACCCGAAGACACGGTCTTGACAGAATTACATACAGTCAACATTGATGTTGATAGGATTAATGAGGCACGACTTGATGGACTACCAGGCGACGAACTATTTTATACAGAAACGACGACAGGTGCCGCCAACTATGTGGAGAATTTACAACGTTCTGTGCTGGCCCCAGCGACGTTACGATTGAAAAAAGGTGCGCTCGTCATGGCTGTCAAAAATGCAACGGATCGCAAATATGCGAACGGCAGCATAGGGACAATTATCGACTTTGAACCTGTCACGGAATACCCCGTCGTAGAATTTCGCAATGGACGAACGGTGACTATGCAACCTGATACGTGGGAGCTGCGTGACGGTGAGAAAAAGCGGGCAAGTATTATCCAGATTCCGCTGCGACTTGCCTGGGCGATCACTGTTCATAAATCACAAGGTATGACACTTGACGCTGCCCGGATTGATCTTCGTAAAGCCTTTGTCGAAGGTATGGGATATGTCGCACTCAGCCGAGTAAAAAATGTCGACAGTTTGTTTCTGACGGGCATTAATCGGATGGCGCTGCAGATTAGCGAAGATGCTCAGAACATCGACGGATCGCTCCGAACAAGGGCGTCAAAAGATAGTAAAAAATTTGCTCACCTAAAAGAAAACATTGAAAAAAGAGCCAAACAACCTGAACCAAAAAAGAAGGCAACTGGCAGTAGTGGGTGGGCCGACAAGATCGCAAAAATGCGCGAAACCTATCCAAATGCGTATATGCCATGGCTAGACAAAGACGACGCTGTCCTAAAACAAGACTTTCAAAATGGTGTTTCGATCGACAAGCTCAGTAAAAAGCTTGGTCGTCACGAAGGAAGCATCAAAATGCGTCTGCAGAAACATTTCGGCGAAGATATTATTTCGTAAGGTTAACGTAAGCGAGCGATTTTGAGGCTGCCATCAGTTACGTAAAATGTACGTAATTGCTGACCGCGAAAACGGAGTTCTTCACCTGGTTCGGTCTCGAATATTTTGGAAACAAGCTTGTTATCTTGCAGTGATTTCATTATGAAGTCACGCTCCTTGTCGGCCTCATGACTTCCGCCATGGGTGAGTTGACCTGTTCGCCATTGGATATCGATTGCGGCGTTGTCCTCTGTTGCGGCACCAATCCAAATTTCACGTTTGCCTGTCAGAATATGTTTTAATTTTTCTTGCCAGAAATGATAATGACTTTCATTTCGTGCACCTACGACTGGCTCTTGCAACCGCCAGAAACGGATATGATGACGGGTGCGCGCACTTCCAGTTTTGCCAGTCGGGATTTCAAATCCAATATCATGTGCTCGATCAAATAAATAAAGATTGCTGAGTGGTGAAGCAGGGTAGCTGGTATTAAAAACGATTGAAATAACCTCCATAAAGCCATTTTTAAAATTGAGAGGATCAGCCGTATGCCAACCAGCTTTGTTTAGTGAGTTTTCCAAGTGTGCTTTGTCCTTGGCAATAATTGCAATCATGACTGGATCGGATGGCCAGCCGTCACCTGTCGTAACGTACAACGGAATATGATCGGGACGCGAAAACAGATGAAATAATCGCATGAGGTTTGGTATAACGACGTATGCCATTCCACACCAAGTCAGCAAAAGTGAAAGGAAGACGACTGTTCGACTGTCTGAATACGGCCATACCATGTAGGCAATCGCACTCAAAACAGCAACGCCGAGTGCCAGGATAATTAATCGCCATAAACTGCGAAGGAGGAAACGAATACGCAACATATACTTCATGCATTATACATGGTCACGCCAGATAGCGTATAATGGATAGACATGACGGATAAGAAACAGGGTTTTCCAAAACGATTTCTATGGGGTGCAGCGACTGCGGCTCATCAGGTAGAGGGTGGCAATCATAATCAATGGAGTGCGTGGGAGTTAGAAAACGCCAAGGCGCTGGCGACTGCGGCCGAATACCACTATCATGATTTGGAAAATTGGCCACAAATTGAAAAGCAAGCCAAGACACCTGCGAACTATGTGTCGGGTGATGCAGCAGATCACTATCGATTGTTTGAGGAAGATTTTGATTTGCTAAAAAAGCTACACATGAATGCATTTCGATTCAGCGTTGAATGGTCACGAATTGAACCTGAGGAAGGCGCGTGGAATGCCGAGGCAATCGAGCATTACAAAAAGTATGTTGCTGCGCTGAGCAAACGCGGTATTGAACCAATCGTGACGTTATTTCATTTCACACTGCCAGTTTGGTTTGCCGAAATGGGTGGATTTGAACAACGCAAAAATGTCGACTACTTTACACGTTTTGCTGAAAAGATTATTACCGAACTTGGACCTGATATACGATTTGTTATTACACTAAACGAACCCGAAGGCTATGCTTACGACAGTTATTATAAAGGCCATTGGCCGCCAAACATGACAAGCAAACGAACAATGTGGCGTGTGCTGCGCAATTTGGCGTATGCTCATAATCAAACGGCAAAAATGCTCCATCAATTGAACCGTCGCTATAAAGTATCAGTCGCAAAAAATACGATGTATGCCTATGCGGGCGATGATGCATTGCTGAGTCGTAAAGTTGCGGATGTTTTCCAGTATTTCCAGGATGATTATTTCTTACGGAAAGTAGTGAAAAATTGTGATTTTATCGGTGTTAATTATTACTTTTCTAATCGAATTTATGGGTATCGTATTCATAATCCTGACGAACGAATCAGCGATCTTGGGTTCGATATGAGCCCAGCCGATATTCAGCAAGCGCTGGAACGACTGCATGATAAATATCATTTGCCAATCATTGTGACCGAGAATGGGCTGGCTGATGCAACCGATGAAAATCGTAAATGGTGGATTACGCATACGATTTTGGCGATGCAGCGGGCGATGGAACACGGGGTTGAATTGCAGGGATATTTGCACTGGAGTCTGCTGGATAACTTTGAGTGGGACAAGGGTAAGTGGCCACGATTTGGACTGGTTCATGTTGATTACACCAATCAAAAACGAACACTGCGTCCGAGCGCGATTTGGTTCGCGGCAGTGATAAAGAAAATGAGGGCACAGAAATAATGTTAGTGCCATCCAATCCCGACGATATCAAAGTTGTTGTTATTGGCGGCGGAACGGGCAGTTTTACGCTGTTATCAGCACTCAAAAATCAAACAACTAACATTACAGCACTCGTCAACATGGTAGATGATGGCGGTAGTACGGGTGTACTGCGTGATGAACTGGGTGCGTTACCACCGGGTGATGTGCGGCAATGTTTGGTGGCGCTGAGTGATTCGCCAAAAGTTCGTGATTTGTTTAATTATCGATTTGAAGAGGGGACATTTCAGGGGCATGCCTTTGGCAATATTCTGATTAGTGCACTAGAAAAAGTGACCGGTAATTTCAGTGAAGCTGTCGAAACGGCATCGGAAATTTTGCGTATTCGCGGTGTTGTGGTGCCAGTGACGCTTGATAATGTTCGTCTGAAAATGGAGTGGGCTGATAAAAGTGTTATTTTGCACGGTGAACGAGTGATCGATGCCGATCATTTCAAGCATGATCCGCGCCGTGCAACACTGTCGCTTGTCCCAGATGCGCATGTCAATCCAGCGGCGCTAAACGCAATCAAACAGGCGGATCTCATTGTTGTAGCACCGGGAGATTTATATACCTCGCTTGGCCCACTGCTTGTTATTGACGGTATTGGTCAGGCGCTACGTGAATCGCATGCGGTGAAGATGTATGTGTCGAATTTGGTAACGAAAACAGGCCAAACTGAGGCGTTTACGGTTGCTGATCATGCAGACGAAATCGAGCGATTTGCTGGTGGTGCGTTCCTGGACTACGTACTGTACAATCAACAGATTCCCGATGATGCGCTCGCCAAACGATACGAAGAAGAGGGTGCCTATATTGTCGAGACGAATGCAGATGTACTTGCCGACAAGCACTACACTGCTGTGGGTGGTGAGTTTTTAGGCATCGTTGCCGAGAAACATACAGCTGAAGTAGCCGCTGTTCCAGTCGTTCATTCGCTGATTCGTCACAATGGGAGCGCAGTTGCGGCTGCAATTATGAAAGTTTATAGTCAAGCTACTTCAAAATAGGGCAGTTCATCAACATAATGTTGACAAAACATAAACACTATGATAATATCAATCTATCATGACAAGCAAAACAAAAACCACCAAAACCAAAAAAACAACCAAACAAGTAGCGACACGCACAAGCTCTGCTGCGACTATCACATTGCCACTCGACGTGGTAACCGAACAGATAACAGATAACGACTTTAAAACAGCCCTTTTGGTCGTCTCGCTAGCGGTCAACGCATTCATATTCATCGCCTGGGTCGTCCTAAAGGTCACCTCGGTGTACGATTACCAAATCGCCACGTTCCTGTTTTACCGTTAATACATTGCTTGCTCGTCAAAAATACCACGTTATATTGTAGCGTGGTATTTCTTTTATATCTGTTATCTAACATATTTATCCACAATTCTGTGGATAACCACATCATACTTTAAACAAAAATACAAAATTGGGGGTTGTAGTGGGTAAAAGTGGGTAGTATAGTGAATTCAGTGGCAAACTAAAAAACAAAAACCACCACTTAACAAAACAACTTAACAAAACCAAAAGGAATACAGTGGCCGCATTAGATTATTTTGAACGAAAGCTCGATGATAAACGTCGTTTGACGATACCCACCGAACTACGTGATGAATTCGCCAGCGGCGTTGTGCTCACTAGAGGTTTTGGCCAGTACCTCCATCTGTACCCACAAAAAGTGTGGGACACGGAAGTGGAATCGGCACTCGGTGGCAGCATTCTCGATGAGAAGGTTGCCGATCTGAATGTTAGGTTCCGAATGGGTAAGACCGACGCGATGTTGGACCTGAAACAGGGCCGCGTCACAATTGAGCAACACCTGCTTGATTACGCCGGAATTACACACGAATTGGTTGCTGTACGGGCAGGCGCCTATTGGCGCATTATGGACCCAACACAGGTTACGTAGGTTTTTGCCGCAGTTTGAGCTCTTTGACAATCCAAAATAAACAGAAGAAACACTCTCGAGATCAGCTATCTGGTAGTTACGCGTGGAGACAGCGCGAATACCACACATTAAAAAAGCTTCGTTGTACATTCCCCAAAAACACACCTCCCAAAAAACTCCACCTCACTTAACACATAAGTCTCTCAACCTTTTACATTTATGGATTACACAGTAATACATCGTAAAAGGACACTTATAAAAAAACAAACACACTCAAAAACAAAAAAGCGTGGCTACCAGATAGGTGATCTCGATCTTCTCGACTAGTGATATAGTAGAGAGGAATGAGCGTAAAAGAACATCCACCACATTCATTACATGTTCCGGTACTTCTGGAAACGACACTTGACCAACTAAAACCTATTCAGGGAGAGAATTATCTCGACTTGACGGCGGGTTACGGGGGTCATGCTAGGCGTTTTCTGGAGGTAACGAAAAACTTCACGGATTCCGTTTTGGTCGACCGAGACGATTATGCAATTGCACGATTGTCAGAGTTTGAGCAAAAAGGTGTCCGTTTATTGCATACTGATTTTGTATCTGCTGCGAAGCAACTGACGAAAGAGGAAAAGCAATTTAACATCGTATTGGTTGATTTGGGGGTGTCGTCACCACAGCTCGACCAGAGCGAACGAGGGTTTTCTTTTAAAAATAGTGGACCTTTGGATATGCGTATGGATCGTCGTCAGGAAATAACAGCGGAAACGTTGATCAATACCCTGACAAAAGACGAATTAGTACGTATTATCCGACAGTATGGCGAAGAGCCAACTGGATTTGCAACGAGAATCGCGACGGCGATCGTTAAAAATAGGCCATTTGCAAATACAGAAGAACTCGCAGAACTGATCAAGCAAAATCATCGTGGTAAATGGAGTAAAATCCATCCTGCCACGCGCACATTTCAAGCGCTCCGAATAGCGGTCAATGATGAACTACGACAAGTTGAAGCATTATTACCACTACTACCAAGGTTGCTAAAACCCGGGGGTAG
The DNA here is from genome assembly GCA_041691795.1 of Candidatus Saccharimonadota bacterium. GTDB lineage: Bacteria > Patescibacteriota > Saccharimonadia > Saccharimonadales > Saccharimonadaceae > JBEPTX01. The sequence goes on from JBEPTX010000002.1 coordinate 91,690, forward strand.
GGTAGGTATTATCAGCTTTCATAGTTTGGAAGATCGGCTTGTTAAACAGTATTTCAAAGATCAACGAGATGCTGGATATGAAGCCGAACTTACGGTTACGACCAAACGACCGCTTGAGGGGGGCATTTACGACGTTCACAATCCACGATCACGTAGCTCAAAGCTGCGGGTCGCCGTGAAAAAATAAACAAGGAAGGGGCACACACCAATGCCAGTCCGAATCGATGTGCAGTACAGCGATAAACCACAGTTTATCGCAGTACGACACTCTAAATAACAAACATCACACCTCCTCGCTCTTTGTTTTCAAAGGTGCGGCGAGGAGGTGTGGACCAAGATATAAAAATAAACAGAATCCACCACATGTCATATACAAGAACTCAACAATTTAGTTCGCAGTTTAGTTCTCGTCGCGTTTCCAATTGGAATCGCAACCAGAATACGGTTGCCTTTGTATCACCGGTCAAACTTGGCCCTGTGGCTCATACAGTTCTCGTTGCTTTGATGATTACGGTGCTTGGTTTGATATACTTAACCCAAGCAACACGTACAACAAGCTACGATTATGAAGCCCAGAAAATTGATAGTCAGATCGCAGATTTGACGACCAAAAAGGGTGATCTCGAAGTTGAAAATGCACGTCTCACCGCAATGGAGAGCGTCCAGAATAGCAATGTTGCCAAAGCAATGACAACACCTGCTGCAACCGATTACGTACGCGAATAAGATAGATTTTATGAAACTAGAATTTCAAAAAGGCAGCCGCTCAATGATATTGGCCGTCCTGGTGCTTGGCATCATGGCGGTTTTTGTGGTTCGACTGTTTATTCTGCAAATTCTGCAACACGATAGTTTTGTCGCGCAGGCAAACAAAGAACAAATCAAGCGGCTCGTCATCCCGGCAAAACGCGGGCTGATTTATGCGATGGATGGTACATCGCCCTCGCCAGTTGTATTGAATCAGACTGTTTATACGCTGTTTGCTGATCCTGAAATGGTAACAGATATGAGTAAGGTTTTGGACGTCACTCGGCGAGTGGCTGGCGGTAATGTTCGGCCTAATATAGAGGCTTTGTTGGCTCAAAAACAGTCGCGTTATCAGATATTAGCAACCAAATTATCGCGAACTCAGGCAGAACTAATCAAAAAAGAGAAACTGCAGGGCATTGGGTTCCAGGAAGTTGCACAACGTGTCTATCCAGAGGGAAGTCTGGCGGCGCAAACGCTTGGATTTGTGAATAATGACGGTGTTGGGCAGTATGGTGTCGAGGAAAAAATGAATGACCGTTTGACGGGCAAAGACGGACTGTTGCAATCGGTGACCGATATCAGTAACGTGCCCCTGACAATTGGCGGTAATAATGTGAATACCCCAGCTAAAAATGGCGATAATATTGTACTGACGGTGGATCGGAATGTTCAGGCGTATACGGAAAGAGCGCTCGCGGCTGGTCTAGCAAGATCGCACGCCACTAATGGAAGTGTGATGGTGATGGATCCACAATCTGGCAAAGTTCTCGCGATGGCCAACTTGCCAACCTACAATCCGGCGAATTTTGGCAGTGTCCAGGACGCAGCAGCGTTCAATAATGCTACTATCACGGCACCGTACGAGCCGGGTTCGGATGTCAAAACGCTGACAATGGCAACAGGGTTGGACAAGAATGTTGTGAGCCCTGATTCGACTTACAATAACACTGATTCAATCAAAGTCGAAGATCGTACAATTAGCAATGCGACCAAGGGTCAGACGGGTAATATTACCTTTCAGCACGCACTTAATTATTCGCTGAATACGGGGTTTGTAACGGTGGCCGAGCGATTAGGTGATGGCAACAGTATTACGCTGGATGCACGCAATACGATGTATGATTATTTCCATAATAAATTCGCCCTCGGTACGCTGACAGGGATTGAGCTGGCGAATGAGGTAAAGGGAACGGTGATTCCACCGACTGATGAGGATGGTGGAGCCGTGCGTTATTCGAATATGGCGTTTGGCCAAGGGCTGGATGTGACGATGGTACAGATGTGTGCGGCCTTTGGCACGATTATGAACGGCGGTACGTATTATCAACCGACAGTGATTGCTGGAACGATGAGTGACGATAGACTGACGTTTAAACCAGCAGCCGCCAAACCATCTCGTCAGCATGTGGTGACGGCTGAAACCTCGGCAACAATCCGTAGTATGGTACATACTGCCAGGGCGGCATTCTACGCGGCACAAGACAAACCGGGCTATGATATCGGGGGCAAAACAGGGACATCGCAGACGATTGAAAACGGCGTGTATGTCGACAATCAGACGGTCGGAACGTATTTGGGATATGGTGGTGATAGCGCACCAAAGTATGTCATAATGGTTCAGGTATCAGGTAAGGGTATGAACCTGGCGGGTAACGCCGACGCTCTGCCAATCTTCACCGATATTTCCAACTGGATGATCGACTATTTGAAATTGCAACCGAAGGGATAATATTCAATGCAAACAATTACATTGGCAAATTTGACTCACGAAATGATTGGTACATTCCTGTTGAGTGTGAGTGCTTTCGTCCTAGCGATGGCCCTGACGCCGCTTTATACAGGGGTGGCATACCGGTTCAAGTTCTGGAAAAAACAGCGCGAAACCAGTACGACGGGCGAAAAATTGCTGGTATTTGTGAAATTGCACGCTGAGAAACACAAACGCAATATTCCGACGATGGCCGGGTTGATTGGTGTCGTGGCGATTACATTGATTACAGTGCTATATAACCTTGATCGTGCCCAAACATGGTTGCCACTTGCAGCTTTGCTGGGCGGCGGGGCGGTGGGATTATTAGATGATATTATCAATATCCGTGGTGATGGCAAGGGCGTCGCGGGGCTTCGTTCGAGTTTGAAATTTGCGATGATCACTATTTTAGGACTGGTGCTTGGGTGGTTTTTCTACTACAAACTTGGCTATAACAGCGTCCATTTGCCATTCCTTGGTGATTTCACATTAGGTTGGTTCATCGTACCGCTATTCGTACTTGCAGTGGTGGCGACGAGTAATGCAGTCAACATCAGCGACGGTCTGGATGGACTAGCTGGCGGGCTGCTGTCGACCAGTTTCGGGGCATTTGGCGTGATCGCAATGTTACAAGGTCATTTCTTGCTGTCGGGCTTTTGTTTCACCGTCGTAGGAGCGCTATTGAGCTATCTTTGGTTCAATATTTATCCTGCGCGATTTTTCATGGGTGATGTCGGCAGTTTTGCGTTCGGAACCAGTCTGGGTGTTGTGGCGATGCTGACAAATACGCTGTTTTTGCTGCCGGTTATCGGGATTATCTTTGTTATTGAAGCCGGTTCGAGTTCGATCCAGATTCTGAGCAAAAAGTTCTTTCATCGCAAGATATTTGTATCTGCGCCAATTCATCATCACCTTGAAGCTGGTGGCTGGCCAGAGGTCAAGATTACGATGCGTTTCTGGGTAATTGGCGCCATCGCTGCCTTTACAGGCGTACTGCTTGCACTTGCCGGGGGACATATCTAAGGTGCAGCCACTACGTCGCATGAGTGGAGCGACTGCCGTCGGGGGGGTTGCCTCTATTGTTCGACGTCACAAACCTGATTATCAGATTACGCTCTATATGGGGTTATTGATGCTGCTTGGGTTGGTGGTAATGTACGCCATTGGTCCACAGCGCGCTAATGTGCTGAATGCATCGTACGGGACTGATTTTTACGGTGATAGTTACTTTTTTGTGAAGCAAGCGGCGAGTTTGGCTTTGGCGTTGGCGGCATTTGCGGCCATGGCGATTATTCCCTATGCGAAAATTCAACAGCATGCGGCCAAGATTTTACTGATTGGGTTTGCGGCCTGTGCGCTTTTGGCGTTCCTGGGTGCGGTGCATGCAGATGCGATTGCTCAGTGTAGTTTGGGGGCCTGTCGTTGGTTCAAGGTAGGGCCGCTAGGGAGTTTGCAACCGGCTGAATTCTTGAAGTTTGGGCTATTGATTTTTACGGCTGGATTTTTGGGAATGCGGGCTGGGCAGGGGTTGGTGAATGACGTCCAAAAAACACTTGTCCCACTGGGGATCGTGATTTTGACGGCGATTGTGTTCGTGATTGGTCTGCAAAAAGACATGGGGACGGGCATTGTTCTGGTGTCGATTTTGGCGAGTATGCTGATGGTTGCGGGGTTGAAATGGAAAGTAGGGGCGCTACTGCTACTTGCGATCTTGGCCGTTGGGGTGGTATTTATCATCATTGCACCGCATCGTGTTGACCGAATTACAACGTTTTTCGGCGGTGATAGTTCAACTTCAACGGATGCAAATGATAATAGTTACCAGATCACAAACGCCAAAATTGCTGTCGGGACGGGCGGATTATTTGGCCTAGGAATAGGCAACAGTATTCAGGCGACGGGGTATTTGCCAGAGGCGATCAATGACTCTGTATTTGCAATCATGGGCGAAACATTCGGGTTCGTTGGGCTGGTTGCCATCCTGCTACTGTTTACAGGCCTGCTGCTGCGTTTACTCAAGGTAACAGACCATTTGATAGATATGAGGTTGAAATTGATCGTAGCGGGTGTATTTGGATGGTTGGCGGCGCATGTCATATTGAACGTCGCGGCCATGATTGGTATTTTTCCGCTGACCGGTATTACGCTGCCGCTGCTGAGTTTTGGTGGCACAAGTATGATATTCATTGGCGGGGCGCTTGGACTAACATTCCAGCTGTCGCGTTACACAGCGTTTGGTAGTAAACTGGGTAGTAATAATGAAGATAAAAATTCTAGCGGTAGGGGGCGGTTCGGGCGGTCACGTGACGCCTCTCGTCGCCGTACTCCGCGAGCTTAGATCGCAGAACCATTCTGTCGAGTTACGCGTTTGGTGTGATCAAACATTTGCAGCGCAGGCGCGTGGGATTGTGGGGCATTATGATCCGACGATTCCAGTCAGTACGATTGTTGCAGGTAAACTTCGTCGCTATCATCACTTGACGTTATGGCAGCATTTTATCATCCCGTCGGTGTTTTGGCCGAATCTTCGTGATATTTTGCTAGTTGGTATCGGAGTTGTTCAAAGTATTATCAAATTGATTGTTTGGCGACCGAACGTTGTTTTCACCAAGGGTGGCTATGTTTGTCTACCGGTCGGTTGGGCAGCAAATCTGCTAGGAATTCCTGTGGTGATTCACGATAGTGATGCTCATCCTGGGCTGACAAATAGATTGTTGGCATCTCGGGCCAAGGCTATCGCAACGGGTGCACCTCTGAAATATTATCCGTATCCGCAATCGAAGTCACGTTACGTTGGTATTCCAATTGGCAATGATTTTGTGCCGTTTTCGCCACAGCGGCGACGGATCTGGAAGGAAAAGCTTGGTTTTGATCCATCTCGACCCCTGGTGGTTATTACTGGTGGAGGCCTAGGGGCGCAGCGCATTAACGACGGTGTTGCCCAGCAGTTGCAGGAACTACTAGAGGTGACGAATGTGATTTTGATATCTGGCACAGCACAGTATGATGAACTACGCGCGATCACACCTGAGGATGATGTTCGGTTCCAATTACATGATTTTGTGTCACAGGGATTGGCGATGATGTTTGGGGCGGCCGATCTTGTGGTGGCGCGTGCAGGAGCGACAACGATTCTGGAGCTAGCGGCGCTTGCAAAACCGACGATACTGGTACCAAACGGACGTTTGGCCGGTGGTCACCAACTGAAAAACGCGCAGGTCTACGCCGATGCGCAGGCAGTAATCATCGTGCATGAGGATCCGGAAAGCACAAACGCCATTGAACTAGTCTATCCAATCAAACGGGTGCTGAGCGATAAGGCGCTACAAACGGCGCTCGCCAAAAATATTCATCGCTTTGCGCGCACCCACGCTGCGCATGATGTAGCAACAATGATCCTGGCTGCGGCCAAGAAACGCTAGCTATCTGTTAAAATAGCATAAGTAGCATGAAATTATTTTCTAAAAAATCATCATCTGATATTCCACCCCGGCGGCGGTCTACGAGTGTTGAGCGCCAGCAGCGCACGGTGGATCATGATCAGCAACAGGGGACATTCCGGCGTAACCGAACGCTTGTTGGCAGCTTGTCATCAGCGGTATCAAGTGTGAATGAAGCGGGTGGTGATTTGCAATCATCACGCACGCAGGCGCATTTGCTGGCGACACAGCGCCGCAAAATCGGTGGTGTCTTGATGGCGACATTACTGATGGTCGTGTTGCTCACTGGGCTGCTGTTTGATATGACGGTCAAACCGATTGTTTCTTCGGCCGACAATGCGGTGACATTGGACAAATCGCGCTATGAAAAGGCGATTACGGACTATCTGTCGACGCATCCACTAGAACGGTTGCGGGTTTTTCTGGACCGAACACAGCTGAATAACTATCTTCGTGCGACAGTACCAGAGGTGGTAACGGTCAAACAGGATGGTTCGGCGGGATTAGGCGCGACTGATTTCACGGTGACGATGCGCCATCCGATTGCGAGTTGGATTATTGGTGGTAAGCAGTATTTTGTGGATGATCAAGGTGTTTCGTTTGAAAAAAATTATTATGAAACTCCTACGGTCAGTGTGGTTGATCAGAGCGGGGTGCAGCAATCTACAGGGGCGGCTGTGGCGAGTACGCGATTTTTGGCTTTTGTGGGATTGACTGTTTCGCAGGCAACGGCGCAAGGGTTGATTGTGAAGCAGGCGATCATTCCGGCTGATACGACACGCGAATTAGAGGTGATGATAGCTGGGCATTCGTATCCGATTAAATTGTCTTTGGATCGTCCGGTAGGGGAGCAAGTAGAGGATATGAAGAGGGCAGTGGGCTATTTTGACACGAGACAGTTGACGCCTCAATATGTGGATGTGCGGGTGTCGGGTAAGGCTTTTTACAGATAAGATTTCCTTGTCGTTTTTTCTTCTGTTTTGCTCACTACCCCTACCACCGTTCCCTCAGGATACCGTTACGCGCCAGAGACTTCTCGCGCCCCGGCGGCGGGAAGTCTGTGGGCTGCTCTTCGCTTTTAGTATCCATTAGGGAAGGGTGGTGGGGGTAGTTCGACACCGGTAGAGCGGATGATATATGAGTCTTGAGACCCCGTGAAATACAAACTGATTGTATATCTGATCAACCCCAAGAAATTATCTGGCTTCTCTCTTATATCTTGTGGTGTTCTATTTTTGTTCGATATGTTTTGCAACGGATGAGAAAAGGCAAAAAACTATACTAAAATATGATAAAGCTTAAAAAGCAAATAGTAGGCGAGGAGAGAGGATAGGCGAGTAGTGCAATAAAAAACGAAAAAAGCAAAAAACATATACGACATGTGGAAAACTGTGAAAAGTCAAATAATAGCATTAAGCTTAGGAAATGCAAATGCGACGTAAGTAAGCGTTGCAATTTGCACATAGGCACATGGGCCTGGTATGCCACTAGCTATCAGTGGACTGTCATGCCTATGGTAGTGTACGTAACATACAAAACATACGTGTGCGGTAGTGTACATGTATATTCGTGCAGTTCTCCCCTGTTAAACAGTGTAGTACCTGTCATAGTAGACATATACACTGAATCATCTATCGTTCATTATGTTAATGTCGTAAAAGATATATTGTGCGACGCATCATCTATGTTTGAAACATGAGTACGCATGCGTCTATTCTAACTACTATTTTGGCTTGCTGCCTAGATTTATTATGCTGCCCTGCTTTATGCCACATACTTTCCTTTTACTACGTACATCACGTTTTTGCTTACGTTTATGGTATTTATCACCAATATATTGCCTGATCATCATTAACAGAGGTACAACAGAGGTACAACAGAGGTACAACAGGGGTCGTAAGGGGTTAACGCTGTTTGCGCAATTTTAGGCAATATGCCATCAAGCTAATGTTCTATTTATGTTCTAAGCCGCCACAAACAAGTGTCGAACCATCCGCCCCACTTCCATCCAAGATACTAAAAGCGAAGAGCAGCCCAAGGATTCCCTGACGCCGGGGCTCAAGGGATCCTTGGCGCGTAACGGTATCTGGGGATGGAATGTGGGCGGAGGGTGAACAAAATAGAACTGTTTTGACGCAGGAATATTACCTAAGCCGGAGTAACCCATCGTCGTGTTTCTTGACGGCTGGGGTTACAGCTGGTTGTGCGTGTGTGACGACTGCGGGAGCGGCGACGGGCGCTGGTGCGGTTCTAGATGGTGCGTGATGGTTAACAGATAGTTTTGTAGGGTCGTGCTGGGGCTTTGGTGTAGTAGGTGCTTGTTGAGCTGGCGTTGTCACTGGTGCTGCACGCTGTTCGCGATGTGTCTCACGGTCACGATGAGGCTGCTGCTCAGAGTGGTGCTGCGGGGTGCTGTGAGAACCTTCTTGGTGCTCTGGCTTTGACTGTTGCTCGGAAGATGGGGGAGCGGCACTGCCCTCGCCTGACGACTGCCCTTTTCGTTTGCGGGTGCGACTGCGCTTTTTCCTCGGTGAACCATCAGGATTTGTGGCTGGTTGCTGTTCTGGAGATGGTTCGTTGGGCGCATGCTGCTCGTGTGTTTGTTCTGGGGCGTTATGGGAAGGTTTGTGATCATGTTCTTGTGGTCGCTGGGGTTGTTGAGTCTTCTCTTCCCTATCGGCAGCGACGTGTGGCTGCGCTGGCGTTACGGTCTGCGTCTGTGCATTAATTGGCCACTGTTTTGCCTGGGCGGCGGATTGAGGTGGTTTTTTCTGGAGATGTTCAGGTGGTTGAATGGCGTCTGATATCTCTTTTTCTACCTCTGATCGATCTCGGCTATAGAGATGACGAGTGTTTTCGACAATCTGGACGGAATTATCACTTTGTGGCGGTGGGAGTTCGAGGGTGCGAGCGGTAAAAGCCGGTGTTTTCTCGCCACCGATGACCATATTGATGACGAAATCACGGTTGTGCATCTGGAGCAAATCGTTGGCTTCAAACTGTGGTTCGAACTGTTTGACCAAGATTGGGGCGTCATCGGCTGACACACGGAAACAGATCATGGTACCGACGTTACCAAACACGGCGTCACGAACGGTTTCGTTCATCTGGCTGATGTACTGGTTGGCGACGGTGAGGTTAAGACCGTATTTACGAGCCTCGGACAAGATGGTCGCAAACGAATCGGTGGCAAAGTTCTGGAACTCGTCTACATACAGATAGAACGGGCGGCGATCTTCGATGTTCGGGATGTCAGAGCGCGACATGGCGGCCAGCTGGATCTTGGTGACCAGGAACGCACCCAGGATACTGGCATTGTCCTCACCGATCAGACCTTTCGACAGATTGACGATCAAGATCTTGCCATCGTCCATGATTTGGCGGATATTGAACGTACTATGAGGCTGACCGATGATATTACGGATGACTGGGTTGGCGGTAAAGGCACCAACCTTGTTGAGCACTGGGGCGATGGCTTCGGCCTGGAACTTCTCGGTCCAGCTGGCAAACTCTACATTCCAGAACTGGAGTACCACTGTGTCTGTACAGTATGTCAGTGTGTCTTTGCGGAATTTTTTGTCGGTCAACATGCGGGTAATGTCGAGCATCGTTGTGGTCGGTCGGTCTAGCAGCGCCAGGATGGTGTAGCGCAAAATGTATTCCAAACGCGGTCCCCATGACTCGCCAAACATGCGCTTGAGCACGCCAATGACCTCTGAGCTGATGTTTGATTTCTGGTGAGGATCGGTAATCTCTAATGGGTTAAATCCGAGTGGAAATGCGGTGTCAGCTGGGTTGAAATAGACGACATCTTGCACGCGTGATCCAGGAATAAAACGCATATTATCGACGGCAAAGTCACCGTGCGGGTCGATGATTGCGTAGCCTTGCCCATGGAAAATATCGCTGAGCGCCAGGAGTGACAATGTTCCTGATTTACCGGCACCGGTCTGTCCGATGATGTACATATGTCGCGAACGGTCGTAGCGCAACATGCCGAATTGGTGGTTGATACCACGGAAATTGGTCAGGCCAAAGGCACTGATGTTTTCGTCGATGGCGTCGTTGCCGGTGATAATCGGGAGTTTGGCTGGTGGTTCGGCGGTTTTGGTGCTGGCCCAAACAATATTTGGTGTTTCGACATTGGTGTGCGGCAAGTGAAAAACAGAGGCTAATTCTTCGATGTTCAGGATGTAGCCTTTGTCCAGGAAGAGGCGGGATTTGTAGCGCCCAAGGTCTTCTTTGTTGAAACTGGCACCGGTTATCTTGAACCCGTTCAGGTTGGTACTATTGTACTGTTTGAAAGTTCCGACGATGGCCTGCATACGCTGTTTGGCGATGGTTTGGCTCTCGCCCAGGTACGCTAAGCGAATCTTGACCTTATAGCCAAGTTTAGTCGCCTTTTTCTCGGCCTCAGCGGCACGTGTTTTGTCGCGGTCGGATAGTTCCTTGGGGGCGGTGCCACCACCTATGCCCTGCTCTGGCGGTTTCCATAGGGCTTCGAGGAGCCCGAAGAGCCATTTGGCGTCAAACCCTTTGCCGTCGATTAGGGATGCAAAGGGACTGCCGCCTCCCTTGAGACTGCTGATCCATTGGTCGGAATCTTTGTGCCATTCGTCGGCAATTGGTCGGACGAGGACTTGGATCCAGATCTCCTCCCCGTTACCGGACTTGTCGGCTGATTCAAGTTTGGCGAGGGTTCCAGTGATTCCGGCGAGTGGGTCGACTTCGAAACTTTGGAAGGTCTTGATTGGTAACATTTCGTTGTCTGTCAGGGTAATGTCACTAGTGTAGACGACGCTGTGTTTGCGCTCGTGAGCGACGTAATCCTCACCCGCTTCGTGAATTTGGACGGTGGGATATTGGGAATATATCTGGCCTTCGACGAAACTTTGGAGGGTTTTGGGTACCCAGACGTAAAATCGGATTTGGCCACTGACTGAGGCAATTTCGAAGCTAAGGTGCTCTTGGAGTCCTCCGTTGAGCTTGAGCTCTGCCCTATCGCGCAAGATTCCGTGAAGGCTGGCAAAGAGTTGTTCGGCTGCGAGTTCTGATTTGTCATTTGCCTTTGGGATTTCGAGGATTAATAGAGTACTTTCGATGGATCGAACGGCGTCGATTTGCTGGTAATTACGCCACGTGAGGTACCCTAAAGTGAGCACGATTGGGAGCCAAACGTACCATTGGAGGAGTGTTTCGATTATCCATGATAAAAACGCCATGTCTTCCTTTTATTGTCTCACTCGGGACGCTTAAGGTAAAGGGGGTCAGGGGTTAAAATAGCCTCATCGATGTGAGGCTATTTCGTTGGTTGGGCTGATTATTTTTCTTCGGCCAGTGAGTATGTTGCTTTTGCAACGCGTTTGAACTGTGGTTTGCTCTGGAGGTTCAATAGGATGGTTGTTTCTTTGACCTGGCGGTTTTTGAGGACGCGTTTGACGATTTCGTCGCGGTGCAAAGGTGTTTCTGATTTGCGAAGGATGTCAGCGATAGTATCGGCGACGGTGCCTTTGCTGTAACCCCAGGTGTCGAGAGCGTAGATACCACGGCCGATCAGGACAAATCGTTTGTCTTTGATCAGTTCGTTGTGGATAGCCTGTGTGGTGACGTTTTTGCGGCTGAAGTTGCTGTCGGTGATGGCTCTAGCGATATCGCTAAAGTGAAGTGGTTTGCCGTTTTCTGCCAAGATAACGTAGATTTTGTCACGAATGTTCTTTGGGTTAACGGTTGGCCATTTGTTAAGACCCCAGTGGTCTTTGAGGTTTGAAAGGTGTTTGCTGACGCTTGAAAGACCACGAACGATGCTTGGGTGTTCGTATTTTAGTTGGTCGTGAAGTTGATCGATAGTTAGTGGTTCACCGTGCTTTTTGATAGCTTTGACGATATCGTCGATTTCGAGGCGAAGTTTTTTCTCGTCACCGTACTCGGCGATGCCAACGGCGTGACGATAGTTGTCGTTTTCGTTCACAACGGCGAGGTGTGGGGCAAGTTCTGCAACAAAGGCAACGCGAGCACGCTGCAATGGTTCAGCAGTTTTGTTCAATAGTTTGTTCGACAGATCAGCAACGGTTGCGAGACGGCCCATTTCTGATAGTTCACGGATGATTACCTTCTCTACTGTTTGGATTTCAGGAATTTTGTTTTCTTCGGCAGCGATTTTTAGACGAATAAGAATTGCTTTTTCAAGCTGGCGAACGCGTTCGCGGGTGATACCAAGCAGCTCACCGATTTGTTCGAGTGTTTCCTTGCGGTCGTACAAGCCAAAACGACGAGTAATGATTTCACGTTCGCGTTCTTGGTCGATTGCACCAAGGACGGCCTCGACAGTTGCGTCGATGTCAAAAGTAGTTTCGGATTTGGGAGCTTCGCTCATCTTGGGTTATCGTCCTCTCTGCCTCACCTCAGGAAAATTGGGTTTGTTATGTTCTTGTTATCCACTATAAAACAAAGTTTATATAATGTCAAACACTTTCTTTCATTTATTCGATTATAGCATGAAGTAGACGTGATTAGTAAAGAATGTTTTCGGACTTTCTTATTATGGTTATTATTTTGTGAATTGAATAACCCACCCCCTATAAAAAGAATGAGTCCGCCCGGAAGAGCGACCATGTGTGGTGAATTATCGGATGATAACTCTACCGCACGGGCTCATTCTGGACGGACTAGATCAGCACATCTTACCTCTTCTCATGTAGATTGCTGTAATCGTACCTGGAGTTCTTTCTTGAGAAATGCCTTGTTAGCTGGACCGAGCAAATTGGCGACTGTGGTGTGATTATCACAGGCAATTGCTTGCATGGTATTAGCATAGAGCTCAAGACGTGTCTCGTCGTCGGCCGATACGCTGTACGTCGCAGCAAATATTGCTGTCAGATATCCAAATGGCAATGAAAGTGTCGGTGGACAATCCGATTGGGACATGGCCATTCACCTACCTTCTTGTAAGTTCTGTAGCCTTCGAGTGACCATGGACTCCAACAGCTCTTCAAAGTCGTCCACATCCAGATAACCGATGGGGACACCGATCATCGTGGGTGCTGTCAGCTTCAACTCTTTTCGACATGCGCGGCGAATGCGTCGCACGCGGATGGCGTATCGCAAACGGCTCAACATGGCTTTCCCTTCTGTGCGCAGAGTTCAAGATAGGTGTCTTGATACGTCTCTGTTATTTTTTACAATACCATGACTAGCGTATAAAAAAGAAATGAACCCGTCCCGAAAGAGCCGGGACGGAAGAAGATTTCTCTTCCGTTTGGGCTCATTTCGGTGACGGGTTGTTACAGGATCTCGAGTTGCCTTGTGTTGCCGCTTATACGGTTCTTGATCAGGATCGTGTTGCCTTTGGCAAACTCCCCTTCGATATAAGCTGCAATCGAGACCGCTCGTCGAACAGCCTCTGTGACACTCACGTCACGTTTCTCTGCGAGTTCTCTGAGCTTTGTGGCGGTCTCTGGGTTTATGTTAACACTCAGACGCTGGGATTCCGGTGCTGTCATGACGACTTCTTTCAATAGATGAGATCTGCATAATTATAATAACCATGGAACCCTAGTAATGTCAAATAAAGAGAATAATCCTATTTCTTACGACGTGTCGTGACAGTTTTCTTTTTGGCTGCTGGTTTTTTGGCAGTGGTTGTCTTGCGGGCAAAGCGGCCTTTGGCAGGGGTGGCGGTGGCGAGGAACTCTTTGGCTTGCTCGTGAGTGACGTCTTTGGGCTCGACATCTTTGGGGATTTTGGCGTTTTTCTTGCCATCGGTAATGTATGGGCCATAGCGGCCATTTAACACCTTGATTCCATCACCGAAATCAGCAATATTCTTCTCTGCTTCACTCTTTAATTTGGCAGCGTACAGTTCGAGGGCTTGGTCGAGCGTAATATCATGTGGGTCGATAGGTTTGATGCTGACGAATAGTTTGCCAACCTGGATGTAGGGGCCAAAACGGCCGACATTGGCTTTGATGACTTCTCCACTATCGGTTGTCCCGAGTTCGCGTGGGAGTTTGAAGGCATAGAGGGCTTCCTCGAGCGTGACAGTCTCGATTTTCTTGCCTGCTGGCATTGGGGCGAACTTTGGCTTGTTCTCTTTGTCCTCGGTCGCACCGAGTTGAAGCATAGGGCCGAAACGGCCAACGCGTGCGAGGACGGGCTTGCCTGATTTGGGGTCGATACCGACTTCGCGGGCTTGTGCAACGGCTGCACGGTCGATGCCACCAGATTGTGCGATCAGTTCGTGAAATGGCTTGTAGAATTTGTCCAACATGGTGTTGCGTGCCAGGGCTCCGCCAGCAATTTGGTCGAATTCTTCCTCGACTTTGGCGGTAAATCCGTAATCGACGACGGGTTGGAAGTAGTCTGTCAGGAAGTCGCTCATGATTTTGCCAACGTCGGTCGGGACGAGTTTGCCTTTGTCGGCACCGGTGTTTTCTGTGATAATTTCGCGGTTGACTGCTTTACCCTCGAGATTCAGTGTGATAATTTCGCGTGGTGTTCCCTCGCCTTCGCCCTTTTCGGCGTAACCACGGACTTGAACAGTATTAATAATCGTCGCGTAGGTTGATGGACGGCCAATGCCAAGTTCTTCCAATTTTTTGACCAGACTACCTTCGGTAAATCGGGCTGGTGGGCGGGCAAAGACTTGTTTGGCTTGGGCTGACGCGAGGTCGAGCATGTCACCACTAGCTGTAGCGGGCAGAATGTCAGCTTCTTTTTTGCTGCCACCGTAGACTTTTAGGAATCCGTCAAAGATAATCACCTCGCCTTTTGCCTCGAACACATCTTTAGACGTGCTAATCGCAATAGTAACGGTGGTTTTTTCTAGCTGTGCAGGCGCCATTTGACTGGCAAGCGTACGATTTCGGATGAGCGCATAGAGTTTTTGGTCGTACTCATTACTACTTGCCTTTTCGAGGCGCATATCTGTTGGACGGATGGCTTCGTGGGCTTCTTGGGCATTGGCAGATTTGGTTTTAAAGGCACGGACTTGGCTATATTTTTCGCCGAACGCACCTTTAATGTAATCAGCTGCGGCGGCAATTGCTGGCCCCGATAGCGTCACGGAATCGGTACGCATATAGGTGATTTTGCCTTCTTGGTAGAGTTTTTGGGCGGCCATCATCGTTGCCTTTGATCCAAAGCCTAGTTTGGCGTTGGCGTCCTGCTGCAAGGTGCTGGTGGTGAATGGTGCAGCTGGGTTGCGGGTACCTGGGCTCATCGTGACATCGGTCACAGTGAAATCAGCACCAATTAATGATTCAAGGAATTTTTGTGCCTCTGCTTCGGTGTCGAACCGATTTGGCAATTCGGCCTTTAGCTCGTCATTAGTATGTGTGAACTGTGCGGTCACTTTGAACTGGAATGAACCTTCGAAACCTTCGATTTCACGTTCGCGCTCGACGAGTAAACGAACGGCTGGTGACTGGACACGACCAGCTGATTTGCCGCCAGGGACTTTTTGCCAGACGACCGGCGATAGTTCAAAACCAACAAGACGGTCAAGGATTTGACGAGCTTGTTGGGCTTGCACGAGGTTCATGTCGACGGTGTGTACGTCTTTTAGTGCCTGTTCGACAGCGGCTTTGCTGATTTCATGGTATGTGATGCGTTTGGTGGTTTTTGGATCAAGACCTAGAACTTCACATAAATGCCAGGCAATCGCCTCACCTTCACGGTCGGGGTCGGTCGCAAGATAGACTTGGGTGGCGGCTTTGGCGGCCTTTTTCAGTTCGGTGACTACCTTTTTCTTTTCGGCGTCTACCTCGTATTGGGTTTTGAATCCGTTTTTGACATCAATTGGCGGTGTGCCGTCCTTGGTCTTTTTGACGATGCTGCGAATATGGCCGACAGACGACAGGACATGAAAATCACTACCGAGGTATTTCTCGATGGTTTTGGCTTTTGCCGGTGACTCTACAATGACTAGATTTTTACTCATACTTATAATGCTTGGCGTTTATGGTATCTAAACACAGTCGCTGATTGTATGCAAATAAATGAAATGCGTCAAGCATTAAGAAGGGGCGCCTGGTGGGGCGCCCCAACTTGATAGACACATGGTCCGGCCGTTATCCCAGACGGATAAGGCCAAGACTGGTCAGAAGATCAGTCTTGGCTTTCTGCTTGACATCGGGCGAGAACAGCCAGGTCGTCGACGCAACGTCGATGAAGAGCGGGACTCGTTCCAGGTACTTTGTGATGCGTTCGGCCACCAAGTCTTCGAGGTCATTGCCCCAGTCAGACCCCTTTTGAGGGGTAATGACAACGACTTTTCCTCTGAGGATCTTGATGTCAGCGACCTCTGTCATTGACCGGATCATCCGTTTGAACGTGTGTCCACCTGGACAGATGGATCGCCCAAACAACAGCATCGTCCTTTCGTCGTCGTTGATCAACGTGACGACTTCGGATGGTACATTTTGTGTGAGCTCATCGACTGACCAGTCTTCGGTCATCGTGTTACCTTTCGTAGGTGTGTCTATCAAGTACATAACTTTGACGGACACAGAATTGATGTGATGAGTCAAGCTAACGGATAAACCATAGCATAATTATTCTGAAAGGTCAAAGTATAGTCTAACGGGATATGAAGAAGGGGCGCCTGGTGGGGCGCCCCAACTTGATGAGCGGGTGTGGTCAGATGACCCTGGGAGGGATGTGGGACCAGAATCCCGCGATGTTCAGGTGGCCGGGATTGATGAGGGCATAATCCTTGTTGCCAAACCCGAGGTCGAGCCGTGCATCTTGCTTGACGCCGATGTCGGCGGAGAGCGGTGTTGCGGTGGTCGGGTCGATCTGACGACTTGCCATGACTACTCCTATGTAGTGTCGTGTTGTGCTGACCTGCTAGTTCATCAAGTTACTATCTTGGGTTGACAGTAACTCACTTATCATGAGAATGCGTACTTCAAGATTGCTATTGCATTATAGCACAAGGGGTATCAAAAGTCAATGACTACGTTGTTTATTTAAGCGTCCACTGATTGCCACCCAGGCTACGGAGGGTACCGGCAATTTCCATCATGGTCAATTCGGTGGCGAAATCACTGGCGGTTGCCTCGGATTGTATCTGTAATTGCTCGCCATCACGGATACCGGATTGCAGTAATTGAATGATGGATGTTTGCAGTGCGTTGTCGCCTAGCGCTAGTTGGGATTGCGGCTGTAATAATTGTGGTGCGATGACTTCGAGGATATCCTCGGCGCAGGTCACGGGATGAGCACCTTGCTTTAATAGTGCGTTACAACCGCCCGACATAGGACTGGTGATGTTGCCTGGCACGACGAATACTTCCCGCCCCTGTTCAAGCGCGTGCATAGCGGTGTTGAGCGTGCCGCTGCGGCTGGCTGCTTCGGTGATGATAACAGCGTCGGATAGTCCACTAACGATTCTGTTGCGTTCAAGGAACTGGTTGGGGTACGGGGGTGTTTCGGGTTCATATTCGCTAATGACTGCCCCACCGCTACTGATAATGTCGAGTGCGAGCTGGCGATGAGTTGATGGGTAGAAAGTCCCAAGTCCATTTGCCTGAACTGCGATAGTAGTGCCTTTTGCTTCGAGTGCGGCCCGATGTGCGATACCATCGACCCCTAGTGCCATGCCGCTAACGATGACGATTCCCCTTTTGGCCAGGTCATATGTTAATCGTTGCGTTACCTCGACGCCGTAGGCGGTTGGCTTGCGTGTCCCGACGATAGCGACAGTGACACGGCGTTCGGCTGGTAATGTACCTATTATATACAATGTTTTGGGTACATCAGCAATGGTACTTATGATCTGTGTGAATTTGTGTTCTTGGGGTGATAATTGATTGATTTTCATAGAATTTGTGTCGAAACTTGTTGACAAGGCGTCAAATCCGTGCTAATATGGGTCATGTATTGATTGATTTGCGAGAACAATCAAACGCACCTTATACCCCCTATTCTAACTTTTAAGTTAGGTTGTGTGCAATGTTTCTTTAAAGTATCTACCCTCCACTTTTCAGGATTTGTCTTTTTGACTTAACAGCATTGCACATATACTAACCCCTTTAACCAGCATACATCTGCGCTTTGATCGAGATCGTATCGCTTGCCCCCGCGGTGGGTTAAAGGGCCAAATGAGGCCAGGTGATGCCCACCCTTACCTGGTCTCTTTTGGTATCTTGGGGAATCGCGCCTCGTGGCATATTTTGGGCGGAAAGCTGTGTTCCTCATTCACCGTACCCTGGTGTACGGCTCATTCCGGTACTCGCTTTCCATCCCAAACTATGCTCACGAGGACGCAATCCCTCTTTGCTTGAAGCTAATAGTTGAGTATTTTTGTTGGAATTAAACTACCCGCCGTATTTCTACGGCGGGCTTTTAGTTTAGTCAGAGTCGCTTGAGGGCGTCGATGTAACTCATGTTTACGCGCTTCGTGGCATCGTCCGGATCAATGATCATATACATGGTAGCACGGTCTCTTCGCATACTGAGGTGCGGATAGTGCCTTGGCTTGATACCATACTTCGTGGATAGGATCTCGATGATTTTTGCGACATACAGCTCACCGTCTGAACCCAGGCTGACGTAGGTATTATTAATACCAATATGCCACAGCGCAATCACTTTGACTTCAGGGACATTGTACGGCATTCCATACCATGTTCGTTCCTTGCGATAGCCAGTCACAACGGATTGCATGTTGTGACCTATGAACCCCTTCTCGCGCAAGCGGTACAGCGCTCGAGGTATCTCGATTGCTAGTGCCTGCTGAACTGCGGCATGCTCTATCTGTCGTGTCAGCTGGATGGTGGCCTCGGCGGTGAGAAAATTTCCGTTGCCTTGCGATACATGATCTGTCACGGTTTAGCCTTTCAGCTCACTCTCTGTCAAACTCCATCTTGGAGAGTGACAGGTCGGATGGTTTCCGGTTGTCGACTCTCGACAAAACTACTTTTATCATAACACCTTTTAGAAATTTAGCAATTGGGACATGGTATTGATACAATGGATGTAATGTCATCTCCACTTCACTCTACACATCCTCTGCGAATTTTTGGTATATCTGGGGCGCTGACAATTGCGCTCGGGGTTTTGATGTTTATTTATGGCGGGCTGACGGCGCTATGGCTGTTTGCTGTGCTGGTGATATTGGAAGTGACGTTTAGTTTTGATAACGCGGTGGTCAATAGCCGGGTGCTCGCGCGGTTTTCACCTCTGTGGCAGAAGCTGTTCCTGACGGTCGGGATATTTATTGCGGTGTTTGTAGTGCGGCTCCTACTGCCGATTGTGATTGTGGCGCTGACGGCAAGTTTGGGCGCTGGTGATGTGATCAATCTGGCACTGAATCACCCGGCGGAATATGGGCACAAATTGCACGAGGCGGCACCACTGATTGATGCATTTGGTGGGACATTCCTGCTGATGATTGGGCTGGCGTATTTTGTCGACCGCGAAAAGGATGTGCATTGGTTGCATCGGACTGAGAAGGCGCTGTCACACTTAGGTAAAATTCGGTTTATTAAATTGGTGATGATTTTGGTCGTGACAGGGGTGGTGTACCTGACTATTAATCCTCCGCTGCAAGTGGCGGTGTTGATTGCAAGTTTGATGGGTATTGCGCTCCATGTGGGATTAGACTGGGTTTCTGCTCTGTTTGACAAGCAAGTTGATACATCCAAGACGCAAAAATTGGTCGGAATGGCGGCATTTGCGTCGTTTATGTATCTAGAGGTCCTGGACGCGTCATTCTCGTTTGATGGTGTTGTCGGCGCCTTTGCAATCACCACTAGTGTGTTGCTGATCGTAGCTGGTCTGGGTGCTGGTGCGCTATGGGTGCGATCACTGACGGTGTATCTGATGCGAACGGGCGCGCTAGCGAAATATCGCTATCTAGAACATGGGGCGCACTGGGCGATTTTGGCGTTGGGTATTGTGATGTTAGTCAAGTTGTATCAGGTAGAAATGCCGGAATGGTTGACTGGATCGATTGGACTGATCTTTATTGTGACTGCTGTTACAACAAGTGTTATCGAGAAACGGATGCAGCAGAAGTAGCGTTTTTGTCATTCCGGACTTGATCCGGAATCCAGTCATTTATTCATTAACTAAACTATCTCCTCTGTTCTTTTTGCTAAAAGAACCAAAAGCCAGTGTACTTCTCCGCTGGAAAGTACCAAAAAGCCTTCTTTTGGTGGCAAAAGAAGCAAAACGTTTGTGGCTGCTTCCCTCCGCCGCGAAGTCTCACCCTCAAACAACGGGCGCTTGGACAACTCCCGTTGGTCGGTCCCTCTCTATTTCTCTAGTTAATGGAGAGGGACTGAGTCCAAGCGCACTATTCCGTTGTTTCAGGTCTCACCTTCTCGGGCAGGTCCAGATGCCACGGGGATATTGATTTATTATTTACGCACTAGAAGTGCGAATGATTATATGGATCCTGAAACAAGTTCAGGATGACGAGGACGGATGACGGCTGCAGGTTTTACAGAGGCCGCTGACTTCGAATTTGTGTTCGGCTGGCGTGAAATCGTAGTCACGTGCGATGGCAGCGACGAGTTGTTCGAGTTTTTTGGAATGGATATCGATCAGGGTGCCGCATTTGGTGCAATACAGATGATGATGGTGGGATTTGAAGGGGCTGGTAAGCTCGTAGCGCTGTTTCCAGCCTAGTGGAACGGCCTCGACGATATTGAGTTTGGCAAATAGTTCGATCGTGCGGTAGATGCTGACGCGGTCGACATCTGGGCATTTTTTGGTGATTTGCCCTATTGATAATGGCATTTCGCTGACGCGCATGGCTTCGAATACCGCTTGGCGCGGTGTTGTCATGCGAAGCTGTTCGCGGGCAAAAATAACTTCCAACTCAGGGTTCATAGTTGCAGTATAGCATGTTATTGCAACAAATTTGCAATAAAGATTCTATGGGCATATTGTAGGTATAATAACGATAAAGAAAGAGATAAATCTTATGACACTTTTTTACATGATACTTGCCATTATTGCCGGTAGCTCGATTTCCCTACTGGGGGGTGCACTGATATTTACGACAAAAAAACGGCGCCAACAGGCAATATTAATAGCGATGCCGTTTGGGGCAGGTGCACTACTGGCGGCAGCATTCTTTGATCTGTTACCAGAAGCTTTTGATCAGGGTGAAGTTCGCCCGCTATTACTATGGGTTCTGGCCGGTTTTACGCTGTTCTTTATCTTTGAACGCAGTGCCAGCTGGTTCCACCATCATCACGAACATGGCGAGGAACATAAAAACGTCCAACAGAGACGACTAATCGTTATTGGTGACCTGATGCACAATGCAATTGACGGCGTCGCGATCGGTGCGGCGTTCCTGGTGAACCCTGCAGTCGGGTTTGTGACGACAATCGCGGTCAGCGCACACGAGATTCCAAAGGAATTAGGCACCTTTGCCCTACTGTTGTCGCGTGGATGGAAGGATAAGATTGTACTACTGGCAAACGTCGCTACGGCTGTTGCTACAATTATTACGGCAGTATTGGTCTATATGCTAGGATCGAGCGCGAGCTTGCCTGTGGGGCCACTACTAGCGCTGACGGCTGGATTCTTTATCTATGTTGCTGCCAGCGATATTATCCCCGATATTCACGAACAACCACGCAAGATGGGCACGATTCAGGCGGCGACGTTGGTTTTGGGGATGATTTTGGTGGGGATTGTTATTACGCTACTTGGTGTTTAGACAACCCTTGTCATTCCAGACTTGATTCAGGATCCAAATCATTTATTCATCAAATAAATCCTCCTTGTTCTTTTCCCTAAAAGAACCAAAAGCCTTCTTTTGTACCGCAAAAGAAGCAAAACGTTTGTGACTACTTCACCCATCCGGGTCATCCCATCTCTTCCTGACGGTCACTGAAACAACTCCCGTTGGTCGGTCCATTTCTTTTTCGATTAGTTAATTGAAATAGACTGAGTTTCAGTGAACTATTCCGTCAGGAACAGCTGGCCTGACTCGGTGGGTTGCAGATGCCACGGGGAAACTGATGACATGATTTACGCACTAGAAGTGCGAATGACTATATGGATCCTGAAACGAGTTCAGGATGACGAGGTCTAGGAATAGAGGATTAGAGTTTGTGGCTTGTGGGCTGGTGAGTGCCGCTAATAAAATCGTCGATGATCTCGGCAATTTTTGGGAGGATATCAGAGGTCAATTTGGTATTTTCGTCACTGTTGAATTTGCCTAGGACGAAATCGTGGGCACCAATTTTCTCGGTCAGGCTGTTGTGGATGCCGACGCGGACGCGAGCGTAGTCTTCGCCCAAGTGGGCATTGAGTGATTTTACGCCGTTATTCCCAGCATCACTGCCCTTTTCGCGGGTACGAATGGTGCCAAATGGGAGCGCTAATTCGTCGTGAATGACCAGAATATCTGTGGGGTCGATTTTGTAGAAATCGGCGATGGTTCGGGCTGATTGGCCGGTTTCGTTATAGAATGTGGTTGGTTTGACCAAAATGACTTTCTCGTCACCTATTTTTACCTCTGTTATATCGCCGTGAAATTTGGTTTTTGGCTGAAACTCTACCCTATTTTGACGGGCAAAGAAATCCAACGCTAAAAAGCCTATATTATGGCGGGTGCTAGTGTAATCGCTACCAGGGTTGCCCTGGCCGAGTATAAGCTTCATAACACTAGTATACGGTATTGACAAAAGTGGCAAAATGCGGTATATTGACACTAGCACGATGGTGTGCTGTGGTATAGCCTGTCAAGGTGGTTACCGCGGCGAGTCCGTCGGGTACACCACAATTCACTCCAAGAGAAAGGGATCTAATGGATTCCGGAACTATCATGTTGATCTTCATCGCACTTGTGGTGGTGTTGGTCTTCGTACGTCGTCTGTTCTTCAGGGCTTTCGACTGGGTTGCCAATCGGATTCCTTCCGGAAATTGGCTGCTCGGTGGGTTCGGCGGATTCCTGCTGGCCCTGGGGTGGCCCATACTGTGGGCACCTCTGGTGTTCGCGGTTGTCGCCGTTGCCTTGATCTGGATCGGGCACGAAAACAGCCCCGATCTGGCCAAGTACAAGCGACAGATCGAATCCGTTCTGGGTCCGATCTCGCTGACTACCAGCAAGGTTGCCTACCTCCGGAAACTGGCCGAACAGCCAGTCCAACCGGTGCAACGACCACCAGATCCACCGAAGATGTTCGGAGGGTTTGGGACGGGGCTGCCGCACTGATGCAGATCCCCCCTTCAACGGAGTAGACCAGTTGTCATCATTTACACAATCCCAAAGCGGCTTGTGCAGAATGATCGACAACTGGTCTCTTTTCGTTGAGGACCGGTTCCATATCTCCCCATTCTGACTAAAAATCACCCAATATACGGTCAAAAAGAGATTGAGCCTTCGCGAGGTGGCTACGGCCACCTCTTGTCGGTTCACTCTCTTTTTGTTCCGGAATTGGGCAATTTCGTCGATATGGGAGATATGGAACAGGTCCTAAAGACTGGTGAGTTTTTTGTTTTCTTCGTCTTTGGCTTTTTTGTAAGCTTTGGTGACGGGTTCTTTGCCTGCGGCGAGGCGCTCTTTGTTGGCTTTGACCTGTTTTTCATCGACAAAACTGAATTTGATCGGTGTTCCAGCGTAGTTATAAGTTTCACGTAGTAAGCGTTCGAGATAGCGTTTGTAGCCCCAGTGAACGAACTTGAGGTTGCTGCCATGGATAACAAACCAAGGTGGTGTCATGTCGGTTTGGACCATGTAGCGGAGTTTGGGATGGGTGTTTTTGAGTCCGGCTGGTGGATGTTTTTGGATGGCTTTTTGTAACATGTCGTTGAGAACGCTGGTTTTGGTGGTTTGGTGACGACGAGCATCGATATCAAGGGCTAAATCGAATAATTTGGTGACGTTCTGGCCGGTAACACTACTAGTGAAGATGAGCGGTGCCCAAGGGGTGAATTTGAAGGTATGAGCAATTTTTGGTGCGATCGCATCGCGTGTATAGGCGTCTTTGCCCTCGACGGAGTCCCATTTGCTGATAACGATGGCCATGCCCTTGCCGCTCTCGTCGATAATGCCAGCCAGGCGCTGGTCTAATTGGGTGTTGAGTTCGTTGACGTCCATCAGCAGGAAACAAACATCGGCTTCTTCGATGGCCTGCAGGGTGCGTAGGACTGAGAATTTCTCGATTCCGACCTCTTGTTTGCCCGGTTTGCGCATACCAGCGGTGTCGAGTAATTCGATGTCGCGGCCACCGTAACGCAGAGCGATGCGGTTGACGTCGCGGGTGGTACCGGCGATATTGGCGACGATGGCCTGCTGTTTGCCAGCAAGAGTGTTAAACAGGTATGATTTACCAACATTTGGACGGCCGATGAGTGCAACCCGAAGGATTTCATCGGGTTCTTGTTCGAATGTGGCTGGGATGTGGGCGACGATTTCGTCGAGGATATCGATAATGCCGCTGTTGTGTTCGGCACTGGCACGGAGGATGGTTTTGATGCCAAGGCGTTTGAATTCGTCGACTGGAAGGCTTTCTTTGAGATCGGATTTGTTGGTGACAAGAATGACGGGTTTTTTGCTACGAAGGGCTTTTTTGGCGACGAATCGGTCTTGGTCGCTGGCATATTGGCTACTGTCGACGATGACAAGGATGACGTCGGCTGCATCGGCGGCCTCTGTAATTTGCTCTTGGATGCTGGCTTCGAAATCATCGGCTGCGTCCTTGAGACCGGCGGTGTCGACCAGCCAGAATTGGTGGTGTTGGTGCTCTACCCGACCCAGGACGTTGTCGCGAGTGGTACCGGCTTCGCGGGCGACAATTGCTTGCTGGGCACGGACCATACGATTAAAAAGCGAACTCTTGCCGACGTTCGCTTGACCGATAATTGCAACTGTTGGGAGTTTGGAGGCCATAAACTTTGATAATTATAACAGAGGTAGATGGATTTGACAAACATAAGCATGACGCAAAATTGCAAATTTCTGACCATTCCCTCATGGATACCGTTACACGCCTTAACCCTCTCGAATACGAGTCGGGAGGGTTAAGGGCTGCACTTCGCCTTTAGTATCCATTCAGGAAGGTCTGAAATTTGAAATTTTAGATTTACCTTAGCTCGAAAACGACTTCAACACTCATGCTAACACTGCTAGTGCCAGGGGTGACAGGAAGGCTTGAGACGGCGCTGTCTTTTGAGGTGCTTGCAGACATTGGATAAACGATTCCTTGGTTTGGTTGGTCTTTGACCGAAACGACTTTGCCTAGGGTAACGCTAAGGTTTTTGGCGGTGTCTCCCGCTTTGTCTTTGGCATCGGCGACGGCTTTGTCACGCGCTTGTTTTTCAAGGTCTTTTTGTTTCTGTTTTGAAAAGCTTGGCTGCGATGTTAATTGCCCTGTTGCATCTGTAGCAGCGAGATAATCTTGGACTTTTTGGGCGAGGGCTTGCGTCGGTGCCTTGATGGTGACGGATAATGTGACGGTTTGCTGCCCGCTTGGTTTACTGCCTACGTCCATCGGAACTGGTTCAACGGATGATCCGTAGCTACTTGAATTGAGTGTGATGGCGCTCCCTGCGATGCCGAGTTTTTGTACATCGGTAGATAATTTGGTGCCAAAGGTATCGAGGTCGGCTTTCATTTTGGTGGTGTCGGTGCCGGTATGCTGAAATGTTGGTGAAAAGACGAATTCATCGGGGGTGGCTTGAACCTCTGCGGTACCAGTGATGGTAATGGTCCTATCGATTTTTTGTGGCTCCCAGGGGCGCCAAAACGCCAGCATGCCTATGATGGTCAACAGCAAGATAACGATGATAATGCGAAGATCGAGTGTGAGTGTTTTTTTGGGTGTCATAGTGTGATTATACGCCTAATCATAAGCATCTAAAAAGCGAAAAGGACGATCTGCGGCGACGGATGCCGGGCAGATCGTCCTGGGGTGACTCAGTTGTTTTCCTCGGTCGGATAGATGGTGATGACTTTCGCCCATCTTTCACCTGAACTGTCTGGTGTAATTCCGAGCGAGTAGAGGTCAAGTTCGATAACTTGATCTCCGAGTTCTACGTCAACCGCCCAGCCCGCATCGACCTTGAAGTCCAAGTAGACGGGTTCCGAGACGAATCGTCCCCGAATGAGAGGGTTCTCTCCTTCTCCTGGTTTGTAGCATTTGAAGGATGAACCTACAGTCACCTCTTCGTGTGTGATCGCGGCCTCGCTCAAGGGGTTACGCTTGTTCATGAGGACTCCTAGTTGGGAAAAAACAAACTTGTCTATTACATAAAAACACAAATAAGCATCTTGTGCAAGCTAAATGACGTGACGCAATATATCACCTAATGCATATCGACGACTTGAATTTTGCCAGCCTCGAGATCACCTATGTGATAGGGGCCGAAATCGGTGCGATGCAGTTTGACGACTTGGTAGCCTAACGAGGCGAATGTGCGACGGATTTGGCGGTTGCGACCCTCGTTCATGTAGATGCGCCACATGTCGCGTTTGGTGTCGTGGAGTGATTCGAGCTCGAACTTGCTGACGCCGTCCTCGAGGTGAACACCATGATCGCTAATCATTTGCTGGTGTAGCGGCGCTAATTCTTTGTCGAGGCGGACACCGTACATCTTGGTTTTGTGGAACTGTGGGTGTGTCATACGAAAGGCAAAATCGCCGTCGTTTGTGAGCATGATCAACCCGCTACTGTCGCGGTCGAGGCGACCGACGGTTTTGAGGGTTTTGTACTGTTCGGGGATCAAATCGTAAATGGTTGGGCTGTCACCTTGTTGTTTACGCGAACAGACATATCCAACGGGTTTGTGAAATGCTAAATAAATGAAATCGATCTTTTTGCCCATTGGTTCGCCGTTGACGGTGATGAGATCATGTTTTTCAAAGCGTGATCCTAGAGTGGCGGTTTCGCCGTTGACAGTCACACTTCCGCGCTCGATAATCTCGTCTGCCTCACGACGCGAAACACCTAGCTGAAGCGCTAGGTATTTGTTAAGACGAAGAGATGTACTTTGTTCCTCGGTATGATCATCGGAAGTAGTTTCCGGCGCATCGGCCGGGGTTGGAGGATCAGACTTTGGTGTGGAATCTTTTGGCATAGAAATAAGAGGTGCATTATTCTCAACCGGCGGAGCTGTGTTAGACGGTTGGTCGTTTGTCGCCGTCATCGGCGGGTTCTTCTTCGGTTGCTTCGCTGTTTTCGACCTGTGTTACGGCTGGGTCAGGCGTCACGTCGTCGGGAGCAACAGTTGATGGTTCCGGCGCGATTGGCGCAAGTGGGTCATCATCTGTTGGCTCATCTACGGGATCGGCATCAGGTGCGTCACTAGCAAGTTCGTCTTCGATTTTGTCGGCTGTCGATGGTTCTGGATTGTTGTTTTCGATAGGGTTGATAACACGCTCACCGAGATTATCAGGAGCTGGTGAAGAGAATGGCGCAGTTGGTTTAGGCAGACTGTTGTCTGGAAGTGAGTCGCTAGGTGCGGCTGTCATAGTTGGAGCGTCACCAGCAGGTGCTGGAGCAGCTGGCTGGGTGGTAGAAACACCCTTGGTAGCGTCTTCGAGGACTTCGTGGACAGTGTGGACAACGTCTTCAATGCCAACCTGGGATTTGACCAGGTAGCGATCGGCACCAAGCTGTTCACCACGTGCACGCTGATCGTCGCTCGAAAGCGCGGTCATCATGATAACGCGGATATCGCGGGTTTCGGTGGTAGAACGGAGAATATCGAGCATGTCGAATCCGCTGATCTTTGGCATCATTACGTCACTGATAATAAGTTCTGGTCGTTCTTTGATAGCCATGGCGAGGGCTTCTTCACCGTCACCAGCTGATACAATATCGTATCCTTCGGCTAGCAGGCGTACGCCATAAATTTCTCGTAAGCTTTTGTCGTCTTCTACTAATAGTATCTTTGTCATATTACCTCTTATTCTACTAAACTCTTTTTGAAATTACTATACCTCTTGTGGTTTTTATGCCCTAGGTGGTGTGCTAACAGGTTGAGTACGCGGTAATTCGGGAGCTGCGACGGGCGCCGGGGCGATGGGAACAGGCTGTTGTGGAAGCATTGCGACAGGCGGAGCTGGTGGTGGAGGAGTTGGGGCGGGTGCGGCTGGGATGGGTGTGAGTGATGGCGAAAGAACTGGTGTTGGAATTGGTGTTGGTGCTGCGACGGGCGTGACAGGCGCTGGTTGAGGCGCTGGTGTGCTGGTGGGTTCAACGGTTGTGAGGGATGGGGTGTTTGGGGTTGGAGCGCCAGGTTGCTGCTGGGTAGGAGCGATATCTCGTGCGTGTGCCAAAATAACCCGTGGATGATCGCCGTTGACGGATGATACTTGTGCTGCTGGGGCGCCAAAAGTGGTGCCACCACTTGCGAATGTACGCGCAGGTGTGTGTAGCGAGTTGTCGCTGTCTTTGCTGGCTTCGGCGGCTTCGGCTTGTTCGATCAGCTTGGTTGCTTCTTCATGGGTAATACGAGGTATTTCGACATAAAAAGTACTGCCCTTTTTGTATTCGCTTTCGACCCAAATACGGCCATTCATTGCCTCGGTCAGACGACGGCAAAGATACAGTCCAAGGCCGGTGCCGCCGATTTCGCGGGTGTCGGTGTTATCGACACGGTAGAATTTCTGGAACAGATGTGGAATGTCTTCGCTGGGAATACCAATACCACTGTCGGCGACGCTGACGATGATATGTTCGTCGTCCCCTACGATATCGACGACGACTTCGCCTTTTGGCGTGTATTTGATGGCGTTTTCGATCAGATTGGCTAGGACTTCACGGAGGTGGTCCCTATCGAGATGAGCATAAAATACAGGGGCGATGTTATGTTCACCACCACCGTCGCTACTACTTGGTGTTTCGGGTTTGAAAAAGACGCGCAGGCCTTTGGCATCGGCATGGGGCTTGAGGCCTTCGATGATATCACTGGTATAGGTAACAATATCGATGACGCTTGGTTTGTTCTGCATGCGACCGTCTTCGGCTTTGCTGACATCGAGAAGGTCCTGGAAAAGTCGCCCTAGGTGTTGGGCGGATTCATGGGCTTTTTGGATGAAATCACGAGCCTTGGCATCGATTGTAGCGGTGGCTGGATTGAGGGCTAGACCGAGGTAGCCTTCGATTGAAGCAACTGGTGTACGCATTTCGTGGCTGGCAGTACTGATGAATTCGGCTTGTTCGCGCTCTTCGGCCTGTTCTTTGGTGATATCGTGGAAAACGACGATGGCACCCGACCCCATGTGGCCGATTGGCGATGCGACGACGGATACGTTGAGTTTTTTGCCGGAATTGGTCAGCAGTAATAGATCATCTCGGGCTTTGGTTTGGTTGGTGGTCAGAACGTCAAAGATGGGGTCGTTAGCCTTAGTGAGGTCTTGGCCTTGTTTGTCGATCAGGTGCATAACGGATTTGTATTCGAGATTGAGTGCGTCTTGTTTGCCCCAGCCGATAATACGAGTAGCTGCGGGGTTGATAAGCTGGATGATCCCCTTGTTGTCGACGGCCATGACGCCTTCACCGATGGCGTTAATCACGACTTCTGATTTATTGGATACTTGGTTGAGTTCGTTAGCGAGGTTGTAATAGGCACGTTCTTTGTTGTCGTCCTGGGTTGAACGCGAGTGCCACAGCAAAAAGCTCATTATAAGGGGTAATTCGCCACCGAGGACGATGCCGATAATGACTTCTTTGGACAGGCTCGCTTTGGTGAATTCAACTAATAGGTAGAGGTTGACGGCAATAAAAAGTGGCACAAGTGCGCGAGCGCCGAAAATTCCGGCAAAAACGGAGACGAACATCCAGAGGGCGATAAATGGTGAGCCGCTGGCACCGGTGTCGATGATAAGGAGGGCGACGGTGATTGCGAGTAATATGTAGGCGATAAATGCGGTGTCGGTGACGTATTTTTTGGGAGACAGGAAGTACGATCCGAGGGCTGCCAGGATGGTTGCACCGGCGAACCCGGCGGCGACATTACTGACGAGGAGCATTGTTCCGACGGATTTGATCCCGACGATAAATGCCCAGCCATAAAGTGCGAGGACGATTCCGGCCGCTAAAATGACCGCCTCCAAAATACGGCGGTGCCAAAATGGTGTGAGCGTCAGTGGTTTGATGCCTTTATCCCCTTTTATCTGCTGACATGCTTGTGGTTATTATGACTTATTCGATTAGTGGATACAAGAGTGAATCGTAAATTGTCTTGTATGTTGTCTTAGCTATGGCCCGAAGCCCACAAATCTCGCCACATTCTCTCCCAGTTACCGTTACGCGCCTGGGTCTTCTCGCGCCCCGGCGGCGGGAAGACCCAGGGCTGCTCTTCGCCTTTAGTAACTGGTCGGGAAGTGGCGAGATTTGTGGGCTTCGGGCTACGTGACATGACATGATATAATGTCCCTAAGTATTTACTGCGTGACAACGGATAGGGAGATCCATGACAAGACCTGCGATTTTAGTGCCCGACAATGCTGGTATTCATAATGCCAGTGATTATGCTGCGCGTTTGGAAAAACACAAAAGCTATCGTGATCTGTCGACGATCATCATCTGCCCTACTCGCGGTTTGATCCCAGCACGAATTGTGCAAAGCTGGCAGGGTTTGATTCGCCCTATGAACCAAAAGGTTATTGGGCCGATATTTATCGAGGGTATGGAAGTTGGTGAAGCCTATAACCAGGCGATTAAGATGATTTTGGAAAATCCTGAAATGAGCAAGTATAAGTTCATTTTGACCCTTGAGGAAGACAACGCTCCCCCAGCTGATGGGTTGGTAAAATTGTATGAATCGATCGATGAGTTTGATGCGGTCGGTGGGCTGTATTGGACTAAGGGTGATACTGGTCAGCCGATGTGTTACGGAAATCCAGCTGAGATGCCGTTAAATTTTATTCCACAGGTTCCTGTGCCTGATAGCATTACGCCGTGTAATGGATTGGGAATGGGTTTTACGCTATTTAGGACTGAAATGTTCAAGGACAAACGATTTACGTATGGCGAATGGTTCAAGACAAAACAAGAGATTAACCCTGAAGGTCAGGTCCAGGTTATGACGCAAGATCTGTTCTTTTTCCAAAAGGCCTGCGAATTTGGTTACAAATCGGCCTGCGACAGCCGCGTCAAGGTGGGACATTATGATCATCAAAATCAGATTATGTGGTAAGGAGAAATTATGGTTGCTAAAAAGGATGTAAAAGAAAAAGTATTGAAACTATCACTCGGCGGCGGTGATAATGTACCCGAGGGATTCAAGGGTGTTGATATTGTCAAAACCAAATCGACTGATTATGTGCAGGATTTGATGAAATTTCCTTGGTCACAGTTTGCTGATAATTCTGTCGACGAGATCGAATGTAGCAATTTTGTCGAGCATATTCCTCATGGCGATAGCCGGGAAGATCCGTTTTTCCAGTTTTTCGACGAAATTTATCGTATTTTGAAACCGGCTGAATTTGATCCAGCTAATCCGAATATTGCAACCAAAGGCTTCGCACGGATTGTCTGCCCCTACTACTCAAGCATGCGTGCTTGGCAAGATCCGACACACCAACGAGCGATTTCTGAAGCGAGCTTCCTGTACTGCAACAAGCAGTGGCGCATTGATAATAAATTGGATCACTACCCTGTCGAATGTGATTTCGACTTTAGTTATGGCTATATCCTAACCCCTGAATGGCAGAATCGCAACCAAGAAGCGCAAGCCTTTGCGATCAAACACTATATTAATGTGATCACTGATATTCAAGTCAATCTCGTCAAGCGGCCATAAATTATGGCAAAGTTTCGCGTTGTCGTTGCTCTGGTTCTGAGTTTGCTACTTGTGGCCCCAGTTTCAGCTGATGATGCGAAAAATAAGGGGCTGTATATTTCACCACTGCGCAAAGATACGGCCCTGGACGCAGGCAAAAGTGTCTATAGTAGTTTCACTGTGGCGAATCTGACTGATAAATCAATGGTAGTAACGCTATCGATCAAACAGTTTTCAGTCAGTGACTACGCTTATGATTACCAATTTAATCCTCCGAATGATAATTGGATTACATTTGATGAACCTCAGGTTACGCTAAAACCAGATGAAAGCAAACAAATCCCCTACACCTTGGCGGTTCCCGCCAAAACAGCGCCCGGGGGACATTATTACACGCTATTTGCCAGCACGACACTCTCAACAGGTGGCTTGCCTGCGAGTATCCAGGCTGCAACGCTATTATATGTAACGGTAAATGGTGATTTGGTGCGAACGAGTGTACTACAAAAAGATTCAATTCCGGTACTGGTCACTGGTACAGAGGTGCCCTATCAGTTTGACGTCAAAAATACGGGTAATGTGCATTATAATGCGTATTTCTATGGACAATTGCAAGGTATTTTTGGCAAATCAGCAGAGGTTGGAACGAATCATTTACTGATGCCGGGTGCAGTTCGAACCGTACAAAGCTCGATCCCCTCACCTATTTTGCCGGGTATTTACAAAGCGACGTACGGATATAAAGTCGATTTTGCAAATATTATCACTACTAAATCGAGTTATATTGTCTTTATTCCACCTTGGTCGATTGTGGCAGCTATCTTTCTATTGCTGATCGGAAAATGGGCGTGGCAACGACGAAAAACCAAAATTGAAACGAAAAATTAGTCGTTTTTGGCAACTGCCGTGTAGATGACAGGTACGGTGTAGGCACCCGCCCCCTTGGTGATATCGGTATACGCACCGTAGGTTACTGTGGTGTTATCGCCACTTTTGAATGGTCCAACGGCATCTTTGATAAGTGATGGCGTCGTGCGCATGCCGACAAAGTTTGATGATGCGTTGGTGTTGTAGCCCCAGGTATTAATGCTGAGTGCGGCAGGACTCACATTGGCACTTGCTGGAATGGTATAACTTCCGTTCACCATGTTCGTACTAGTTGGGCTATAGGCATAAAGAACATATCCGACAACATCGGTAGACGTGACCGTGATCGTGTGTGATCCGGTGCCGCTAAAGGTTGAAACTGCTGGGGTGAGGGTAAATGAAACATTGCCACCAAGTGCAATTGACATGCTTGTATTAGATCCAAATGGTACATCGGCACCGAATAAGCCTTGGCCAAATGGTGAGGCGCTGGCGGGTTGCTGTAAAAGTAAGCAAAAAAGAAAGGCAATGAACGCCAGGATCAGATGGGCTTTACTGATTTTGAACGTGGTCATTGCCTATAACTATACAGCACCATAAGAACAATATATACTACACGTGTGAAGTCCGTTCATAAGGCGCTAAAACTGCGTCATAAAAAACACACAGGTAAATTACTCCCTCATCGCCACACCTCTTACCGGGTGTTATTTGGGTTGATGCTGCTGCCGATTATCATGCTGGCATTAGTCAGTCATATCGCTGGAGCGAATGATTACGATGTAACGGCGACCGTTCCTGCCCCCGTTCCGGCCGAAGCACCGACGATTACTGCGCCGACTAATGGTTCAACAGTAACAGCTAGCCAAATAACGGTGAGTGGAACCTGCCCCGTTGTCACGCCTGCCGTGATTATTGCACTGTATGAAAATGCAGCTTTGATAGGGTCGCGGGTGTGCCGGGCAGATGGTACATTTGCAATTCCTATCTCTGCTACCTTGGGGTCACATTCGGTTATTGCGACGGTGACAACGATCACGAACGGCGTGGGTGCAAGCAGTGCGCCGGTAACATTTACTCGCATACAATCTACGACGCCACCTGGTCCAATTCCGTCTGTTGGGAATGTGACGGGAAGTCCGGCATCTCCGACTCCACCGGTCAAGATTGTGAGTAATAACATATTTATAACTATCTCCCCTGATGGCGACCCGGTATGGCACGGTAGTTTTAGCGGCGGCACACCACCGTATAGTGTGATTATTAACTGGGGTGACGGCAAACAAGACAGGCGCGTATTTACCGACCAATCAGAACAGTCAATTACCCATCACTATGATGTTCCTAACACCTATGCGATTGAGATCAAAGTCATCGATGCTGCTGGCCAAGTCTATACGCTCAATACGACCGCCATCTCGCCTGCTCATATGCTTCCTGCCACGGTATCTGGCACGCCAAAGCAGGATGATGGCTTTACACTGTTCTCTCACCTCCCCTTGGTGCAAATCTATATTATCGCCTTTGCATGTCTAATATTCCTCTGGTATATAGAGCGTGGACGACATCTGATGGCACTACTGATAGTTGTGATTCGACGTTTTATCTTTGGGTCACCTAAGAGAAAGATTTAGAGCTTGAAGGAATGGTATCTGTGAGATATACTGTAACAAAACACAAGCGCGAAAATAGCGCACATAAGGAATTCATGAAAACGACCGCTAGTGTTACTAGGCAGAACAAGATCCGTGTACTTCTCGTATTCGTATCTGTTTTTAGCTTGGTCTTTTTGCCATTATTCTCTGCAGTGAATGCACAGGCTGCGTCGCTTACTCATACGCTTGTTCGTTTTGATCGAATGCAAATCAGCACACCGACAACTGGTACGGTGTGTACGCAGCCATCCACTGCTGGAACCGAGACAACGGTGCAAGTCACCTTCCCAACAGGATACTCTCTAGGCCTTGCAGCGACATTCACCGTAGACGGAACAACCAACCTTGCGTGGCCTACTGGTGGTACTGCGTGGCCTGGAATTGGTACGGCCAGTAGCGTAGTTGGACAGATCGCAACATTCCCAAGTGGGGATCTTACTGTTGGAGTAATTTACTGCTTTAACTGGATAAACACCGCTGCGGTGACCACTAGTGGTAGCGCAACAAGTTCGAATGCTGGATCTGTGGCAACATTTATTACAGGTCCGACACTCCTCGACTCTGAACCGTACATGACAGCGACTGTGACGAGTGATCAAATTCTCGTGACCGCATCGGTTCCTGAAGTATTCTCATTTGCGCTGAGCGCTAATACAGATCCACTGGGTATACTCAGTAGCGGTTCGGTTGTGACCAGTGGAACGGCGCGAACGGCGACGGTGAGTACCAATGCCGCCAACGGATGGTCTGTGTGGGCAAAAGATCTGAATACCGGCCTCCGTTCTGCCACACTTGCGCTAACGGCGATTCCATCGACGACACCGGGTACAAACAGCGTCCTTAGTGCCGGAACGACTGGGTACAATACTGGTGTGACGACAGCCGCTCCTCTTGCTGGGGCTACTCCTACGATTACCGTTCCATTCGTTGGTGGTGCAAGTCGCGGTGGCGGCCTGGATGTAACGCTACGAACACTCGCAACGGCTACCGGGCCATCTGATACGGCAGTATTGACTCTCCGAAACAATGTGGCGATTAGTTCAGTTGTTCCTGCTGCTGCTGACTACGCTGACACCATTACGGTTGTCGGTGCTGGCTTGTTCTAAGCAACACTCGACCTGGAGTTAATAAAACTTACATATGTCATGTATAATGGTGGGTAATGGTAGTTTGCTATGAGGCGTAACAGCTTACTTTGTTTAATTGCAGTCTTTGCTGTGATGAGTGCTGTTTTTGTTGCCCATACCACCTACGCTCAGGTGACACCCTCGAATGATTTTTCGTTGCAGGTGACACCCTCGCCTATTGTAACCACGCTTAAACCAGGGACAACTACCGAACTGGAGCTCAAGATTCGTAATGCTGGTACGGGGTTAGAAACGTTAAAGATTGAGCCACGAAGTTTTAAAATCGATGACAATACTGGACAAGTCCAAATCAATGATACGGAGCTGCCAGAAATAGCATCATGGATTAGCTACAGTGCCCCTACCTTTACTGTGCGACCTGGCGAATGGTTTACCGAGAAAGTGCGGATTGCTGTGCCAAAGGACGCTGGGTTTAGTTATTGGTTTACAGAGATGATTAGCCGGACGACCAATCCTGATGCTGTTGCGTCCGGTGGACGGCTTATCAAGGGCTCGCTCGGTGTATTTACCTTGATTAATATCGACCGACCAGGCGCTACCCGGCGGCTTGAGGTTGATAGTTTTGGCACCACCGAAGATATTTATGAGTATTTGCCCGCAACACTCAACATTAAGCTCAAGAATACTGGCAACACGATTGTCCAACCGTCGGGTAATGTGTTTATTGAGCGTGGTAGTAACGATACAAAACCACTGGCTGTATTGTCTGTGAATGACAAAAAAGGCTATATTTTGCCCGGCAGTAGCCGTCTGTTGCAACCGGATTGGAACGACGGTTTTCCTTCGTTCGACGTGACTGTTTCGCCTGACGGGAGTCAGAAAAAGGCCGAAAACTGGGATTGGTCGAAATTGTCACATTTCCGCATTGGTTCGTACACGGCCAAATTAGTGGCTGTTTATAATGATGGCGAACGAGACGTTCCGTTGCAAAAGGAAGTTAGTTTTTGGGTGCTTCCGTGGAAGATCATTCTTGGTGCTGTCATCGTTTGTTCGATCTTGCTATTTGGCGTGTGGTCAATTGGACGTAAGATGTGGGCGCTTTTCCATAAGGGTCGACGACGTGTTATGCGGATGAAGTAGTTTTTTGTTATCTTGACCTCGCCCTTGTCATTCCAGACCTGATCTGGAATCCAGTGTTCTTTTCGCTAAAAGTATCAAAAGCCTTCTTTTGGACCGCAAAAGAAGCAAAACTCTTGTGGCGGCTTCACCCAGCCGAGTTGTCTTAAGCACCAGTGACGGTCACTGAAACAACTCCCTTCGGTCGGTCCATTTCTTTTTCGGTTTTATACCGAAATGGACTGAGTTTCAGTGAGTGATTCCATCACTGGTGCTTGAGACAATCTTGGTGGGCTGAAGATGCCACGGGGAAACTGATTTATTATTACGCACTAGGAGTGCGAATGATAACATTGCGCTATCGGTTAATGTAGTATACACTTGAGGTCAGATCCCACCACAAATCACAAACAAAAAAACCACCACAAAAATGAAACCACTTCTCTACACGAAGATGACGCGCATGGAATTCTTGCAATTCCTGGGCGTCGCACTGCTTACTCTATTTGGTATCAGCAATCTGATAGCTCTTATTTCGCGTGTTGGGCAGACAGGTAAAATGACTGATGGAGGCGACTCTACGCGACATGGTTTTGGATCGCGTGCGTTTGGAAAATAGAGGGTTGTAACTAGGGTTATTAGATTGCCCTACTGCTTATGCTCGTGTATACTGAAACCTAAGGATTTAGGGAGTATAGACAGAGATGACGCAGTGGCGCCTACCGATAGTCAATCAGGACGATGCCGTTTGGGGCGATATTCTCGTTCAATATCTCAAAAAAGAGCATTATGATAATGGTACTGATGATGCCGTTAACAATGGTGGCCACAAAACTATTACCGTTCGTGCCGGTACGGCAACGGCAAATACTGCTCCTATAAAAATCGCTTCCGGAGTATCACTCACCACCCCTGAGGCTGGTGCGATAGAATACACGACCGATACGTTGTCGTTCACTGTTGCAAATAGTGGCTCACCTGCGCGCAAAAAGGTCGTTCTGGAACCAGGTGGTGCGACTGGTGATACGCTTTATCGTGATTCTACTGGCAACTTTAACGCTCTTGCAGCTGTCGCCGTCGGTAAATCGTTGCGTTCGGCTGGGACGAGTACTCCACCCGCTTGGGCTGACCTGGCACAGATAGCGGCAACCGGCCAAACGGCGACCAAAAGCGCGAGCTACACCATCAATAACGGCAGCAATAACGATGTCGTGATTTTTGCTGATAATACTAGTGGTGCGGTGACGATTACCCTCCCCCTGGCTGCTTCGTATCCTGGATATCGATTTTATGTGAAGCGGATTGATAACGTGACGGCAAATGTCTGTACAATTGCTCGTAGTGGTAGCGACACGATCGACGGTGCCACCTCGCAAACGCTTGATCTGCAATATACCGCCATTGCCGTCGTGTCCAACGGCTCTAACTGGTATATACTATAGAGTAGACTATGGCATACCTTCCTCAACCAAATGGTGGCAGAATTAATCTTAGCGTTAGCGGTGGTAGTGTTCAATCCACAGGGACTGTCGTGTTGTCCGCGGGTAATAATGTTACTCTTTCCCAGAATGGCAATACTATCAGCATTAATGCAGCCGGTGCGCCATTATTACGCTGGGAATATCCGCAGCAAGTGTTTACATCACTCAACTCAGTCGTGAGTAACGGTGCCCTTTCCGTCCAGCATATGTACGTTCCTTTCAATGTACAGGGTTCGGCCATGAAGATTGGCGGTTCCGTGCAGGCATCCGTATCAAGTAACGGCTCTCAAAGAACAGCTGGTATGTCCCTATGGATGGGGATCTACACCCTCAATGGGTCAACCTTGCAGACTGTTTCAACAGCAAGTGCAAACAATTCATTTGCCTATAATGCAGCGACAGCAAGCAGTAGTCAGAATAGTTCAGTAACGGGTATGCGCGAATTTACTGTACCCATGAATATCAGTATGCCGAGGGGTGAATATTGGGTCGCTGCTGTCATGTCAACGACTACTGGTCCATCACAGAACTGGAGTTTTAACATGTACGGCAACAATCAAATAGCGAGTGGTGGCGGTGCTGGTAATGCCAACCTAAGCCCAATTGGAGGTAATACTGCATCTGGCCGCGACGTGATCCTCTTTCAGGGTGTGCATACCAGCATTGGCTATACAATGCCAAACTCAATTGTGAGCGCCGATCTCAATATCAGTGCTGCATCGAATGTTCAGAAGGCAAATTTCTATAATGCGATATATAGTGCGATTTATTAAAGGCTAATATGGCATATCTTCCCCCACTAAACGGCGGCCGAATCAATGTAACCATGAGTGGCAACACGTCTGGAGGTGGCGCATTGGTTTCAAGCGGTACTCTGGTGTTGGTAGGCGGTAACAATATGACACTCAGTCAGAATGTTAGTACCATTAGTATTTCGGCTGGTAAACTTGGCGGCTCAGCTACGCTGAAACGCTGGGAGGCTCCAGAGGATGTCTTTGGCCCTCTGGCATTACCAGGCCAAGGGTCGTTGTCTATTCAGCATGTATATGTTCCCTATAATGTCACTGGCACAGCGATGAAAGTCGGTGCCTCTATAGACTGCAGCACACAGTTCTTGGGAATTGGAGGCAATGGAGGTGCTAGCATGTCCCTATGGATGGGAATCTACACCCTCAACGGGTCAACCCTCCAGACGGTTTCAACAGGAAGTGCAAACAATGCATTCACCTGGGATGGCGGCAACAACGCAGCACTCAATTCATCGGTCAATTCAATGAGACAATTTACCGTTCCTATGAACGTCAATATGACAGCAGGTGAATATTGGGTGGGGGCTGTCATATCTAACTCGATAGCAAACCAGAATATGGGTGTGACAATGTATGGTAATAATCAAGTTGCTACAGCCGCAAGTGGGGC
This sequence comes from Candidatus Saccharimonadota bacterium, assembly GCA_041691795.1. GTDB lineage: Bacteria > Patescibacteriota > Saccharimonadia > Saccharimonadales > Saccharimonadaceae > JBEPTX01. The sequence continues at coordinate 130,954 of JBEPTX010000002.1, forward strand.
TATTATGGCTCCAATCGGTAGTTCCATTACTGCAGGCAGTGGGGCTATTATGTTTCAGGGTATACACAAAACGGCAAGCGTGTCTGGACCTGCATCAATCCAGGGTTCACAGATCAATAATTCAAGCGCTTCGTTCGTTCAGTTGGCTGATTTTTATTTTGCCATCTATAGTGCAACATACTAAGATTTATGTGGTTTTCGCTTAATCTTTGACTTTGCCTTGTGGACTGCCTTTTTGGCTGCGTGATGGGTATGATGTTTGAGTTTGTGAACGTGTTTCATGATCCATTTTCGGTAATGGAACGCCAAGATGGCGAGGATAAGGAGTAGTACGACCAGTCCGATTGCGTATGGTGTAATCACGAAAACAGTTGATCGGTTGATGATATAGTGATCGATGTCGCTGTTGCGGTAGCGCGTGGTGATGGTCACCCATTGTGGAAGCCACAGTGTCTGGCTGTTTGATACATTGGTCGGATATACCCGAAAACTCTCTGGCAAGATGACGGTCTGTTCGGGGTTAATAAGTGCTTTGCTGACGGTGCCACCGAACATGTCGCTGACTGTCACGTCACCGGTGGGCGCCATATGGACATTGCCGTTGTTGAGAAATCGCATGTAGACATCTGTTGGCGAGTTGAATGGTGGGCCGGTCCAGGTTGTACTACTGAGGGTCAGCGATTGTCTTTCCCCACCCGTTTTCTTAACCAATACGAGGGTTGAAACGGCTTTTGTGAAATCAACTTGCGGCTGAATATCATTAGAACCAAGTTTGTTATCCACCTGGAAAATAACGGCGCCGTAGTGCCCGCCAGGACTGAGTGAGGCCTTATTCTCTATTGTGACCTTGACGCGCTGTGAGGTCCCGTGCGCAAGCACAAGGCTATCTTTTTCGAGGCTCATCCATGATGCCAGGCCGTATTTACGTTGCAAGTTATCAGTTGTTGGTAGAAATGTCACTGCTCCGTTTTCGTTGGCGGCGCCAAAATCAACAACAGACAGTCGCAGAGGTAAATCTGCGACTGTTGTATTGGTGAGGGTGATAATGAAACTACTGTCTGCTTGTGCAGGTGTCAGTGTCACCTCTTGCAGAAATGGTCCAATCGACAGGCCGTTTGTTGCGGCGTGTGCACTCTGGGACCATGCACAGATGGCGACTAGCAGAGCGAGGATTAACCACCCCGTTAGTCGCCTACACATGGGTTATTTCCTCTTTCGAGTTACCGATGTCTTTTTACGAGTGGTCGCTTTGACTGCTTTTTTCGCAGGTGCACGTCGTGCAGCTGAAGTCTTTGACTTCTTGGATTTGCCGCGGAATAGGAAGTGTTCAAGCTTGATGATGTCGGTAACGATTGCGAAGACGATCAGGCCAACGACGCCGACAACGACCAGAACGAGCAACCATGGGAAGACGCTGAAGTTTAGAGTGCGTTCAATTGGAACGTCCTTGGTGCCATCATCGTATACCATCAACAGATCAGCTGAGTAAGTACCGATACGGAATTTTGATACGTTGCTCCAGTTAACTTCGAATTGTGATTCTTCGAGGCCTTTGCTGTCGATGACAACTTTGCCATTGTCGAGTTTTGGAATGTGGCGTGGGAAGCCGTCGTTCCACTGTACGGTGAAGACGCGGTTTGACTGTGGTAGGATATAGCCACCTGCAGAGTTGATTGCCATGCGGGCAAGTTCGGTATTGCCCTGGTTGACGGTAATATCACCGTGTGGGATAGCGTGAACGTTACCAGTGTTACGGATCTTGACGCGGAAAGTTGCAGGAAGGAATTGGTACAAGCTTTGGTCGCTTGTGAAATCTTCTACCTGTAGTTCGCGTTTTGCACCGGGGACGTTTGCTTCGAGTAGGATCAATGTCGCCAGTGAACCTTTGACGGTTTCACCTTTGGCTGGTTTTTCATCTGATGCACGTGAGAAAGTAACGGCGTAGTAGTAGCCAAATGCTGCTTCTTTAGGGACGTTAATAGCTACGTGAACAGTCTTGTATTCGTTTGGTTGAATGACGAACTGGTCAGGGCTAATCGTCACCCAGTCGAAGTAGTCATCGCCTGCCTGGCGGTCACTGAGTGTCGCCTGGCCGCTGTCGCCCTGTGCGCCAAACTTCATAAGGCCGGTTTTTAGTGTTTCGGCGACGTTGCCGTCGTTGCGGATACGAATGTCTGTTGAGACGCTTGTTCCTGGGTTTGCTACAAGGCTAATTGGTAAGCCCGAATTCGATAGGCGTAATTCATTCGCCGCTTGCTGCGCCAAAGCTGTATGACCTGAAAGTCCAACTGCTCCAAAGGCGACTATGCCAGCAAAAAATAATATACTTACCCACCTACGTATGTCTGTTCTTGTTGTAATAGTATTCATTATTCTCCCAGTATACACCTAAGCATTAGCATTTCAAAGTGTTTTTTATATAAAATATTCACAAAAGCGATAATACAAAATACCCACCTATTCAGAGGTGGGTATTTTGTGAATAAATCCTAGTTGTCTAGAAGTTACCGGCGCCTACGATGTACAGTGTGTCTGTGTAATCACTAGCGGCTGGTGTCAGCGGGCTAATGGTTGAGCGGAATGTCAATGTAATCACATCACCGTCTGTTGGACCGTTGGCAGTTGCGAATGAGTTAAAGCCTGTCGTCAGTGTTCCCACTTGGCTACCACTGGCGTTGTATTCAGGATCGAGAGTGACCGTACCTGTTCCGGCAGTTGCTGAGTCAGTTGTGATACTGGCGGCAAGTCCGAAATCTTCAGATCCGGCTGAAAGTGTTGTTGGCGTACCGTTAACGGTACCTGTACTGGCAATTGTCTTTGAGGCTGCAACAGAGGTCAAACCTGCGTTTGTGCTCTTGACCCAACCAAGCCAACCTTTGGCGGCGTTCGTCTTGATTGTAACGGTTCGTGGAGTTGCTGAAGAAGAAATTGCTGCTGGATCAAGTGTCAAGTTGTCCGAGTTACCGCTAAGAGTGAACTGTAGGTATGGGTACACGGTTGCGTTGACAACGACACGGTCATCGCTAATTGTTTTGAGACCGACACTTGTTGAATCAACAGTTGTGACGGCGTCGCTTCGGGTTTCGATAGTGGCGCTACCATCACCTACTGGTGTGTTTGGGATTGGTGTTGCCGTTGTGGTGACACCGGCATTGATAAAGAAACAGTAGCTGGTGCTCGCAGAAAGGTTGGTGACACCTGTAACAGTGATCACTTGGCCTGCTGATGCAAGTGATAATGTACCAGGGAGCGCTGTGGTTCCTGCTGGGCAACCTGCCGTTGTAACGGTTGGTGATCCACCGATTGTAAAGTATGTGCTTGATGGGAAGGTGACCAAAACGCGGTCCTCTGTCGCCGCGTTACCCACTGGGACTTTGAACACAACGAGTGTGTTAATGTTGCTCGTTGAAACGCGCATGCGGTCGAGACGAATATATGAATCTGTTAATGATGCGGCGTGTGCTGGCTGAAAGAATGGTGTTACAAATTGGCTGACAAGAGCAAACACGGCAGCTAGCGCGATCACTGTTATCTTGGGAAGGATTTGTCGTTTTGATATTATTTTTTGATATGTCATATAGGTAGCTTGTCAAACACGAGCGTCTTTGTCAAGAACTTTTTAATAAGTGGTTAATATGTCCCCGCTGCGATGACAATAAGTGTGTCATTGTAGTCATTTGAGGCTGGGGTGAGATCCGACGGCTTGACCTTTAATATGAACGAACCACGACCAGAGGTGATTGGGTTGGCTGATGTGAAGATGCTTTGGAATGAAGTGTTAATTGCACCGACGTTCTGACTTGCGCCATCGTATGGACTGCTCTTGAGGAATGGTCCTCCACTACCCTGTGCGACTGATGTATCTTGGGCGCCAAAACCTGTGTTAGCGCTGGCGAGATCGCTGCTAGCTGAATTGATTGTATAGCCGGTTGCAGCACTATGCAGACCACTACTAAGCCCAGCGACGTAGACTTTACCGCCTGCAACACCGTTGGTTTCGAAATCTACCCAAATTTTCTGAGGACTATCGGCAATTTGGGTGGCGGATAACCCACCGAAATCGACAATATATGGCGGCCCCGTATCGGTGTCGGTCGCCGAAACGTCGATATCAAATGTGAGTGTTGGTGTAACATGCTGTCCGTTGGATGATGCGACGCTTGATACGTTCCCGGCATTATCGGTAGCGCGTACATTAATATAGTAGGTTTTATTTGTCTGAAGTGTCAGTGAACTGTCGCGTATATATGTCGTCGTACCATTGGTGGTCCATGCCTTGATATCAGTTCCACCGGGGGTAGTTCCAATTGAGTAATCATAGCTACTAAGACCAGCGATGGTCGTGTCGAATGCACTCCAGGTGGCCGACAATGTCGTCAGTGATCCGTTGGCATTCTGGTCGGTATCAGTGGTAAATGGCTGTGTATCGAGGTTGGTGTTGTCGTAGATAGCTGCTGTTGTTGGTGCGGTGGTGTCGATACCGAAATCACGAGTACTAATGACAGGTGTGTCGTAGTCAATCCACGGCGAGTAATCACCGAATTGGTTTTTGACGCGGGCTTGCCAGTGGTATTCACCTGCCGATATCCCGGCGATTGTCACGTTGGCTGGAACGGATGTGCCACTGGTTTCAGAAACAGCGGTGCCACATGAATCTTCGGTGTTGGTAAAGCTGACGCCGATCGCCTTTTTCTCGACACATAATTGCAGTTGTTGTGTCAGAATGTTATCACTGCTGACGGTTGCGGTGAATTTGACTGATGTTTGGTTGATCCAGCCGCCAGAGGCAATCACAGTATCATCAGTTTTCTTTTGAGCCATGGCGGTTGCGACATCTGGCGCGACATTTGGATTGAATTTTGCAATCACAACGTCGCGGTAATTTGGCATCGAACTGGCTGCATCGACGGTGTAGGTGACGTTGTGTGTGTGGCTGGCGGTTGCGACATTTACTCCCGCACCTACTGCAGTATTGGTCGCAGCTTGGATTGGTGCACCGGATGTAACCATGACCGAACCACCATGATTGTGTGTTGCCGATCCGCCGGTTGCTTCAATATTAGATGTTGCACCGACAAGCAAATTATTTACGTATGGGCCAGAACCTGACACTTGAACATAATCAGTTGGGAACGTCGTGTGGTCGAATAATCCTAGCATCGTGCGTGATGGTGGCAACGATGTGTCGCTATGTTTCATGAAACGAACGTTGACGTGAAGTGGATTATTATTGTCCGTTGCAAGAGCGGTTGCGGCGAGGTTGTGAGTATGTGCACTTGCGGCGGCGGTCGAACAGCCCGACACACAGGCGATGCTGCCCGTTCCACTGGCTGTGCTCGAAACCAGTGTGTTGGACGTATGGCTATGTGTTGCCGATCCACCAGTTGTGTTGGTATTCTCTCCGCGAACGTAGTTGTTGTCGAGCGCTGTGTATGCTGTCCAGCTGGCAGGTGGAGTTGCGGTTCGATACGGCATTATTACATTTGCTGGCCAAGCTTTTGGTCCGCTATTTGGTCCACGAATAACTTGCAAGTTTTTGTATGGTGGTTTGTTATCGGCAGTCGATGTGTCGTCACCCGCACCGAAGTCCCAGGTATGGGTATGTCCGCTTCCGGCGACACTGATACCACCGCTGGTTGCGCCAAAGCTTGCTCCAGCCGTGGCATTTGGTGATGAGAGATTATGGCCATGAGTTTCAGGGCCACCACCCGTCCCACCGTAGCTAGCAGCGCCGCGGAGGAAACGCTGATAGAATGGATCGCCACCGCTACATGATACACATGACCAGCCAGATGGAATTGCCCCGTCGCTTGTATCCCATAGCGACAAAATGCTGATCGACATGCCGCCGTACCACGTACCCGTCGTTACCGAACTATTGAGCGTTCCGAGTGTGTTTTCGGTCGCTATTGTATCTCGGTACCAGCCCGATCCTATGACTTGATCTTGCGGCGAACCCGTATTGCCAGTCGACGTCATATATTTGCCGTAATCACGTTGATAATCGTAGTTTGCATAGGCAGTTTGCGGTGCAACGGTAACATTGTATTGGTAATAGGTCGTCCCGCCACTTGTTTGACTGTATTCACGAATACGGAGTGCGCCGTCGGTGTTTGGATTGACGGTTCGGCCATCGCTAGCGCTATCGGCAGTTTGGCTGGTTGCGCCACTGCCCCATGATCCGCTGGCCATTTTGAACACGGTTGAGGCTGGTGAACCTGATGTTTCAGAAACGGTAATATCAGATCCGGTCGTGTCGATATTTGTCGCTGGTGTGTCGCGATCGACGACGTGTCCCCCGACGTACCAGTCGGTCGTCAATGTGCCCGCAGTGACGGATTGTCCGGTGACGACAGTATTGATCGGTGCCCATGTACCACCGTCGAATGAAGCATTGGCAAGTTTTGCTTCTTGGGCCACGCTGGTGCCGCTATTGACCAAATGATATTGGCCACTGCCGCCTATACGATTAATATCGGTAAATTGACTTGCGCCTGTGCCGCCGCCTTTTATCGTCAAGGTTTTGGCGCTGTCGATGGTTACACCACGACCGCTGCCTGTTTCGATGCGAACGACAGCTTGCCGTTTGTTTATTCCACTGAGCGCGGCTCCGTCAAAGTCGGTGTCGTACATCCAATAATCAGTACCAATCACGTGATAATCACCATAGATAGCGAGACTTCCAGGAACATTGGTGTCGTTTTGTGAATAGAGCGAACCGCTAGCGTTCACCGTGTCGGTGCTGGCGCTGGAATTCCAGGTGCGAATATCTGTATTGGCGCCGACCTGTAGCGTGCCATAGACGACCGCATTTTGTGTTTTGGAACCAACGGTATAGTTGGTGCCGGAATTCAGGAAGAGCGTGCTGCCAGTCCAGTTTGTTTTTGAGGTACATGAATCACATGGAATGTAGCTGCCGTCGATTTCTAATGTTCGGCCACTTTGGAGGGTCAAAATAGTCAAGTTCGTGATCGTTAGGTCGGACACGGCGCGCATGTTACCAGTCTGAATTGTCCAGCCACCACCTGTGTTATTAAATATAACTTTGTTGAAATCTTTGCCTGCGCCCGTTCCGCCTGCATTGATCGTTTTGCCTGTTGCGGGTGCGTCGAGTGTGACGGTTCCATTACTATGCGTAAATGTTCCTGCGTTTGTCCACGATCCGGCAACCGTAAATGTAGCTGTGTCGGACGCGACGAATGTGCCGCTGGCATTGATAGTGACGTCGCTATTACTATCAATAATCGGGTCGTTGGCAACGGCTGTGACGATAGCGCCATTTGTACCGTTACCTACGGTCAATATTCCATTTACTGTGATGGTTTGACCTGCTGCACTGCCTAGGGTAAATGTTGGCGCACTGGCAACACTTGGGTTGAATGTCAGATTGTTGAATGTCAGGGTGCCTGCTCCGCCTATTGTTGCAGTGCCAGCTGATGATGATTGGATTGATGTCGTGCCGCCAGTTTGTGAAAGTGTGGCGCCAGTCGCAACGTTGATGCTGCCGGAATTTGTGACGCTACTCGACCCAACTCCCAGACTATTTGTTCCAAGCGCGAACGTTCCGGCTGTGATGGTCAGGTCGCTACTAGCGCTTGTCGCGCCGTTTTCGTCGAATGTTTCGCCGCCATTGTTGATGACAAGTTTGTAATATGATGCGCCTTGGACAGTTGTGTTGCCGCTGCCATTGTTGCCTGTGTAAGTAAAGGTCGACGTGTTGCCATTCAAACTACCAGCTGGCGATGCCAAAATTTGGAATGGATTGCCGCCTGTTCCGGACAATGTCCAGCTGCGATTACCTGCGTCGAGCGTGGTCGTTGCGCCCGTTGCATCACCCGCTGTACCGATTGTCAGAACACCGGTGATGGCCATCGTGCCAGTTCCGCTGGTTGTCGTGACTGTGACTGGCGTTGCGCCAGCGTTGCCGTTCGAAAATGCCAAATTCACAAATGCCCAGTTGGTGCTAGCTGTGGTTGGGCCGAAGTTTTTGCCAGCTAGCACACGCTGGCGGAAGGTTCGTCCGCTGGCCGTAATGTTGATCACACCGGCTGTTCCACTGGCATTACCATTCACGATAATATCAGCCGTATCACCCGCTGCACCAAGCGTTCCCGCTGTCATCGTCAGATCGTTTGTGATGCTAAGTGTGTTGTTGCGTGGTGACCAGCCGCCGCCCGCGCCGTTAAAAGTCACATTGTAAAATGCTGAACTGCCTGCATCGATTGTCTTGCCGGTCGATCCTGAATTGAATGTTACCGTACCCGAACTATGCGTAAATGTTCCAGCATTCGCCCACGATCCACCGACCGTGAAACTGGCCGATGCTGGTGCCTGCAGCGTTGTACTAACAGCGATTGCAACATCACCGCTTACCGTAAAAATACGATTACTCGTGGCGTCATTGACTGTTAAACTTGTACCGGATTTGGTCAACGAAAGATTACCCGTCACGATTGTTTGGCCAGTTCCTGTTCCATTAAATGTGATGGTTGGCGTGCCACTTGATGCATCAAATATCAGGTTATTAAATGTCCAGTCTGTGGCCGACGCGACATTTGTACCAAAGCTTTTGCTGGCGGCAACTGACTGTGTGAATGTGTTACCGACATTGATCGTGCCACACGTGACGGAACATTGGACATTGCCGTTTGCGGTGATGTTTACCGACGACCCAACTGTTCCAGCAATGACTAACAAATCACCGTTAATAGTTGCGGCATTTGTTTGAATTGTCCAGCCGCCGCCCGAGCCATTGAAGCTAACATTATTGAACGCCGATCCACCTGTATTGATTGTCTTGCCGGTGCTGGTGGCGTTGAATACAACTGCCCCAGAATTATGTGTGAACGTGCCACCATTCGAGTAATTGTTACTGAGTGTTAATGTGCTTGAGGGTGCCGTGACGGTTCCGGCTGTGATAATGAAATCATTAGCTACATCAGCACTATTTCCTGCGAAACTCCATGCCCCGCCGCTGCCATTGAACGTCAGATTATAGAATTTATTACCCGCAGTCATAGCCCCAGCAAGCGTCTTGCCTGTCGTTGTCGCGTTGAATAATACGGTCCCAGAATTATTCGTAAATGTTCCGCTGTTTGAGTAGCTACTTGTCAAAGTCAGTGTGCTAGATGGTGCTGTCACCGTGCCTGCCGTAATAGTAAAGTTGCCTGCGACTTCTGCACTATTTCCTGCGAAACTCCATGCCCCGCCGCTGCCATTGAACGTCAGAATATTGAACTTATTTGCACCGGTCATACTGCCCGCCAGGGTCTTGCCTGTCACCAGCGAGTTGAACGTGACGGTTCCTGCGCCAGCGGTAAAAGTGCCGTTATTGAGATAGCTACCGCTAATGTTAAATGTTGCTGTAGATGAGGCCAAGTACGTCCCTTTGCTTGTAATCGTGAAATCGCCATTTGCATTGATGATTCGGTCGTTTGTCTCGTCATCCAGTGTTGTAGTGTTGCTGTCGCCAGCGTTGCCGACTGTCAAGGTACCAGTCGTGATGATCTTGCCGCTCCCAGTTGGGTTGATGGTGACGGTGGCATTTGACCCAGCGCTGTCTTCAAAACGGAGATCATTAAATGTCCAGTCATTCGTGCCGCCATTACTACCGAAATCTTGTGCAGCTGCGACTCGGTTGATGAATACGCCACCTGTCAGCGTGATTTTCCCGGCGCCATTGGCGTGACCGTTGACTGTGATGTTTTGCGTGCCTATGAGCGTTCCATTGGCATTGACGAGCAAGTTTCCAGCTATATTAAGCGTGCCTTCGGGATTGTAATTTTCGGCCGATCCGCCGCCAAATGTCAGGTTGTTATAGTTTGCGTCTTCGACTGTCACATCGCCCGCGCCGTTGTTGCCCGTGTATTCAAATGTCGATGATGCTGGCGTGAGCGAGCCACTCGCCAAGTCCATATTAAACGGAGCAGCTCCATTGGTATTAACTAATTTCCAGGTTCTGTTACCGGCATTAAGCACTGTTGGGAATGTGTCGCCAGTGTTTGATACAAGTAAAATACCATTGATTGTGACAGTGCCCGTTCCCCCGGTTTGGGTGGTGATCGTGTGGCTGACGCCATTTGAATTTGAAAATGTCAGGTTGTTGAATGTCCAACCAGTTGCGCCAGTTGTTGCTCCAAAATTCTTGTCAGCAGCTACTCGCTGAGTAAATGTATTCGTCGTGAGATTTATCACACCAGCGGTTCCCTGCACGTTGCCATTGACGACGATATTGGCCGATCCGGTTGCGTTATCAAGCGTCCCAGCGGTCATGGTCAAATCGTTCACGACTGTCAAAGTATTTGTCAGTGCGCTCCAGGCTCCACTCCCATTAAAAATCAGGTTATTGAAACTGGAACTACCAGAATTAATTGTTTTGCCGGTGGATGATGAATCGAATGTCACGGTACCCGAACTATGTGTAAATGTTCCATTGTTGGTCCATGATCCAGCGACGGTAAAGCTAGCCGAACCTGGTGCAACGAGTGTCGTGCCTGACGCAATTGTTACATCGCCATTGGCGTCGATGATGCGGTTATTTGTGGCGTCGTTAACCGACAGACTCGTGCCAGATTTGGTCAGCGCCAGCGTGCCCGATACGACAGTTGTCCCCGTTCCAGTGCCGTTAACTGTGATGGTTGGCGTGCCACTCGATGCGTCGAATATCAGGTTGTTAAATGTCCAGTTTGTTCCGACGGCGACATTGGTTCCGAAGTTTTTGCTGGTCGCAACTGATTGCGTAAATGTGTTGCCGACATTGATTGTGCCGCAGGTGACGGAACATTGGACACTGCCATTGACGGTAATATTTTGCGTTGCACCCAATGTTCCGTTGATTGATAGCAGGTCATTTGTAATAGTTGCGGGGTTGGTCTGAATTGTCCAGCCGCCGCCCGCGCCATTGAATGTCAGGTTGTAGAAACTTGAAGCACCAGGATTAATCGTCTTGCCGGTTGCACCTGCATCGAACGTCACCGTACCCGAGTTGTGTGTGAATGTCCCGCTGTTCGTATAATTTCCGGCGATAGTGAACGGTGAACTGGCGGATGCAGAGAGAGTGGCGGTTGCATTAATAGTGACATTGCCGTTTACATCGAGTGTTTCATTGTTCGTGAGAGCATCAACGATCACTGGATTAGTACCGTCGCCAATCGTGAGATTATTGCTTACTGTAACTGTCTGCCCAGATAGGGTACCGAACTGAAATGTTGGGGCGCTCGCAACCGCAGGTAAAAATGATAGATTGTAAAATGTCGTACTGCCAACGCCACCTACCTGTACAGCGGTTGCTCCCGATGAAGACACTATTGTTGTCGTGCCCGGCGACGACTGTGTATAGGTGCCAGTGACCAGGACATTGAGGAAACCGGAGTTTGTGACACCAGCCGAACCGATGGTAACATTGTTCGCGCCGAGATCAAATATACCGTTATTTACATTGATGCGGAATGTTGCGGCGAACGACCCACTTGGGACAAACGTTTCGGCATTATTTTGTATCACCAGTTTGTAATATGCCGTTGCCTGGACGGTCGTGTTGCCCGAAGCATTGTCACCCGTATAGAAAAATGCCGAGGTGTTGGCAGTGAATCCAGCTGCTGGTGATGCGAGTAACTGGAACGGATTGCCGCCAGTTCCGGACAATGTCCAGATTCGCAGTACTCCGGCATCGAGCGTCGTCGTTGCACCAGTTGCGTCACCCGTCGCACCGACTTTCAATATTTCCCCGACCGTCACGGTGCCAGTGCCCGTGTTGGTCGTTATGGTTACAGGTGTTGCCGACCCGTTAGAATTTGAAAAGGTCAAGTTATTAAATGTCCAGTTTGCGCCCGCGGTTGTCGATCCAAAACTTTTGCCAGTCGCAACACGCTGCGTAAATGTTCGGCCGCTATTGGTCACATTGATGACACCTGCAGTACCCGTTGCATTGCCGTTCACCGTAATATCCGACGTATCCGCAGCCGATCCAAGCGTCCCCGCCGTCATCGTCAAATCACCAAGTACTGTCAGTGTATTTGTGATCGGACTCCAGCCGCCTCCGCTACCATTGAACATAACATTATTAAAGTTAGAACTGCCTTGATTGATCGTTTTGCCTGTGGCCGTGGATGTGAACGCAACTGTGCCCGAGTTGTGTGTAAATGTTGCGGCGTTGGTCCAGCTACCGCCGACACTCAATGTTCCGGACGGGGCCGTTACCGTTCCAGTTGTGACCGCGAAATCATTATCGACATTGACCGCCGTGGCTGCTGGCGTGAATGCCCAGGCTCCCCCCGACCCGTTGAAGGTTAGTTTTTCAAAGTTTTTGGTGCTTGCATCGACTGTCAGACCCGTGACGGTTCCGGTCATCGTTGTTGTTTGCCCTGATGATTTAGTGAATGTTCCACCCGCCGTATTAATCCAGTCGCCACCAACATTCAAGGCGTTTGCACCGATATTCACCGTTGAAGTTGCTGAACCCCATTTCAAATCACCGCCAACACTCGCTGCTGTTCCGCCAGGACTCAGTGTGACGTTTCCACCCGGCGTGAATGTCTTGCCGCCTTTGACAAACAACCTCCAGTCATTGTCGACGGTTAGATTACTTCCTGATACATCGTAGTGCAGATCGCTATCGGTACAGACGACCCCGCTTGTTTTATCACATCCCCCGACATTGCTATTTGATGTTGGTCCGGCATCTTCATGCGAAACGACCAGCCTATTCTGGTAAATGTCGACACCACTAATTGCCCCACCATTCGATCGATCGACAGTTGCACCCATTGCGCCACCGCCCGTATTGAGCCAAAGTGTGAACACTCCACCTGCCCCTGGATCTGGCATCGGTAGCGTAAATGTCCCATTGGCCGCCGCCGTCGTGGAACGCTGAGCACCTCCGTTAATCGAAGCTTTGACTACCTGCGAGCCGAGTGTGGTCACACCCTCATCGCTATAGACGGTACCGGTAATATTCACCGTGGCAAATTTGGCGATAATAACGCTACGATAATTCGGCATCGAGTTACCGGCACTAATCGAATACGTCACGTTGTGCGTGTGCGTGCTCGTGCCAGTAGTAGTATTACTAAGTCCAGCATTTCCAGACTGGGCTGTCGCACTCGGTCCGAGCGTCGTAATGACCTGTGAGCCACTATGGTTATGAGTTGTCGCACCGCCTATTGTGCCAGCCGTTAAACTGCCTTTGATCAGGCGGTTTGCAAGTGCATTCGTACCCCCAATGGTTGTCTGCTGTGTCCAACCTGTGGGCATGGTTGTCGTATCGAAAAAGGCCATCATGCCATTAGGTACTGCATCATTATCAACTGATAGCTTTGCGAATACAACGGATATATACGAAGGCGCATTGTTATCAACTGGCGAAGTAGTCGCATTGAACGTATGTGTGTGCGTGGCGCTGCTGACGGTAATGTTGTTATTCGCTGCAACGTTCACTGTCGCTGAAGGTCCACCTGATGTCACCGACGATACGGTATGTGTATGAGTAGCAGCTCCACCAGTTGTATTTGTGCCTTCGCCCCTGAGGTAGACGCCATTACCAGGTAATCCTGTCGCACCCGGGTCATTGAGAGGAGTGTACGATGACCAGTTCGTCGGTAAAGATGCCGTCGAAGCCACATCAAACATGGCAATTGCATTTTGTGGCAAACCCAGTGGATTACTGGCTTTGATAAATTCGAGGTTTTGATACTTTGGCTTGATATCCGTCGATCCAATCGTCGGTGCGCCAAATGTATGCGTATGAGTCGCGGTCGGGATCGCCCTACTTGCAAGAACTGTACTCGTATTACCCGTGACAGCCGACGGAGCAGAAACAGCTGTTTGTGCGTAAGTGTGCGTCACGCTCTCTGGACCACCACCAGTGCCAGCGTAGGTCGAGTTGCCAAGAGGAAATAGCTGATAGAACGGATCGCCAGCGGTACACGATGTACATGTCCAGCCAGCTGGAATCGCACCATTGGCCGTGTCCCACAACAATGTCACTTCGTTGACGGCATCTGATGCCAACTGCCAAGCACGCGGTTCTTCGAATACTGATTTTGCCTGTTTATCCTGGACTTTCATCGGTCCCAATTGATAGAACGCTGGGCTCACGTACGGTGGTTGGTAGGTGTAAGTAATTTCCGCGACGTCTCCTTTTTGCAGTGTGACACCTCCCCAGGTCATGGTTCGGTTGACACCTTCGACATCAACGCGCAGACGATTATTGCCGATGACGACGCTTGCGCCAGACGATTTGTGGACGACAAGTTTAGGATTGGTGATGACGAAACTTTGCGGTACTTGTTCTTGCAAACTCCCTGTTACAGCCTGGTGAGCATGCAGCAGCAAATCAACGTCATAGCTCGCTGCTGGATACAAACGCATGGCGGTATTGTGTCGTTCGGTGACGAATGCGGCCTGATCGGTCGAAGTGAATGTCGTTCGCATGGTACGTGTGCCGTTTTTGGTGATAGCGGTGAATTCAACGGTGTAATCACCCAGTTGATCAGGGGTGTAGTTTGCCAGATAGTCGGGTTTGTTGGTGACGGATTTGTCCTTGCAGGTGTCCGATGTGGTGATTTGGTGGCTATCACTCGAGAGTGTCATGACAGTTTTGTCTGGGCGCGTGATTTCCAATTTGGTTTTGGCGTCACATTGCGTCACACCTTGGTCATCCAGAACGGCCATGCCAATTCGGGCATTTTCGGTTGGTATGTAGGTCGATTGATCGAGGTTGAGCGCCAGTACGCCCCAGGTGAAATCTTGGGTGACCGTTTGGGTGTGGCCGTCCTTGGTGATCTGCACCTCGATTTTGTAGCGGCCCGGTGCCGGTTGGCTATCCGGGGACAACGCGACGGTGTACTGCCCCGGATTGTTTACATCTGGGTTGATGTCGGTTTTGACGTTTGCGGGTTGGCCGTTTGCTGTCGTGACTTTGGTCGTGATACTCCCTGTGCTACTGGTGAGTTTTTGGGCGGACTTGAGTGATTTTGTCGTATCACCTAGTTTGTCGGTACTAACGACAAAGGTTGGTTTTTGCGCGGTCGAGTAATTGACGTCGACCGTGCCGGTGCTAGGGTTGAAAAATGAATAATCTGGACGGATTGACGGAAAGTCGCTCGCGGCGGCGATAACAGAGATGATAATGCCAATAATAATCACACCAATAGTCTCGCCATGAGCAAAAATACCCCGACGGTTTGCGACTTCGGCAACGGTTCCGGTGAACCGCATTACTCTCGACATGTTCTGTATTTATAGAGGTAGTCAACTCGCTGACTGCCTCGACCCCTTCCCCCACTAAAATGCCTATGTAAATAGTACCTTTTTTTAGGGGTGAGCACAAGGTAAAACAGCCTATTTCGGCACTACTTTTGCATTATGCTTATTGCTACATTTTTGCAATAATTCTTGGCAGAAATTTCAATCAGTGAATGGACGCGCCTACAGGTCTGTCCCACCCAACCCTGGAATATAATAATGACTATGAATATTGAAAAAATCTATTCCGTACTTGATAGCGATGATAGTATCCACGAAAAACGAGCCGCTGCAATCGCTTATCTTCACGAATGCGTCGATAATCTCAGTGATGATCCCGAAGAACGACGAAAAATTGCCTACAATATAGCTGGTCTCATGTCTACTAATTTTGCCTCTGCCTTGGAAGATGATGATAGTATCGAAGAGATCCTTAATCTGGCTGGTGAATTGGAAGTGAACAATGACGGGAAGAATGAAGCCGAGTGGCAGTCTCTCATTGACTTGATTAGTGCGCTACGCAGCCAAGATTAACTAGACTTGATCCCAATGAAGCTACCAAAGTAAAATACCCATCGGCGAGGATGGGTATTTTACTTTGGTGATCTCACCGGTCCAACGCAAGATGGTATAGCTATCCTAGCTCTACCATCAGCTAACTACTGTCAAATCAATAGATTATGACAGTAGTTGAACCCTTCGGCGTTCAATTCCAGCGAATAAATTCGCCCATAGAAAAAGCCCCAGACATGAATGCCTGAGGCTTTTTCTATGGTGATCTCACCGGGAATTGAACCCGGATTGCCAGGATGAGAACCTGGCGTCCTAACCGTTAGACGATGAGACCAGACGGTGAGTGAAATGATGGAAAAAATGTGTTTACATATTTTTTCATCTATTTCCGAAGCGTCGAAGTCTCCTATGGTGCTTTAGCATCCATATGAGACTTGGTTCGCTACGCAAAGGTGTGCTATTCCGAGCAATTTGTGGCTCATATGGTCCGAAGGATCCATATGGCCTAGCTTTGCTCTGTGTGCAAGGTACCTTTTTGAAGTATCTGGTACTTTAGCATTCATATCAGCCATTAGTGTCGTTTTACATCAGTAATTCGATAATGGGTACTGCAAATTCATCAGAACCTTGCTCTACCTTATCAGAGGTGGCGCGGTCTTGTCCAGTGTCGGGTTATTTGCGATGCCCTCGATAATCGTCAGCAACTTGTGTGGTGTGATTTCGGCCTTGATCAAATACGCGTCGGCGTGGTGCGCCATAGCCATACGTGATTCGTCGTCTTGCTCGAAATTGGTCATAACAATCACGTGTGTCGCCGGGATCAAATCTTCGGTACCACCACGCAGTGCATCCAGGATTTCGTTGCCACGTCGTTCTGGCAACATCAGATCTAGCAGGATTAAATCGTACTTTTTGTTACGTGCCGTCACCAGGCCATCATTGCCGCTGACAACCCAGTCGACCGTGTACCCAGCCTTTTTCAGACTACGCACATACATCTCACCGATGAAACGGTCGTCTTCGATGCATAAAATTGTTTTGATTGCCATATGTGTATTATCCTCTAAACATTGAGTGGTTCTTGATCCAGCTGCCGCCACTCTCGATTAACTGTCTGTTACTATTATTGTCTGCTTTCAGTTTATCTGCAACTACATCATAGACAGGAACGGTGAATGAAAAGGTCGAACCCTTGTTTTCGACGCTGCGCA
Source organism: Candidatus Saccharimonadota bacterium (assembly GCA_041691795.1). Classification (GTDB taxonomy): domain Bacteria; phylum Patescibacteriota; class Saccharimonadia; order Saccharimonadales; family Saccharimonadaceae; genus JBEPTX01. The sequence goes on from JBEPTX010000002.1 coordinate 147,921, forward strand.
CATCGATTGTGCCACCGTGTGATTCGACGATTGCCTTGCTGATATACAGGCCGATGCCGGTGCCCGCGACTGTTTCGCGGCTACGGTGCGAGCGGTAGAATTTGTGGAACAGATTCGTCAGGACGTTATTTGGCATACCAATGCCATGGTCAGCGATTGATACTTGGACGAAATCGCCAACGCGAGCGGCACCGACGGTGACTTGGCCGCCTTCGTTGCTGTATTTGATGGCATTATCAATCAGGTTACCTAGCACTTCGCTGATGCTATTCAGATCGACAGCTACAGTCGGTAGATTATCCGGCAAATCAATCGCCAGCAGGCGGTTTTGTGAGGATGCACGCAGTGCCATGTCGTCCTTGATTAGATCGTATACGTCTGATATTTTCTGTTCGTTCAGGTACAGTTTGAGATGGCGACGGTCGTATCGCGATGCGTTTAGGATATTGTTGACATAACTGGACAGACGATTAGACGACACAATCAGGCGGCTCAGAAGTTCGGCTTGGTCGTCCTTCAAAACTGGCCCCAACTCGTCCCGCATGACATCCAAATAGCCGCGAATAACCGTGATTGGACCGCGAAGTTCGTGCGCCGCAAACGAGATGAAATCCAAATCGTCTTCCTCGGGGGTATACAAATTGGTGCGGTCGAACAGCGTCAGTATGGTCTCGGCACGACTATCTTTGGAATATGACCCGGTGATATCGTAAAAATGTCGGTCAGGGTCGCCGGGCAGTTTGTTGCTGACCTGTTGCCAGTTGTATTCGGCATGAACAGCGCGTTTGTCGCATTTATCCAGCCACTCGTTCAGATCAATATCGTTATCAAAAATCAGATCAGGTACAACTTGGTCGTGAGTGTCGGTGTGGACCGGTGCTTTGGCACTGTGATAGATGACACGACGGTTTTTGTCCAGGATGATGACCCCCGTTGATGTGCCGTCGAGTGCCTCGGCCAGCGTATCGTTGATTTCGGTCCGTACGATCGGTTCGGGCGCAGCTGCTGCTGATAATTCGTAAACGGTTTGCAAAATTTCGCGGAATCCATTGTGTTCGTAGCGTGGAATATTTGGGTTGGGCGGCGTGGTGGTGGTCTGTTGGCCTGCGACGTGAACAACAGCCTTGATCAAGTCGGTTGCAGGGCTGGTCAGGTACAAAATCAGTGCGTAGTGGATACTAATGCCAAATACAAATGACGCCACGACCATAGCCCAAAATGCGATTGAACTTAGCTCATATTGGTGTGTCAGGATCACGATGGTGGCAATAATAAAGATGACAATCGACTGCCCGATAATGACTAGCCATAGTGATTGGCGACGGAAACCATCTAGATAGTGCTGCATGCTGACAGGGGTTTTTGGCTGTTCGGCTAGCTTTTTAGGATCTACTGCCATGATACGCTCCCCCGGCCATTTGGAATGGCGGTGATCCAGGTTTGGCCACGATTGAGCGGAATGTCTTTGCCCGCAGCATCAGCGAAAATGATCTGGTTAGTGATGGACGATTTGTTCCATGTGCCAGTCGTGACAATGCCATCCTGGAATATAGTGGCGACGCCACTTCCAACGGTAGTGATTTGTTCACGATAGCCGTCTTGCAGTACGGTTTGTTCGTTGACATTCATGACGACCACTGCTGCTGGAGTAATTTGCCCCATTTCTCTGTCCAAGTGTGGGGCGCCAGCCTGCGAACGTTGGTAGCTATCGGTGGCTGGATCGTAGATGTAGCTGCTATTGTAGAGCGCACTACTGATGACGACGTTGATTTTGGTGGCGTTTGGTGTTTTGGATGGCGCCGGATTCTTGTGGCTAAAGCTTGCGACAGTACTGGTGGTGTAGCCCTTGGCGGCATTTAGCGCATCCAGTCGTGCAAAACTAGTGTAAACATTGTGCGGCGCGTAGTGGTCGGTCGTGCGCCAGTAGCTGCCAGAATTAAAGAATTGATCGACATCACGATATTGGCCATTGCGGACTTTCTTGAGTGCTTGCTGGCTACCGCCGACGTGGGCAACACTGACCTGGAACGGTGCTAGCCACTCAACGTCGTACAATCGGATACTGCGAACGGGGCCGATTAACTGGGGTTTTTCCTGCTGGTAGAGCGCCAAGAAACGCGTAATTCCACCCTCGGCGATGGCTTCGAACACGATTCCGGCTGATTTTAACCCTGATTGTGGGCGGGCGTCGGGGCTATTTTCGATCATAATACCTGTGGCTGGCTGAGTGGTGATGGCCTGAGTGGCGACTTCTTCACCGGTCAGTGGCGAATAGTATTTGGGTGCTGGCGGTGCGAGTGGCTTTTTCTGGATTGTAGCTGGTTGGTAAAAACTGACCTGCTGGGGCTTTTGGTACAGCAGTATAAACGCAACCAGACTAGCGGCCAGCACTACTGCTGCCCCTGCAATCAAATAGATCGCAACTGGATGTCGATGCAGCCAATTACCGATGCGCGTCCAAAAATGAAGCCTGTTATTTTCGTGCATAAGCTTTAGCGTTATTATATAGGATTTTTGTGGTTTTCCCTAGTGGTTGTTTTAGGGGTTGAAACCCCATTATTCTCCTCTCCTTCTTTCCTTGTCATTCCAGACTTGATCTGGAATCCAGTGTTCTTTTTCCTAAAAGAACCAAAAGCCTTCTTTTGGTTGCAAAAGAAGCAAAACGTTTGTGGCTACTTCACCCATCCGGGTCATCCTAGCTATTCCTGACGGTCACTGAAACAACTCCCTTTGGTCGGTCCCGTTCTTTGATTTTTAGTTATTTCGAACGGGACTGAGTTTCAGTGAATGATTCCGTCAGGAACAGCTCGTCTGAGTCGGTGGGTTGCAGATGCCACGGGGATATTGATTTATTATTACGCACTAGGAGTGCGAATGATTATATGGATCCTGAATCGAGTTCAGGATGACGCATCAACTGTTGGGTTGATCATTTAACATTGACATATTAATATAAAAGTAGTATAATAATTACAGAATTGTATTCATTACAGTTTGTGTATTTACAAGCAAGTTTGAACCCATACGAAGAGTGAATTTTGGTTTACTCTGGTGTGGGCTCAAACAACAGGTTTGCCCCTAAAAGAAAGAGATAACATGCACCCTCTCTTGGTTATCGGCTACTGGATCGGCTTTGCGCTGAATCTCCCGCTTTTGACCGCACTCGCTCTATGTGATGAGTCCAAAGAGGGAGGATGGAAGAAGCCATCGGAGTTGGATGGTGTCGATGTTGCAACGGGCACATTTTTTATCCTGATTCTTGCAGCCGTTTGGCCCATCATCGATGCAGTGGGTGTTCTTTTGGTTGTCCTAGCACTCATCGGTGCTGGCATCAAGCGGCTGGCGAAAGTCGTTGGCATGTGAATCTTTAAAACCACACCCGGGTTTTGCTCCCGTCATATTCGTAGGCCGTGCCTATGATCAGCAAAACGCCGACTTGAGGTCTGGGTCGATGCCGCATTCATTTGCGCTCCCCAGCCTCGCGGCACACGACTTTACGGTCGTATGACCCTTTGCAATGTTGCAGAGGGTCATTTTCTTTCCGAAAAAATTAGGCGGCGTCGATGGCGGATTGCAGGCGATGTGCGACGGTGTCTTTGTCCAGGATGGCCATGGTTTCGGGTAGTCCGGGGCTGAAAGGAGCCCATGTCAGGGCGAAACGGATCAGGCTAAATAGTGTGCCGGGTTTTTCGCTGGTGGTTTCTAGCAATTGATTCAGAGTGTTTTGGAGTGATTCGGCATCGAATTCGCTGGCTGCAAGTGCTGCTTTGGCAGCATTTAGCAGTTCTATCTGGCGTTCACGACCCAGTTTGCCCAGCTGTTTGTTGTCGTCGATCATGTGCCAATTTGGTGATGGTTCGGCAAAAAAGAATTCGGTCAACGTTGGCAAATCGAGCAGTGTTTTCAGACGATCCTGGGCCAGTGCCAACACTTGTTTTTTGAACGCTTCATCGGCAGATGCCGCTGCTTCGGGCCAGTGCTTCTCTACTCGCTGATACAAATCATCAAGTGACAATTCGCGGATGAACTGCCCGTTCATCCATAGCAAGCGTTTGTCATCAAAACGTGCGCCACTTTTTTGGACGCGGTCCAGGGTAAACTTTTCGATTAGTTCTGCACGGCTAAATATTTCTTGTTCGGTGCCGTCGTTCCAGCCAAGTGTGGCGATGAAACTCAGCAGTGTTTCGGGTAAAAAGCCTTCGCGGACATAATCCAACACATCTTTGGCACCATCACGTTTACCAAGTTTTTTGTTGCCCTGTTCGTTCATGATGTGTGGCATTGTCGCCATGATTGGCGATTCCAGGCCAAGTGCTTCATACAAATTAATGTAGTTTGGCGTGCTGCTGATAAATTCTTGTCCACGAATGACATGCGTGATTCCCATTTCGGCATCGTCGACGATGTGCGCAAAATTATACGTCGGGTAGCCATCGGATTTGATCAAAATAAAGTCGTCAATTACTTCTGCACCAGCGTGTAAATCACCCATGACTTCGTCGTGCCAATCATATGCTTTTGGTTCGGATTTGAAACGTAGCGGCATTGTTCCGTCCCAGACTGGTGGATTTTCTGGGCGATGATTACGGTACAAAAATGCCTGTTTGTTCGCCTTGGCTGCATCGCGAAATGCTTGGACTTCGCCTGCTGTATATGGGTCGGCATAGGCACGGCCACTATCGATCAATCGCTGCGCCCACTGACGATAAATATCCAATCGTTCGCTTTGTTTGTATGGCGCATGCGGGCCGCCAATGTCCACGCCCTCATTGCGTTCTAGACCTAGCATGTTTAGACATTCCAAAATATGTTCAGCCGAACCTTCGACTTCCCTATTTTTGTCGGTGTCTTCTAATCGCAGTACAAATTCGCCACCAGCGTGCCTGGCGGTTAACCATGCAAATAGACCGGTACGTAAATTACCGACATGCATGAAACCGGTGGGGCTAGGAGCGAATCTTGTTCTGACTGTCATTGATTCTATTTTAACAGAGATATCTACAGATGTGTATATTCGGCAGCGTAGACGGTAGCCTTGCCCATTTGTTGATCGTAGAGTGTGAAGCTGTTTGTCTTTTTCCAGTTCGTAGCAGGCAGTGAACCAATGCTGTATTTATCTTCGGAAACCAACCATATCTTGTTGTGTTGCTGAATGAATGTCGCCAGATTTGCAATCCCGCCGTCGAATGGTCGATCGTAGAGTGGTCGGGTTGACCCAATGGCTTTTAGTGATGGAGTCTCGATGAAATAGACTGGATGTTTTGTGGACGTATAAAGTGCGGCCGCGTAGTACGTGTACGGCGACCTGGCGATAATCGGTTCGCTGCCAGATGACAATTGGTCAATTCGATCCATCGCCTGCCCAATCATTGGTTCACTGCCGGTGTCGAGGCTGCGACTGCCGGATGCATGTGCATAGACAATACCAGATGTCAGTGTGCCAAAAATGACGATAGCCAGAATAGTTTTCTTGAGACCAATATGGCGCTTGAATGGCGCCCAAGCGATGACAATTCCCATCGTCGCGGCCGACATAATGACGGCAAATAAAGCGTAGCGGTAGACATATGACGAACGCAGTGGCGGCAGTGACCCGATAGCAAGTAATAATGTCGGTATGATGCTTAGTCCGACGATCAGACGAAAGGCACGTTTTTTGGCGCCGTCAAACGACTGATGAACGCGTGGGACTAACCACAACAAACTGGCAACAATTGCAATGACGGTAACGACGAGCCAATTGGTTGTTTCGCTGGAATCACGAAAAGTAAGCGCCATTGTGACGGTTGAAACAAGTGCATTGATCGAAATCGGCGGGATCCAAAATCCAGTCGCCTGAACGTCGAGATAACGCTGAAGTAACCATGGCAGCCACGGCAAGTACAGCACAATGGCGGCAATGATAGCCCGGCGCCACCACTTCCAATTGGCTGCAAAGCCCTTTTTATCAGCGCGATATTCGTAGACGACCCACAGTAAATGTGTCGCAAAAACAAGCGCGGTAAAATAGTTGGTCCACATCCCCGCTGAGACCAATACAGCGTAGACGGCCCAGGCAATTCGTTGTCTGGTCACTGTCAGTTTGGTGCTCGTCACCCATAGCAGCACATAGGTTGCCGCCAGACAGATTGCTGCCGCCATGGTGTACATGCGCATGGCCTCGGAATAGCGAACAAACAGTGGCGATAGCACGATAAAACCGAGCGCAAGATATGCACTCAGTCGTCCGAACCAACGACGCGTCATCAGAAATACCAAGACAATAACAGCGACTCCCCAGACAACGCTGAATAGTCGTAGGTTGGCGACACTCGTCCCTACTACCATGCTCCAGAAATGCAAAACAGCATAATACAGAGGTGGATGAACGTCAAGCGCGGTGTAATGTGCCATGTCTAGAATACCGAGGTGTGCCAAATAGGAACTGTAACCTTCGTCAAAATACGCACTATCACGACCCAAAATTGGCAACAAAAATGCCAAATAGACAGATACGCCAGCCAGGATACCAACGACATCCCATGACGGATGAGAGAGCTTACGCAGAAGATTTTTCATTATCATCATTTTAACACAACTGGGGTGGCAAGTACTAAATAAAGCTTGTTGCGATGTGTCGGATTTGTTCGCTGGATAGTGGGGCGTTGCCTTCGATTGTGTACAAGATGCCACCGTTTACCCACGCAGCATTGTTGTTGAACGTATAAATCGTTAGGCCGTGGTCGGTATAGGTAATGTAGCTGGTGCCTGCTTTTGGCGTAACATAATTATCCAAAACAGCTGTTGAATCCCAGTTGCTTTTGGTCTGTTTGATTGTGAAATTCTGTGGGCCTGCAGCAGCGGCAAATTGCATATCTACTCTGCCCTGGCTGTAGGCAACAGGACCATTGAGCTGGTAGCCATCTGGATGATAGCCAGGATAGGACGCATTGATTCCGGCAGCGGCAGCAGCCACGCGAACAGACAAACTTGGCATGTTTAGGTAGGTTAAATAGCCACCAAGTAGGACTAATGCGACAGCAGTGGTAACAACACTCAGAATGCGTGGATGACGCATACCGCGCTTGTGCTGCTTGTTTTGTTTAACAGTATTTTGGATAGCAGTGCGAATAACTTCTTGTTTGATCGTCTTGGCAGATTTGACGACGGGTGTCAGAGCGGCTTGCTTTGCTTCCAGGCGTGCAATGACTGGATGTTTGACAGGACCAATGTCCATTGTTTTTGGTCGGTTGACTGGTACGGCAGCTGGTGCAAATTTGGTCACTTGCGGACTTTTGGCAGGGGCTTTCATCATATCCATCACACCTGGTCGCCCCTGAATGCGGGTTCGTGCAGGCTGTGGTGGTGTCAGTGACGAGCGGCGAAGTGTTTGTGATTTCTGGGTCGTTGCATGAACGGCTGCGGAATGAACAGCAGGCTTTGCATCAACAGACGACTGGGCGGCTGGCGCAGCTACGGGCGCTTGTGCCTGGGGATTTTCGGCAATCGCGAGTCCAGTCGCTGGGTCGTACGAACGACCATTGATTGTCACAGGTTGTGGTTGACTCATGCTTCTATGTTTTTCCCCTGCACTCGAGTGGTATGCTCTTATGCTTCACATTACTACTTTTATCTTAGGGATTGTCTGACTGTTTTGCAAGAGGTTTTTGCTATAATGATAATAATGTATCGTCAACCTTCTAAACGACAACGAGTTACCAAGCGAGTCCTCGTCTATTCATTAATGTCGACGTCGGTGATAATAATCGTGAGCGTTCTGATGCTACTCGTCCTCGGGTATTCATTTAACCAGAAAGATAACCGATTAGAACAAGGTGGCTTGTTGCAATTTGCAAGTGTTCCTAGCGGCGCAACCGTGACGCTTGACGAAGTCACACTTGGAACGCGCACTCCTGGCAAAATCACTGCTGATGTGGGCAGCCACACTGTGACGATGAATCTCAAAGGCTACCGTAGCTGGCAAAAAACGATCAATCTGACTGCCGGACAAATTGGCTGGCTCAGTTATGCGCGTCTGATCCCGACCGATCCCAAGGCCGAAAAGCTGCGCCCATCAGCTACATTGTCTGGCACGCTGGGGTCGCTGACGGGTAAATGGATGGCACTCCTCGAAGACGCGACCAAACCAAATGTGGTCGTTGCTAATCTGCAAAACGACACGCCTACCTATAAAACAATTGCGATTCCAACTACTAATTACACTCAGCCATCAGCTGGCCAAACGCAGACATTTAGCCTCGATTCGTGGAGTCATAACGAGCAATATCTGTTGATAAAACACACCTACGACACCAGTAAAGTCGAGTGGCTGGTAGTTAATCGTGATGATGCGACCAAAACGCAGAACATCACGACCTTACTTGGACTGACTGCCGATAAAGTACTATTTGGTGCCGAAAATGGCCGGACGGTCTATGCCATCAGCAGCGGAGTCGTGCGTAAAGTCAACCTCGATAGTCTGACATTATCACGTCCACTTGAATCGAATGTGGTTGATTTCTCGGTGTTCGATTACAACACGCTTTTGTACACGACGGCGGCCGATCCAGTTACCAAATTACGATCGATTGGGTACGAGACCGACGATATGCAGGCTGGCCAGACCTTGGATACATTTGCCGATGACGGATTGCCATTGCACGTGGCGATGAGCGATTATTTCGGCGTGCGCTACATGGCAGTTTCCAAAGGTCAGACGGTTATCGTTAGCAGTGGGACCTTGCCGCGGCCGGGCAACAAGGGCAACATGGATACGCAGACGACAATCACGTCACCAAGTCCGATTGAATGGCTGACTAGCAGCACCAATGGCCGATTCTTTGTCGTCCAATATGCAGGCAGTTACACGACGCGTGATTTGGAACTAGACAAAACCGACACGACGACCCTCAAGGGCACGCTCACAACCGACAAGCCATTGCATTGGCTGGATTCATTTAGCACCTGGAGTGACCGCACCGGTATGCTACGATTATACGAATTCGACGGTGCTAATCAGCAAAATATCACAGCCGTCGCACAAGGTTTTGACGCGACAATCCCTCCGAATAATAAGTATATTTATAGTATTGCCCCAGATGGGACCGGGTTTGTCCTCCAGCGCGTTCGACTCGTTTTGAATTAATAACCTCGTCATCCTGAACTCGTTTCAGGATCCATATAATAAAACCATCAATATCCCCGTGGCATCTGGACCGTACCAAGTACTAAACAGCTTCAAGGACGGAATCATTCGTTCGGACTCAGTCCCTATCAATTAACTATAGAAATAGATAGGGACCGACCAAAGGGAGTTGTCCGAGCGACCGTCCTTGAAGCTGGTTAGTACCCGGATACGGGAAGCAGTCACAAACGTTTTGCTTCTTTTGCCACCAAAAGAAGGCTTTTTGGTACTTTCCAGCGGAAAAGTACAGGATAGTTTAGTTGATAAATAAATGATTTGGATCACAGAACCCGGGTTCAAGATGACACTCTATCAACCGCCATTATTACCAAACAATCGCTCCAGCGCCGATCCGCCATTCCCTGGCATGGCACCTGACGTTGCAGTGCCCTCAGATTGCGCGGCCGCTGCTTGGGCGGGATCTGGGCTGATCTGTTCGGCAGTCAGGATAATACGCTGATTGGCGGTCCCGATTGGCCAACATGTAATTAACGTAATAATTGGTCGGTCATTCACACCGTAAAGTGTCGAAACATCAGTCGGTGCGACCATTTTTTTGCCGGTTACCGAATAGGTGTAGCGTTTGCTTTGGTAATTGACGTAAATAGTGTCACCATTTTCGAGCTTGTTCAGCTGTGCAAAGATGAATTTGTAGTTCCCTGCCCCAAATATGTCACTGCTCGAATGGCCCGAAAAGACCGTATTGCCCTTTTGCCCCGGCACGCTATTGGCGCCAGGAATCGAAAAGTGTGCCACACCGTCTTGCATAGCGGTCATCATCGAGGCGTAATCGCTCGCTGCCCCATAAACAACGGGCGCATCAACATTGATTTTCGGGATAATAATACGAGGATCAGCGCTGACGGCGATCTGTGTGTTTGGGTCGATGACGATATTTTGTGGATCGATTGCACCAGGGCTGACATAGGCCTGGACGGTGCCAATTAACAGGCTATTGTACTGCAGGAATGCAAAGAGTAAAACGACAAGTACTGCTGCTGTAATGGGAATAAAATGGCGACTTTTGCGGACTTTTTTGGCGGATTGTTTGACATTAGAGCGCAGTTTTTCGCGCAGATCAAACATCGCTTCCTCCTGGTTAGCAGGGGGTGCAAGGGTTGGTTCTGGTTCGGCAACCGCTGCGGTAGGTGCCTGAGTGGTGGCATTTGCCTCTAATACTCGGTGCAAATGACCGGTGTAATAACGCTCGTAATACTGCTGGTAATAATCTTGCCAGGCGCTGTGATATTGTTTCCACTGCTCTGCCTGGGGATGGCCACCGGTCGAAGCACTCGGGTGTGGTGCAGCTGGCGTTTGCGTGGTGATCGGATCACTTGCTTGGGTGGTATAGATGGTTTCTAACTGTCCACGCACAACATCCGTCGCGGTGTCACGAACATCAGCCTGAGCATTTTGCCGAGGTGGATCTGCCGACGGGACCGGCGTCTGATTACTGTCTTGGGGACGCATATTTTATAGATTCCTACTACTATTTAGTATACAATATGTAGCGAACGTTTTACAGAGTGTAGACCGAGATGGTAAAATGTACAGATGTTCTTTCCTATTTTGTGCCGCGGTGGTGGAATTGGTAGACACGCCAGACTCAAAATCTTGTGTCCTTCGGGACGTACCGGTTCAAGTCCGGTCCGCGGTACCAAATATGAAAGAACTTATGAAATAAACTTACTGTTTGCTCTTTTGTGAGCAGCAAACTCGGCCTTGTCTAGCGTCGTGCCATCAAATGCCAACTGTTGTGGGGTTGCCGGTTTCAAACCAAGATCACGTAGTATTGCACGCGCGGTACCAAACATCCGCCTTTTTTCGCTGCTCTTGTTGCCAATATCATCAAGTGATATGACTGGCGTACCTCTGATGAATCCGTTTGCATTGACGGTTCGGGTCGCGGTGATAATGCGCCGCGTGCGCAGGCCTTGTTTGGTGGCGAACTCATTGTTATACATAAAATCGCGTTGATCTGGACGTAGCTCATAGCTGCTTAGGGGGAGCTCTCGGCTCATTGCTGCTGTCATTGGGAGGGCGGCCGACTGTGAAGATGGCTTGCGGCTCAGTATCGCGAGACTCGATAACCAATGGACGACAGGGCCCAGTTTTACTTCTCTCTCGTCCTGCGTCTGGTATTCGGTCACTGCCTGATACAGCAGATCACTGATGGTTCCGTACCGATCCTCTGACATCGACCTCAGCGTTTTGTGGGAGACGTCGTTTCCCTGGTTTCGTGCTTGTTTTAGCAGATGAGGCACAACGATCATATCTGGCATAAGTGCTTTTTGGAGTGCAAACTGGTAATACGCCTGGCGAGTTGTTTCTTCCCCGGGTTCAAACTCATTGGCGAGACCCATATAGCCTTCGATTTTTTTCTCGAGTAATCTTGCCGAAAGAATGTCGGTATTCGCAAACTGTAAACGCTCTGTATCAAGCGCACGTTCAAATCGAAAGTGGTCACTCGATGCACCTGCTGCGAGAATGGTCATAGTAATCTAAATTATACAATATAAATAGATAAAAAACAATTATTGCAAACTTGCCGTTACGGCTTCGAGCGGCTTTTTTGGGCTCCACAGCCAATAGGTGGCGGCTTGGGCGGCAACACTTCCGCGCCAAATAGCCATTGGGTTTTCCCACGGTGTTGTCGTCACCTGTCCGGCGCTGGCAATAATCAACTGATCTTGGTGAAATGTCGCAATTGTCACCGGATATGTGATGGTGAATTTGTGCAGTGATTCGACCAGTTGTTGCAGTTGCATGCTAAATGTCAGAATCTTGGGATAATAAATGCCTTGGAAAAGCTTTTGCAGTTGTGCAAACGACAGAATCAATAGTGTATCTGGCCGTTCGACCAGCTGCTGAGAATTGGCCTTTAACAGATCAATTGCATCGCGTGTGATGGTCAGCTGCCCCTGATATTCGCGCACAAAATCTTCATAGACAATCGCTGTTTCGCTATTACGGCCAGCATCGCCGATCAATATAATACCCGTTGCCCATTCCCCCATTGCTTTCATTTCAGGCAAGGCTTGTCGAGCCAATCCACCAGAGGGGTTGGTGGCACCAAATAGCGCGTCGGTGATGGTTGGCGGGACTGTTTTTCGCAGCACATCGGGCAACAGCACGCGGACTTCCCCGACCCCTGCCGTGACGGCGATACTATAGGCCTCGCCTACCCCAGAAAATCCTAATTTATTCCCCCCAATAATGCCTAAACGTCCTGCCATCGAGCGCTGTTCAGGTTTGTTCCAATGAACATCAGGGAACAATGGTGTATCTGTGGTTTGTCGTTGCCAGTACGGATGCGTTTCCATATCATTCAATTATAGGTCATAAGTCAACGCGACGATAGCTATCGTACACCAAAGGTATATTGCCACGACGTATGGCCACCCCAGGTGGCTGTAACTACATGTTGGCCCTGCGAAACGTTCAATTCCGTCGCTTCCGGTGGCAAAATTTGCGCTGGATTTTGTGCAACATTAGATTGTGTTAGTTTGACGATATGTGTCAAAGTTTGGCTGCTAAATGGCGCTAATTTGACGGTGGTCAGAGCGTCTGCTTTGGCGACTGGTTTTGGCTCTGGTGCACCGTCGATCAGGATGGTGATGCCCGTTTCTGGGCTATTGAAATAGACTTCTTTGGTCTGTGGCGAAAAGTTATTAACAGTGATACGAAATGTGATCTGTGCATTATATGTCTGTTGGGGATTATCACTGTTGATACTAATCCAAGGCGACATTTGATTGGCAGCAAACCAGGCGATCCCACCAAAAATCAGTAGTGTTACCAACCATTTAATAAGTTTCATAATAGATCAATCTCGAAAACCTTATGCATATCTGTCGCTAGTATAGCAGCACGACAAACAAAAAACACCCCGCTGGGTGTGACGTGATGGTTGGGCTGGCAAGCCAGATGAAGAAGGGATGAGGGACGCGACGGAAGCCGTACTGCGATAGTGTGCACGGCGTTGCCGTACTATCTATCTAGCTTCCGCCGCGTCCGCAATTGTGCTACCGGTTTAAGACCGGCACGGGGCGATACCTCAACAAGTGAGAATCGCATCCCGGGCACCAGGTGTTACCCTGGCGATTCCTGTGAAACAACGGGTCGCTCGGACCCGCAGTGTGAACCTTCGCGAAGGCTCGTCTATCTCCGGGTGTTACAACTTGCTTCCCACGACTCCGGAATATTCCGGCAAAATCGTGGTTTACTTTTATTCAGTTGTTTTCCAATGTCGCCCGAGGGCGATATTCCTCCGCATGCAGAGGTTTCTAACACCACTCGAGACGTCTCTCGTGCGGTTCTACGAACACATCATTGTGTGCGTGGAACCGTACGAGAGTTTTTTCATCTGACTTGTCAAGGTGCCGATAGGAAATTGCTTTCAACTAACGGTATGCATACATAATATCACATTCAAGCTGTAATGTCAACAGTTTTTACAAACTATCTAAACGGTCAGTTCAAGGCTGACTGGACAGTGGTCAGAACCCATTATTTTTGGATGAATCGTGGCACCGGTTATCTTGTCTTGCAGGCTTTTGGACGCCAAGAAATAGTCGATCCGCCACCCAACGTTACGTTCGCGGGCGTTAGACCAGGCGGTCCACCAGCTGTAGTGGCCGCCATCTTTGGTAAAAATTCTGAATGTATCCACGAATCCAGCTGCGACGATATTGTCGAATCCCGAACGTTCCTGATCTGTAAACCCATGCGCATTGTGATTGTCATCGGGTCGTGCCAGATCAATTTCGGTATGCGCGACGTTCAGATCGCCACAAAAAATGACTGGTTTTGATTTCTCTAATTTCTTCATATATTCCAAAAACGCCTTGTCCCACTGCTGGTGGCGCATGTCTAGCCGCTCTAATTTGCCCTTGCTATTAGGGGTGTACACGCTGACAACCCAGAATTCTGGGAATTCGGCGGCGCAGACCCGGCCTTCGGTGTTGGTATCACCAAAGCCGTCTTTGAGTGCATATTTGTTGGCAATATCATCAGGGATATTGTTGATGACTTGGCTGGCCTCTAGCTTGGAAAAGATCGCTGTACCACTGTAACCAGCTTTTTCGGCGCTGCTCCAGTACTGGTGATAACCCGGCAGCACCAATTCAACTTGGTCTTGTTTGGCCTTGGTTTCTTGTAAACACAGCACATCTGGCTGCTCGGCATCGATAAATGCCAAGAAAAGCTCTTTTTTGATGACTGCACGAATCCCATTGACGTTCCAGCTATAGAGTTTCATATCTTTATTTTAAGCAATCTTCTGTTCCAAAACGGTAACACGACGTTCTAATAGTTTGAGATCTTTGTTCGTGTCCGTGACGGCTAATTTGATTACTTTGACATCGTCTTTAAGTTCGGCGATATCTTCTTGCAGAGTTGGAAGTACGGTAACTTTCTTGTTAACATCAGTCGCAATTTCAAGCACGGCTTGCATCTGCGAGCGGATCTCCTCAAGAATTACGTCAGTGTAGTTATCGTCCTTGCTCATGTATATATTGTAGCACCCGATTATGAAGTTATTGTTGTTTTATTGCGCGGGCTGCCTCGCGGGTTTGGTCGCGGTGTTTCAGGGTTTCGCGCTTGTCATAATTCTTTTTGCCCTTGCCTAGCGCGATGACCATTTTGATGTGACGACCGGTGGTTAGAAGCTTGGTTGGGACGATGGTCATGCCAGATTGCTTGCTGACTGCCAGGGCATCGATCTGTTTGCGGTGCGCCAGTAATTTGCGTGGTTCGGTGTCGATGGTGCGAGCGTTTGTATCGCCCTTTTTGTTCAGGCGGATGCTGAAACTGGCGTTGTTGAGCCATAATTCGCCAGCGCGAATGGTAACGAAGGATCCTTTTAGTTGCACGTGGCCATCCCTAGCAGCACGAACTTCGGGCCCTGTCAGTGCGACGCCAACCACCAGGTCGTCTTGCAACTCGTAATCAAACCGTGCTCGGCGATTGAGAACGGTTTTGGGGTTGGTACTAGGCTTTTTTTTCTGTGCCATAATTTACCTATTGTAGCACATTCGACCTCTGAAATACATTGACAAAACAGATAAAATGCGCTATAATGTAACTACGGTTATCGGGGAAGCTCGGTTTCCCCGTTCTTACACAATCAACTCTCGAAAACCTATTACCTCTTGGAAAGGGGTCACCGTGATTTTCTCACGGAACAAGAACGACCACGGACTCGTGAAGCAACGTCGCTTCGCAGGTCTGGCGGAACGGTTCGAAGGTGTTTCACCGCATTGCTGGGGCCTTTGGCCTGTGATGGCGGTGGCCGCTGTTGTTCTCTTCGTCCTTCTGGTCGCAGAGACGACAAACGGGCACTGGATGTGGGCAATTGCTCTCGTCTGGTTGACGTCACCAGTGATTTTCACGATTATGGCATGGTACGAAGGCCGACCGCGTTTGCGTGACGTCTTCAGCTCATTCCTGCAATCGTGGGCATTCCTGTACGGTGATCTTCTCGTGCTTCCGGCGGCGTTCGCCCTCGCGGCGCACGCATATGGAACAACCGATGCTGCTCAGCTGACGATCCCACTCTGGTGGGA
This sequence comes from Candidatus Saccharimonadota bacterium, assembly GCA_041691795.1. Classification (GTDB taxonomy): domain Bacteria; phylum Patescibacteriota; class Saccharimonadia; order Saccharimonadales; family Saccharimonadaceae; genus JBEPTX01. Next base: position 163,650 of record JBEPTX010000002.1, read on the forward strand.
GATACTGGGCGGCGCAATTGGTCTGGCATTCGGACTCGGGTTTCATTTCTTGATGGAGGTTCCTGCCTACACCGAGAATGACTACGAAGACCGATTGAACTCGCCCAGCAAGATCTGGCACGATCTCGCGGTATACCCAGTACTCTCTGGAGCACTGATTGTTACCGCAGGATCGCTGTTGCAGGTCGATCACGGCTGGCCGTGGCACTGGAATTTCTCGGGACATGTCCTGGGAATCCTGTTCTGTATCGCCGTTTGGGCCGTCCTTGGGATGGTCTGTGATGGCATGCGTGCCGCGCGTTTGATCCCCTGGGGTCACATCGCCTGGGACGTTCAGAACGCCCAACCGGTTTTCGAGTAGATCCCAACGGATCGAGTGATTGTTGTAAGAACTATCGCCCGCTCCTCTCTGCATTTTTGCGGCGAGGACGGGCGATTTTTCTTTGGTTGTGGTATTATCAAAGTACTTATGGTAAAACAAGCAAAATATCATCCTGCGCATCTGTCATCACACTTCTTTGGTTCGATTGGTTATACAACGCTGGCTCTCGCCTGGTTATTAACACTTGGCATGATCGGGTTTGTCGTTGCAGTTTGGGCTGGATTTTGGACGAATGTCGTCGATTTTGTTGCGACTGATCAATCCACGATCGCCTCTACAACATCGGTGACGCCCGCCGATTTACGCATCGTTAGCTGGTTGCTGTTTGTCGGTATCCTTGTCGTGCTGTCGTATTATGTCGGCAAGCATTTATCAACATTTGTTCGTGGTCTAATGAGACGTTGCCATCTGAAAGTCACGATTCGAGCGCTATTCGGGACAAAGTGCGTCCTCGCACTCCTTTCTGCAGGGGTGGTGTTAACGGCAACATTATGGCTTCCAAGTGATTTTAGGGTTCTGAGAATGACAATTGTCGGGCTTACTGGCGGGTTTGGCTTACTCGCGGTCGTATTTTTCACCATCCAACAAGCAATTGTTCGTGTTCACAAGATAGCAATCAAGCACGTCTTGTAGCCGTTAAATGCTATACTAGTACTCATGTATAAACGAGTGCTATTAAAATTATCTGGTGAACAGTTACAAGGGAAATTTGACGGTGGATTCGACGCCGAGCGGGCTGCATGGATCGCTGATGAAATCAAAAAAGTGCCTAGTGGTACCGAAGTCGTGTTGGTGATCGGTGCGGGCAACCTGGCACGTGGTGCCGAAATTATGGGTGGCGGCCTGCAACGCGTCACCGGCGACAATATTGGTATGACGGCGACTATTATGAATGCCCTGTTTTTGACAGACGTGTTCAATGCCAAAGGCTTGCCGACGCGCGCCTTGAGCCATATTAAAGCCGATCAAGTGATCGACCAATTCACTCATCGCCGAGCACATTCACATCTGGAAAAAGGCCGCGTCGTGATTATCGCTGGCGGTACCGGTCGCCCCTACATGACGACGGATTCGGCTGGTGTTTGCATGGCGCTCGAACTTGGCTGTGACGTCATTATGAAAGCCACCAAAGTTGACGGTGTCTACGACAAAGACCCGACCACAAATCCGGGTGCGCAAAAATTCGAAACACTCAGTTTGCAACAAGCTGTCGAAGAGCCTGACATCAAGATTATGGACAAAGCCGCCATTGCACTTGCGGCCGATCATCATCAAGCAATTATCGTTTTTGAACTGCTAAAAGAAGGCAACATCGCCCGCGCAGTCGCTGGCGAACCGATCGGGACAACCATTCACTAGCATGAAAAAACTGACCGTCAACATCGTTTCCGAGAGTGTCTCATCGGTACAAGGACATGGCGTTCACACCGCCTATATCGAGACGATACGTGCGCTGAAAAAGTATACGGATGTGAAGGTTGTTGAAGGTCGTATCGGCGAACGTGTTGATTCCGATGTCGTGCATTTGCATACAATTGGATCGCGTGTGTGGTCCAAACTATTGCAGCGCGGCCCCAAAAAGGTCGTCTCGGCACATGTCGTCCCCGACTCGTTTGTTGGGTCGCTGATCATGGCAAAATATTGGCGATTTGCTGCCTCGTGGTACATGTGGTGGTTCTATAATCGGGCGGATTTGCTGTTAGCCGTATCAGAGGAAGCCAAGCAGGATTTGATAAAGATAGGCGTTAAACGGCCAATCGAGATTATGCATAATTTTATCGATACGACCAAATATGCCAAGCCGACGACGCCCCGCCATGATATTCGCAAATCACTAGGGATTCCCGATGATGCGTTTGTTGTGATTGGCGCGGGCCAAGTGCAACCACGCAAACGAACTGATGATTTTGTGAGCGCAGCAAAAAAGCTCCCGAACGTACACTTCGTTTGGGTTGGCGGTATTCCGTTTGGTATGATCGCTGCCGATAACGCAGGCATGAAGAAAATGATGGATAACAAAACAGCAAATATGCATTTTGCCGGTATCGTGCCACTCGAGGATATGTCGTCGTATTATCATGCGGCTGATCTGTTCTGGCTGCCATCTGAACAAGAGACATTTGGGTTGGTGGTGATCGAAGCGGCTGCCAGCGGGCTGCCTATTTTACTTCGCGACATTCCAGACTACGCCGATACATTTGGAGCGGGAGCACTCTATGCAACCAACGTCGCCGGATTCGTCGAAAAGATCGAGAGTATCAGGGACGACAAAGTGCTGCGAAAAACATGGCAAACCCATGCCAAAACTATCGCCCAGCGGTTTGACAGCAAAACTGCAGCCAAGCAATTAGCCGACATATATCGGCGAGTCGTCGAAAACTAGTCGATTGTTTGGTATAATAGATCTAATATTATGCGCGTAGGACTTTTCACCGACACCTACCACCCCGCCACGAATGGGATCGTCAATGTAGTTGACATCACCCGTGCGCAGCTCGAGCAAATGGGCCACGAGGTCTATGTGTTTTGCCCTAAAGTCAACGGTGATACGACCGAATACGACGATCACGTCATCCGTTTCCCTAGTCTGCCGACTGGGCTATTTGATGATAATCGCTTGTCGGTGTTCTTCCCACCGGTCGAGATGCGCAAAATCCGCCGACTTGAATTGGATGTTATCCATTTTTTCACTCCACTACAGATTGGTATGATGGGAATTTACGCTTCGCAGCGAACTGATGCGATTTTGGTTGGCCAGCACTGTACTGATTTTTATCAATATGTCGAACATTATCCGCAGGTGCTACCTGGGGTGCTTGCACTGACGCTGACGTTGCCATTTACGGTCAAATTTGACGGTGTCGATGCCAAAACATTGGCCCGAACCTATCGCCCGCAACTAGGGATTACTCAGTGGAACCGCGATGTCGTCGAGAATTTGATGGCACTAGTCTATGGTCGTTGTAATGCTGTGATTGCCGTGTCGCGCAAAAGCAAACAACAGCTGAATTCGTGGCGCAAACAGCATTACTATGATGTTGATTTATTGCCGACTGGCGTCGATCCCCTGCCTCGTCCGACTAAATCTGCTATTGCTGCGTTTCGCCAGGAATGGGGAATCGCCCCCGACGACGAAGTATTTACGAATATTGGACGCATGGGTGCCGAGAAAAACTTGGCTATTTTGATGCCAGTCCTGAAAAAGGTGCTCAAATCCCATCCCAAAGCTCGCCTGATGTTTGTCGGTGATTTTGATTATCTGGATACTCTCAAGGAAATCGCCGAAGATTCTGGCGTTGGTGACCGAATTACTTTTACCGGCCGGATTCCACGCCAACAATTGGGTGTTGCCTATGCGGCTGCCGACATCTTTGTATTCCCCTCAGTTATGGATACCCAGGGCTTGGTCGTGCACGAAGCAGCCAACGCTGGATTACCGATTGTTTACGTCGACAAGTTTGTGACCGAAGCGGTCGTAGACGGGGTCAATGGCTACGTTGCACGTAATTCTGCTGCTAGTATTGCTGACAAGATTTTGATACTTTTGGATGATCCCGAAAAACGCAAAGCATTCGGTGCTGCTAGCAAAAAAATCGCTCGTAAATTCAGCGAATATGGCCAGACTCGCAAACTAGAAGCAATCTACCGCAAGGCAATCGCTGAGCGTGAGGTTTTTGAAAATGACGAAGACGAAGACGACGAGTAGTATCAAGAAATGAAAAGGCCGCCGAGGGCTCGAGCTGAAGACGTAAACCTTCGGCGAACCTTTTCGGCGGCAACCATTTGATGCCTATGCTGTGTCGCGAACCTGTTCCGGTGGTCGCAAATTATTGATGATTTCCTGGATGGCATGAGCATCTGGATCGATGTTGTCCAGTACGACTGCGTTCACCAGCAGTTCTGCGAACAGCTCGAGCGCATCTTCGACGCCATTGGTATATCCTAGCACTTGCCTGTCATTTCTCGTCGCACCAAGGCGGTTGCTTGCGGTGTTCAGGATCTTCCAGACTAATGGTCGAACTTCTCTGCTCATTGGATTGCCCTTCGCGAAACGAACATATGGTCTAGCAAACAATAACATAAAACTATGATTTTAACAACTATCTGCTATACTTAACAGATATGATTGCTGATATTACTGTTACCGAAAAATCATTCGGTCCCAAACTCTTGATGTCTGGGATCAAATTTTCGATTGACGACGGCGAAAAAGTCGGCGTGATTGGCCGTAATGGTGTCGGTAAATCGACCCTTTTTGGCATCTTAGCGGGTATCGACAAAGATTTCACAGGTGACATTATTTTCAAGCGTGGAACAGTGGTCGTTTCGACCGCTCAGGAACACCATGACTTGGGCGATATGACGGTTTTGCAGTACGTTTTGGCTGGTCTACCAGAATATCCACAGCTGTCGCACATCATCGAAACCTATCCCGAAAAAATGGGCGAAGATATGAAGCTGATCAACGAATATACCGATGCGTTGCAGCGATTCGACGACAAAGGATTCTACCAGATCGAGGAACAAATCGAACGCGAGCTGGATAATTTCCAGCTACCTGGTGTGGCGCACCGCCAATTTGCTACCCTTTCTGGTGGCCAGAAACGTTTGGTTGAAGTTGTCAAAATTATGCATAGTGACGCCCATTTGGCGTTGGTCGACGAACCGACCAACCACATGGACTACATCGCTAAACAGCAATATGTCGACTGGATGAAAACCGCTCGCGAAGCCATGCTAGTGATTACTCACGACCGTGATGTGTTGAACGAAGTTGATCGTATCATCGAATTAAAAGACGGCGATAGCGTCAGTTACAAGGGAAATTATGATGCTTATTTGAAGCAGAATGCTGTCAGTACCGGCACACAAATGAACGATTTCGAAATGGTCGAAAAACGAATTGTGAATCTCAAGGCCAAGGTTATCGACTACCAGCGGCTCAAGGAAAAATCACGCAATCCTGGCACAATTCAAAAGTTCAAAAAACTAGAAAACGATTCTCGTGCCGAACTAGCCGAACTTCAGGCCAAAGAAAAACCGACCTTTTGGATCGACAAAGAATCTGCCAGTAATCTAAACTACAAAGTGGCTGCCCAATACGACAAATTCAAGGCCAAAAACATTCGGATGAATCTGAAAAACGACGAATCACGCAGCAAACACGTGTTGGTCAACGTCAAAAAATTATCGCTCGGATACGGCGAAACTCCCCTGTTTGATGGCATCAACATCGATCTACGCGAAGGCGAAGCAATGGAGCTGCGTGGTCGAAATGGTGCCGGTAAAACGACACTGATCAAATCGATTTTGGGTGATGAATCTATGAAGATTTTTGACGGCGAAATTATCCTGGACAAACACATGCGTATCGGTATTTACGAACAAGAGGTCTCGCCGAAATATTTCGATCTGACACTTGGCGATGCTGTTGAACAGATGTATTTGGACCGTAATCTTGCTATTACGACTACCAAAATTCGTAGCCTGCTGAGCGATTATTTGTTTAGCGAAGGTGATGGCAAAATCCCACTATCAAAACTTTCTGGCGGCCAAAAAGCCCGTTTCCAACTGATTAGTATGCTGGCCAACGATCCACAACTACTGATCCTTGACGAACCGACCAACCACTTGGATCTGCCCTCTATCGAAGAACTCGAAACAGCGCTCGGTAAATATTCTGGCGCAGTCCTGTATGTCAGTCACGATGGCTACTTCCGCAAAGCGCTCGGCGGCGAAGTAGTCCAAGTCGGCAGCAAGTAGCCAGATTGCTATTGCCCCGTCATCTCAAACCTCACAGCTGTCATCCTGAACTTGATTCAGGATCCAATCAATCAAACCATCTTTATTCCGTAGCCCCGTCATTCCAGACTTGATCTGGAATCCAGTGTACTTTTCCGCTGAAAAGTACCAAAAAGCCTTCTTTTGGACCGCAAAAGAAGCAAAACGTTTGTGGCGGCTTCACTCC
>JBEPTX010000003.1:0-168970 GCA_041691795.1 Candidatus Saccharimonadota bacterium
GCCACGGGGACATTGATTTATTTTTTACTGGATTCCAGATCAAGTCTGGAATGACGACTGCAAGTTCAGGATAACAAAACTTACACAACCGGTTGAACAATAAAAACAATCACCGCAAGTCCCGCGGCGCCAATAACCCAACCACCGATCACATCACTGGCATAATGTGCACCAAGATAGATTCGTGATATTCCGATCAAAAATGTGACCAGAGCGATGATAATAACTGCAAACAAACTCCAAACTTCATTCATTGAAGCAATAAGGTAAGCGACGAGACCAAATACCGGGACTGTTCCTGCTGCGTGACCACTAGGAAAACTAAACGTGTCTAAGTACATATGTTCGACATATTCCGTAGCAGGCCTGTCACGTCGCAGTACAAGTTTGAGCAAACTCCCAACTACGAGGGTACTTACCGCAACAATACCCGCCATTTTAAGCGATGATGAATCTTTGCCAATCCCAATCCCGATAATCAGCGCACCCAGTCCACCGGTGATAATTGGCTGCCCCAAAAAGGTCATAAACAGCATCGGTGTCCGCACCCAATCCGGCAGAGATCCAATAAATTTGCCGATCCGGCTGTCAAAAATATGTAAATGACGCTTCATGTATATGCTTAGTATATACCACCCACTAGGAATTTTCCTACCTCTCTGATAGAATAGATGCAAGAGCTTTTTTTATGTCTAAAAATAAGCAAAAAACTAAGTTAATAAACCAGAGGAACACACGCAATTATGGCAGAAAAAAACGTCCCCCTAAAGGACTTTCGTAATATCGGTATTATCGCGCATATCGACGCAGGTAAAACAACCACCACTGAGGGTATTTTGTACCGCACCGGTATCAATCACAAAATTGGTGAAGTTCGTGGCGCTAACGGTGACAGTGCAACAACTGACTGGATGGCACAAGAAAAAGAGCGCGGAATTACCATCACCAGCGCTGCCGTGACGTGTTTTTGGAAAGGTCACAAAATCAATATCATCGACACCCCTGGTCACATCGACTTTACTGCCGAAGTCGAGCGATCATTGCGTGTTCTTGATGGTGCCGTTACTATCTTTGACGGCAAAATGGGCGTCGAAGCTCAATCTGAGACCGTCTGGCGTCAGGCTAACAAATACGGCGTTCCTCGTATCTGTTTCATTAACAAAATCAACCAAACTGGTGGTGATTTCTACAAATCACTCGAAACAATCCACCATCGCCTATCTAAACAAGCGTTGCCAGTCCACCTGCCAATTGGATTCGAAAAAGACATCAATGGCGTTGTTGACCTCGTTGAAATGAAAGCTTACACCTACACGGACTATGCTGACCACGAACTTGTCGAAGGCGAAATCCCTGCTGACATGCTAGAGAAGTCTAAAAATGCCCGTAGCCTGCTGGTCGAAGCTGCTGTCGAAGCCGATGATACTTTGTTTGAACGTTTCCTTGACAAAGGTGAAGAGTCAATCACGATTCCAGAACTAAAAGCCGCACTACGCAAACGTGTCTTGGAAGGCAACTTCTTCCTCGTCAGCGGTGGCGATGGCCGTGGTGTTATCGTTGAAAAACTGCTTGATATTATGGTTGACTACTTACCGTCACCACTTGATATCGACGCTATTTGGGGTACTAACCCTAAAACTGGCGACGAAATCGAGCGCAAACCATCTGAAACTGAGCCTCTTGCTGGCCTCGCCTTCAAGATTGCAACCGATCCATTTGTTGGAAAGTTGATCTTTGTTCGTGTTTACAGTGGTAAACTTACTGCCGGAAGCTATGTTCTGAACACCGTCACTGGTGAAAAAGAGCGCGTTGGCCGAATTGTCCGTATGCATGCTGACAAGCGTGAAGAAATTGATTCAGTTACTGCTGGTGACATCGCCGCAGTTATCGGTCTCAAAGACACCTTTACAGGCCATACTCTATCAGACGTTGCACACCCAATTACGCTTGAAAGTATCACGTTCCCAGATCCACCTGTATCAATTGCCGTTGAGCCAAAAACCAAGGCTGACCAGGAAAAAATGGGTATCGCCTTGCAGCGTTTGGCCGAAGAAGACCCAACCTTCCGTGTTCACACCGACGATGAAACAGGCCAGACAATCATGTCAGGAATGGGTGAATTACACCTTGATATCCTGATTGATCGTATGAAACGCGAATTTAACGTCGAAGCTAATATCGGTGAACCACAGGTTGCATTCCGTGAATCAATCAAAGGCACATCCAAAGTTCAGGGTAAACACGCCAAGCAATCTGGTGGTCGTGGTCAGTATGGTGATATTTGGGTCGAATTCGAACCAAACGAACCAGGCAAAGGTTTTGAATTTGTCGACGCCATCAAGGGTGGTGTTGTGCCTCAGGAATACCGCAAACCAGTTGAACAAGGTATCCGTGAAACATTGGACGGTGGTGTCATCGCTGGCTACCCAGTCGTCGACGTCAAAGCGACACTATACGACGGTAGCTATCACGATGTAGACTCAAGCGAACTTGCCTTTAAATTGGCTGGTCACTTGGCCGCTCGCGAAGGTATCAAACAGGCGAAACCAATCTTGTTAGAGCCAATCATGAAAGTCGAAGTCACGATGCCAGAGGAATTCATGGGTGATGTGATCGGTGACCTTAACTCTCGTCGTGGCCGTATCGACGCCATGGAAGACCTCCAAGGCGGTGCTAAACTTGTGATTGCTCACGTGCCACTTGCCAGCATGTTTGGCTACACTGGTGACATCCGAAGTATGTCGCAGGGACGTGCAGCTAGCACAATGGAACTGGACAACTACGAGGAAGTCCCACCAAATGTTGCGCAGGAAATCATCGAAAAACGCAGCAGCAAATAGTCCCATCCGGTCATTCTGAACCTGTTTCAGAATCTATATATACATACACCGCCATCTCGGCGGTGTATTGTTTAATATTCAAGATATTGTATCGTTTTGTTTTTTAAATATAAAAATGCTACTATGTAAAGCGATGTCGGAGATCCCGGTATCTCAAGCATGGTAGGAGGAACTGTGAATGAGTCGACGAACGATCTGTCTGTCGAGCCCGCAAGGGTTGAGGTGGCACTTACGTTTCAGGCAATTACCCAGTTATTGACACTTGCAGGTACTCACGACATGCAACTTGCAATCGAGGAGCAACGGCAACGGTCAAAGGTGCGCATTGTGCAAGTGCCTGTAGCAATAGACGGCCATTCATACCGGGCAATTCTCATGGCGAGAATCAACAGCTGGCGTGGTTCAGAGGGGATGTTGCTGATGGCAGAGTGCATGGAGGGCGAGGCGTGTGTCGGTTTGATCTACGTGTGGGTAGATATTATCAACCGAACAGTGTGTCCTCTCCAGCAGCAAATTCACTGCCACAACAGAGTAGATTGGCAGCGTCCATTCGATCTGTTGCGCCAGGTAGTGTAATTCCTTCGAGGGATCGCTACACGGCGATCCCTACTCCATGCTTTATGCGTCAGCAATTTATGATTGTTCTGATGAGTCCGATTCGTATGAATCTGCAGGACGAAACGCAAGTTCAATACACAGCTACCTCTGACGATGTATTGTTATTCAGTAGATATTATGCCATAATATAGCTATCGAGGAAGTACCTCGAACGACCTTTGGGAGTCAGGGAATGGAACACTTGTCGCTACGACAGCAACTTTGGATCGCTATACGCAAAAGGAAGATCGTCCTTCGCGCCACTGATAAAGTGGCGACGAGCACCCGGCCGAATGAGCATCCATATGACGTCGGCATCGTCTCGGAGGGCAAGCTTTTAGAGCACATGGACGAACGGGTCCGACGGCTCGAAAGTGAGCTAGCACCAGACGAGTCTCCGCCAGACTGAGCTTTACGCTCGTTTAACCTTCAGCACCCCATGGTCGTGCCCCTGGACTTTTTGTCACGGGGGCTTGATCTTTTCAACCACAAATCAATAGTGTCACGATGGTGCGGTGTGAAGCGGGAATGGTTCAGCATGAAACTCTTTACTATCTCTTATAAACCCTGTATAATTACCCTCATACGTCGCGAGCTTTATATTTAGAGTGCGCGCGAAAATATAATCAATTAGGAGAATAATCCAAAATGGCAGATTTCGATCGAACAAAGCCTCACGTCAACGTTGGTACCATGGGTCACGTTGACCACGGTAAAACAACTTTAACTGCGGCTATTACTAGCGTTCTAGCCAAAAGGCTTCCGAGCGATGTCAACAAAGCGCACGCTTACGACACGATCGACAACGCCCCAGAAGAAAAAGCACGTGGTATCACTATTGCTTCATCTCACGTTGAATACGAATCAGCAAAGCGTCACTACGCTCACGTTGACATGCCAGGTCACGCCGACTACGTCAAGAACATGATCACCGGTGCTGCACAGATCGACGGCGCAATCCTCGTGGTTGCTGCAAACGATGGTCCACTACCGCAGACCCGCGAGCACGTTCTGCTTGCAAAACAGGTCAACGTTCCTAAGATCGTTGTATTCCTGAACAAGATGGATCTTGCAGATCCTGAACTCGTTGAACTCGTTGAAATGGATGTTCGTGAACTTCTGACCAAAAACGGTTACGATGGCGACAACGCTCCAATCATCAAGGGTTCTGCTACCAAAGCCCTCGAAGGCGATCCTGCCAACGAAGACGCTATCATGGAACTCGTCGAAGCTGTTGACAGCTACATCGACGAACCTGTTCGCGAACTCGACAAACCTTTCCTTATGCCTATCGAAGACGTATTTAGCATCAAGGGTCGTGGCACCGTTGCTACTGGTCGTATCGAACAAGGTATCGTCAAGATCAACGAAGAAGTTGAAATCGTTGGTATCAAACCAGTTCAGAAATCAGTTGTTACTGGTATCGAAGCCTTCAAAAAGAACCTTAACCAAGGTCAAGCTGGCGACAACGCTGGTCTGTTGCTTCGTGGTATCGAGCGCGAACAAATCGAACGTGGTCAAGTTGTTGCAAAACCTGGTTCAATCACTCCACACACTGAATTTGACGCTGAAGTCTACATCCTTAAAAAGGAAGAGGGCGGCCGTCACACACCATTCAGCAAGGGCTACAAACCACAGTTTTACTTCCGCACCACTGACGTAACTGGTGAAGTTGAACTTCCAGCTGACAAAGAAATGGTCATGCCTGGTGATACTTTGACTTTCAAAGTTGTACTATTGCAACCTGTTGCCATGGAACAAGGTCTTAACTTCGCTATCCGCGAAGGTGGCCGTACCGTTGGTGCTGGTGTTGTGACTAAGATCAACAAATAGTTGAGACAAGTACCTAAAAACTCCCGGATTTACCGGGAGTTTTCTTTTGGCACATTATAATTCAATAAAAAGCTAATCCCCGCCGGTTCCAGAGGAGGAACCATTGGGGATTCGCTCAACTCTGCGGCGGGGTTATGCGCTACTGAGAGCGCATTTGTTTTGCTGTATCCAGACGTAGACGACGAGATCGTCGACGGTACGAATGAAGTGTACGGCTTCGTCTGAGATCTTGCAATCCAGTTGGTCCTCGATCCGCGCTGCGATTTCGATGGCATCTAGGGAGTCGACCTTCAGGTCATCACGGATGGACTTCCCGAAAATCACCTGCGTCGCTTCAACGCCTTTGACTTCCTCGATGATCTCGGCGATTGTACCGAGTATTGTCTCGGGAATCGACGGTATTGACGCTTCGACCAGTGCAACGGCATCGCCGATGGTCACTGGTGCGAATATCTCGATATCCGAAAGATCCGGAAGCCGGAACAGTCGGATCGCAGCTTCCATGATTTCGCATTTGTCGCTGCTGTCAAGGCCCAGATTCTCGAAGGCCGTGGCGTGTGTCAGACCGCGGGGATCTATACCCACCGCTCTGTCCATGATTTCCGTAAATTCACGGAAGATAACGCTGTTACGGGTCATCATGTCTCATCTCTCTTGTGGATCGTGGATCGGACGTTCGTATAATACCATGATAGTAGGCTTTGGGCAACCACAAGAGTATTGCAAAAGCGAACACCCCGCTGACACCCGGAGGCACCAACAAGATGCTGCTCAACAGGCGCCAGGCGGGGATGGGTTGACGGGGTTACTTGTGAGGTTTAGTCATCTTTGTCGACAAAAATGACCTCCATGACGGGCTCATCGGTTGCTTTGCAGTCCATCATAGTGATGGCTTTGACTGGTGGTACGACCTCGTTACCATATGCCGCTGCCGCCCAATCTTTACTGTCGCGCTCGACCTCGTGTATGACATCATTGGGGTCGAGGCCTATTATCGTGTCCTCGTCCGAGGGCAGGGCGGTGACGACAACTTCGGTGATGGCGTCATTACACGTTTCTTCTGCCATCTTTGCCTTGGCGGCGTCAACAATAGCGGCTGCAACGACCGATACTGTGGGATGATGGGGCAATTGAACCCTTGTCTTTACGACCTTCAATCGTAAAGGTCGCGTGGTGTCTAAATCTCGACGGGGATTATCCCCCTGCCACCACGACAACCACTCAAAGATTTGCCGAACAAACCTCAAAAACTGCACAAGTTTCCTCTCGTCGTTGAAAGTTTGTATGCAGATTGCACACAAAAGTATGGTTTGCATAAGCTTGTAACCCTATGCAAACAAAACTTATTATAATGAACATCAAATCAATAGTCTGTGAAATATTTTACTATGCAAACACCCCGTCGACGCCTGGAGGCATCAATGAGATGCTGCTCTAACGGGCGTCGAACGGGGTGAACGGTGGGATCAGGGCTTTGCCAGCGAAATGCCGTCAGTAATCCTTACCACCTCACTAGCTAGTCTGTCGGATATGTCCGGGTGTTTGAACACCAACACACGTCGACCGCGTAGCAGTATAGAGGTGAAGTAATGAACGCGGCCGGGCAACTCGAGTCTTTCCTTGGTACGCTCAATCAGCGTGCCAATAAGCATCGGATGTCTCCCCAGGCGTACAAACACCACCCCCGTTGATTGCTTTGTGACAGTCTCGTCAACAATGGTGACAATTTCGTCAGAAAGTTTTGCAACGCTGGTGGCGGTAGGTGCGTTTATGAACTTGACTTTGGGATCTGTAAACAGACCAATCTGTTCCAATGTCCAAGTAAAGATTTGTTCGGGGATCGTAAATATTGAGCCCATGATTCCTTCCGGGTGCGATCATACATACAGTTGTATGCAGACAAGGGGTTCGAGTACAACATGTGCCATACCCAAACAATATCTATTATAACAGTAATGCTTACGTCCTTTCAAATGCTGAAGGGTTCAGAACTTGAAAGGACGACAGAGAAGTAATTGCCATCCCATGCCAGCGGCGCATCACACAGTGATGTGTGAGCGCCGCTTGGCGGGGGTGTGGGTCTCAGGCGCTACGAACGATCCGGAGATGTACCGGATGGAGGATCTGCACGTGCGGCATGTGGACCCGCAGGTGCGCAACGAATGCTGCGATGAACGGATGCCTTTCGATGTCACTGCTGGACACCAGGAGGGCGACGAAGTCGTTTACCTCGATGTCATCTGTCGAGTCGCTACCTTCCATTGCCGTCTCGAGGGCGGCTTTGAAGATGGTTTCGACTTGATCGGTGACCTTGCTCAGGACGAGCTCGGTGTAGTTCCGCCCGACAAAGTCCAGTACCGCGAACGGATCGACGATGATGGTTCTGTCGGTTTCAGCCTTCGTCTCAGCGTTCGCCAACTGCACTTTGTCTGTCATCGAAATGGAGATCAAGGTGCGGTTGAACGCGGGAAGATCGAACGATGTCATAGCATTTCCAATCGGTAGTTGTGACCCATGGATGTTTCCAGTCGGGCTTTCAAGGCTGTATATAGCAGCGCTGAAAGCCCGACTGAATCTATTACTTCTCTGTCAAATAACGTTTAGGAATCAATTCGACTAAACATCATAATTATAGCATAAACACGTTAAAAAAGCAATACATAAGAATAGTTTCTGCGTATAAGTCAAGCGTGTTGCAGATTAGTGGTGGATAGGTTATAATGACAACATATTATTTAATCATATCGAGAACTCGTCCGGTGCAACTCCGCGAAGAGGTTACGATATTGCACAGGAGTTACAACTATGGCAGAAAAAGCCAAAGACGCAGCAGCTGCGGGTTTACGTATCCGTATCCGCCTAAAGGCCTATGACCACAAAGTCATCGACCAATCAGCAAAACAAATTATCGACACGGCTATCCGTACCGGTGCTAGCATTGCAGGCCCAGTACCACTGCCAACTCGTCGTAGCACGTTTACAGTGGTCAAATCACCACATGTCTACAAAATGGGCGGTGAAGCCTACGAAATGCGCGTCCACAAACGCCTAATCGACATCACCAACGCCACTCCAAAGACGATCGACAGTCTGCAAAACCTCAGCCTTCCAGCTGGTGTTGACGCAGAAATTCGAATGTAATCGGATATACACCTAAAAACACCTCTTTACTGAGGTGTTTTTTCCTTACTCTATATGTCGTCATCCCCGGGTCAAGCCCGAGGATGACGAAGCGGAAGTTGTTGATTTATAACGATTGGATCCTGAATTAAGTTCAGGATGACGGGCGTGGATAATAGATTTTCATGTTAAGCGGTAGAAGAGGCGTACGGTCAATCATGAACCCAACGGCTCATATCAAGCTTATGATATGCTGATATGTAATAACTTTACTGACATAAGGAGACAAGACACCATGGAGACGAATACTGTATTGAGGGTTGCGACTGTACTCGTGCCGCTATGTTTAGTGCTCGTTGTCACGCCAGTTCTTGTATGGGGAGTTAGTCGACTGCTGCATGCAAAACTATCTTGGATGAAGCTCATAGCTTTAATAATAATTTTTATTTTTTCACTAGGCTTCGCATGGGGCGGGTATATGATATTTCCACCACTTGCATTCTCCGGCATTGTTGTACAGGTGGTAGCCGTAAAGCAGCTGGCAAAACTTTCACTACTGCGTAGTGTTGCGTTCAGTGCTCTATTTAATTGTATCTTTTCCCTGGTATCGATGCTGCCGATTTATCTACTAGCCTGAGCTCAGTAACTAGATGGTAAGGCGCACAATGTAAGCTTAAGTATGATACGATAGTGTCAATGACTCGCGTCAAAACAAAAAAACCTAGGTCACGGACGTACGCTCGTAATCGTGCAGCCCGTTCGCGCGCGCGTGACATGTTTGTCGAGGCGGATAGTACGTACTTCCTGAAACTAGTGATTATTGTTATTCTGGGGACATTGTGGCTCAAATTCAAGCTGCCAGTATCCTGGCAAGGTGTCCCATTTGGTGGTTTCCCACTAGGGTTAATTGTCGGTTTGGTCGGTATCAAATTACTCGAGAAAAACCCTTACGACCGCAAGATTTGGTTCGCCGTACTGGTTATCGTAGGTATTATTAGCTACTTCGTCCCTGCTGGGATTGTTATTTAGTCTATCGCACCCTAAACCATCAACACGTTGATGACTTGGGGTGCGAGACAGGAGATGTCTCGCGTTGGCACCCTGAGGTGCCTTTGGTGTACTATCTCCTGTCGGATTGTATTTCGATCACGGCTGGGGGACTAAGGCAAGCGCCGATGCAAAATCTTGTTTCGCAATCGCCGTCGCTGCAGCCACTTGCCATACACCCGTAACTGCTGGTATTCGATGGAACAACAGTGTTAGAGCTGGCCGGTTTACCACCGATCAGAAACCACGGCAACTTGCCGTTTGTTCCCTGTCCGGTCACTTTTCGTCCCACCTGCACAGATTGGTCGTGCAACCGGCATCGACACCATGACCGAGGAGGTCGCAGGGTGTGCTATCGGGGCACAGGATCGGTTCGTCCTCTTGGTCGTGGGCGTGTGGGATGTTATCGCGGCCATGCAACGCTGCATCAAGGTTCTGACGACGTATGGCATTCGCCTGGTTCTTCGCCCGTTCTTGGTCTTGCGGCGACAAACCCAAACGATGGGCCTGGGCGCGTACGACTGCTTTGATATCTACCACTTTGACTCCTGGGTCTAGGGTGATCGAAAATTACATGTGCTCGTTCGCTGTAAAACTTGTGAACACGTAGATATACCATAGCATAAATAGTATAAAAAATCAATATCTCACAAAATGCTGAAAAACATGTCATAAGTAGTTGACCCACCTCTATATCTGTGCTATATTCAGGAGGTAACTTATTACGTAATAACAATCTATCCTTGGTGAATGAGTAGGTCCTAACAGATAGGAAACCACTTGCCACCAAGGGTTTTAAGTGGGAGCAAGAGCGCTATATGAAAGCACTTCTCGGTACCAAAATTGGTATGACCCAAATCATTAGTGAGGATGGACGCGCAATTCCTGTGACGATCATCCAAGCTGGCCCCGTGACTGTGACTCAGGTCAAGACCGTCGAATCCGACGGCTACACCGCAGTTCAGGTGGCATATGGTGAGGGTAAGAACCTGAGCAAGGCCGTTGCTGGACACACCAGTTCAGCTAAAGTGACCCCGAAACATATTCGGGAATTTCGTGTTGCAGAACTACCGGAGGGTCTCCAGGTAGGTAGCACGATCGACGTAACTCAGTTTGCGCTCGGTGACATGGTAAGTGCCACCGGTACAAGCAAGGGTAAAGGTTTTGCGGGAACCGTAAAACGACATAACTTTAATACCAGCAAAGCGACTCACGGTGGTAACGGAAACGTCCGTAAACCGGGTTCGATTGGATCTATGTATCCTCAAAAGGTCTTCAAGGGCAAGAAAATGGCTGGCCGTATGGGCCACGACCGTGTGACTGTCAAAAACCTTGAGGTTGCGTATGTTGACGCTGTCAACAATCTGATCGGTCTAAAGGGCGCTGTTCCAGGTCCACGCAAGGGTCTGATAGTGATCGGAGGAAAGGCATAATGGCTGAGACTACTAAACCAGCAGCAACCAAAACTGCTCTACCGAAGGAAGTATTCAATGTTCCGGTTCAAAACCACGAACTATTGAAACTCGCTTACGATAGCTATCTCGCACAAAGCCGTGGTGCCAACGCAACAACACTACAACGTGGTGAAGTTCGCGGTGGTGGTAAAAAACCATGGAAGCAAAAGGGAACTGGTCGTGCACGATTTGGTTCATCTCGTAACCCAATCTGGCGCGGTGGTGGTATTGTTTTCGGACCTCGTGGTAACGAAAACTTCACCAAACGTTTGTCAACAACCAGCAAACGCGTCGCAGTACGCCAAGCGCTGACACTTGCAAACGAAGCCAAAAAAGTTGTCGTCCTCGACGTCAAAACAACAGGCAAAACCAGCGAAGTCGTGAAATTCTTGGCTGACAACAAACTTGACCGTAAGGTTTTGATCGTTGTCGACAAGAAAACACCAGAGCTCATTCGTGCAACCAACAACGTTCAAAACGTTCTGTTGATTAGCGCGACGTACCTGAGTGTGTATCACATCCTGAACGCTGATCGTGTTGTTCTGTCTACCAAATCTGTCGCCGTCATCAAAGACTGGCTAGTGAAGGAGGAGGCGTAATATGACAACTCAATTTATCAGCGTTACTCCACGTGCAACTGAGAAAGCCTACGCTCAGTCGCAAAAGAATGTTTACGTATTTAATGTCCCACTAACGGCAAACAAGCAAGAAATTGCTGCCGCTGTGGAATCTCAGTTTGAAGTAAAAGTCGAGCGAATCAAAACCTTGGTACAAAGTGGCAAAGCCGTACGATTTAGTCGTGGCAAGCACAGCTACCCAGGCAAGACCAATCGCAAAGACGCAAAGAAAGCCTACGTTACTTTGGCTGCTGGTGACAGCATCAAGGTATTCGAAGAGCCTGCGAAAGAGGAGAAGAAGTAATGCCAATCAAAGCATATAACCCAACTACTCCAGCTCGCCGTGGCATGACCACCGAAGATTACAGCGAAATCACGACGAAAAAGCCGTTGAAGAGCCTACTCAAGAGCAAAAAGCAAAATGCCGGTCGTAACAACACTGGTCGTATCACCGTTCGTCACCGTGGTGGTGGTGTCAAACGACACCATCGTCTGATGAATCACAAATTGGCTCCAGGCCTGACAGTGACCGTCGAGGAAATCGAATACGATCCGAACCGTTCTGCTCGTATCGCCCGTGTAAAAGACCAATTCGGTCTGTACCATTACATTTTGGCCGATACAGCTATGACCAAAGGCAAGGTAATTGTCAGCGGTCCTGATGCTCCTATCGAGTCATCAAACCGTATGCCACTGAGCAAAATCCCTATTGGTTCACAAATCTATGCTATCGAAATTACCGCTGGCAAAGGTGCTCAAATGGTACGTTCAGCTGGTACAAAAGCCCAGTTGATGGCCAAAGAAGGTGATTACGCTCAAGTTCGTCTTCCCTCTGGTGAAGTTCGTCGTTTCCGTCTGGAAGCAACAGCTGCACTAGGAGTTGTCGGCAACGTGCAGCACCAAAACGTCAAGATCGGTTCTGCTGGTCGTAACCGTCGCAAGGGCAAACGCCCAGGCGTCCGTGGTGTCGTTATGAACGCCACAGATCACCCGCATGGTGGTGGTGACGGTGGACGTCATGGTAGTGGTAAACCACCACGTACTCCATGGGGTCAATTGACACTTGGGTACCGTACTCGCCGACGCAAAGACGTCAGTAAGTTAATTGTTAAAAGTCGCCATGAAGCGAAGAGGAAGAGGTAGTCTATGAGTCGTTCACTCAAAAAAGGCCCATTCGTCGACGTCAAGCTTGCTAAGAAAGTGGCGGCCTTGACATCCGATGATCGTACTATCATCAAAACTTGGGCTCGTGCCAGCACGATTACCCCAGAGATGGTAGGCCGAACGATCGCTGTTCACAACGGTCGTGTACACGTTCCTGTGCTTGTTTCAGAAAATATGGTTGGTCACAAACTTGGTGAGTTTAGTCCAACACGTAAATTCCGCAAGCATGGTGGAAAGGACAAGAAATAGCCATGGCTGATCAAGTATATACAGTCCGTGCCTACGCCAAAGGCGTTGACCAAGCTCCGCGCAAGGTCAGCCTGGTTGCTGCGCTCGTACGAGGCCGCACCGTGGCGGATGCACTTGTCATCCTAGAGCACGTGCCAAAGCGCGCCGCTGAACCTGTCAAAAAGGTTATCGAAAGCGCCCGCGCCAACGCAACGAACAACCACAATCTTGATGGCAAAAGCCTCGAGATTACAACACTGAGTGTCACTGCCGGTCCACGTTTGAAGAGATTCAAACCAGCCAGCCGTGGTCGTGCGCTTCCATTCCAGAAGAAAACTACCCATATTCTTGTAGAAGTATCTGGCGCCGAGAAACCTAAGAAAAAGCCAGCAGCTGCTAAACCGGCTGCGAAAGAGGAGGAGAAATAATATGGGCCAAAAAGTAAACCCAATTAGTTTCCGTCTGCAAGTTCACAAGAACTGGAGCTCACGCTGGTTCGCACCGAAGAAAGATTTTGCCAAATGGTTAGGCGAGGATATTCGTATCCGCGATCTGATTGAAGCGAAATTTGCCTCACGTCCGACTATCAATTTGATTGAAATCGAACGTTCTGCCAATTTGATCACCATTACTATCCACACAGCCAAAGCTGGTGTTGTGATCGGTCGTGGCGGTGTTGGTGTTACCGAACTCAAAGCTCAGATCGAAAAGATCGCTAGCTTGCCAGTTCGTATCAACATCGAAGAAGTCAAACGCCCAGAACTTGCTGCCAAACTGGTTGCAGAGAACATCGCACGCCAATTGGAACGCCGCATCAACTTCCGCCGCGCTACCAAAATGACCGCGCAAAACACAATGGCTGCAGGTGCCAAGGGTATTCGTATCCAGGTCGCTGGCCGTTTGAACAACGCTGAAATGGCCCGCAAAGAAAAGGTCATCGAAGGTTCAGTACCGCTGCATACGCTTCGTGCTGACATCGATTTCCACACTGCTCGTGCCAAAACTCCCTCCGGTATTATCGGTGTGAAGGTTTGGATCTATAAGGGCGAAAGGGTAGACAAGTAATGTTGATGCCAAAGAAACAGAAGTACCGAAAGGTACGCAAAGGCAAGAACAACGGTGTCGCGACTCGCGGCCACTACGTTGCCTTTGGAGATTACGGCTTGCAATCACAAGCAAACAACGACATTACCTCGCGACAGATTGAATCTGCACGTCAGGCGATGACCCGTTACATCAAACGTGGTGGTAAAATCTGGATCCGAATCTTTCCACATACTCCACGTACCCGCAAACCTCAAGATGTGAAAATGGGATCAGGCAAAGGTAACCCAGAGTTCTTTGTCGCCAAGGTAAAAGCTGGCACAATCCTATTTGAAATGAAGGGTGTTACCGAAGAAACTGCCCGTGAAGCAATGCGTCTGGCTGCCCACAAGCTACCAGTCAAAACTAAAGTCATCAAGCGAGAGGAGGCATAATCATGGCTGCAACTAAAACAACCAAGAAAACCGCTCCTAAAAAAGCCGCTGAAGTGAAAACAATTGATCAGTTACACGCTGACCTGTTGACCAAGAAAACCGACCAAATCGCTGCGAAACGTAGCCATGCCGCCGGTGAACTGATTAACCCCCGTGTTCTGACCGTTACCCGTAAAGAAATAGCCCGCTTGCACACTGCCATCCGAGCAGCTGAGCTTGCAGCAAAGGAGAGCAACTAATATGGCCAAGACATTGACCGGTATCGTGACGTCGGACGTCCGAGATAAAACCATCACCGTCACTGTGACTAGTCGTGAGACTCACCCTATTTATGGCAAACAGTATACTGTCAGCCGCAAATATTCTGCTCATGACGAAAAGAACGAAGCAAAGAAAGGTGACAAAGTCACCATTACTGAATCTCGTCCTGTTTCCAAGACAAAAGCCTTCACTCTCGACCACATCGACGAGAAATCTCGTGGTTCAATCGAGCTGAAGACGGAGGAAGCAGCCTAATGATTCAGCAAGAATCCCGCATGATTGTCTGTGACAACAGCGGTGCCAAAAGCCTCTTGTGTATCCGAGTTCTCGGCGGCACAAGGCGCCGTTATGCCCGCGTCGGCGACATTATTGTCGCTACCGTCAAGACTGCAAACCCAACAGGCAACGTCAAACGTAAATCAGTCGTCAAAGCAGTGATTGTTCGCACCCGCGACACAATCTACCGCAAAGACGGCAGCACGATTGCATTCGACGACAACGCCGCTGTTATCATCAACGACGACAAAACACCCAAAGCAACGCGTGTTTTTGGCCCCGTCCCTCGCGAACTTCGTGACATGGGCTACGCCAAAATCATCAGCTTAGCTCCGGAGGTACTGTAATATGGCATATGGTAAAAAACCAGCACTTTCTGTTGCGACAACTCGCATCAAAAAGGACGACACCGTCAAACTTATCAGTGGTGACAACAAAGGTACAACTGGCAAAGTTTTGGCCGTTCTGCCTAAAAAAGGCGCTATTTTGATCGAAGGAATCGGTGTCAAACACCGTAAAGTCAAACCATCTCAACTGAACCCACGTGGTGGCAGCAAAGACATTCATGTCCCGACACCTCTGCACAAAGTTGCCTTGGTTGTCGACGAGAAAACGTCTAAAACCAGCCGTATCGGCTATGTTAAAAACGCTGATGGCGCTAAAGTTCGCTTGGCTCGTCAGCACAAGAATAAGGAGATTCGGTAATGGTTACTAAAACCCCCGCGATTAAACAATCCGAAGCTACCACTCCTCGCTTGAAAGCTTTGTACAACAATACGTATGTCAAAGAACTCCAAGCCGAATTGAAACTCGACAACGTACATCAAGTACCGAAACTCGAGAAGATCGTGGTGAGCGTAGGAATTGGCAAGAACAAAGATGACAAACGTCACTATGAAGTCGTCAAAAACACACTCACCAAGATTACTGGTCAAGCACCTGTTGATCGCATGGCCAAAAAATCCATCGCGACCTTCAAAATTCGTGCTGGTATGAACCGTGTAGGTATCAATGTTACCCTCCGCGAGGCTCGTATGTACGAGTTCCTCGACCGTTTGGTCAACGTTTCACTTCCACGTGTTCGTGACTTTCACGGTGTGGGTGCCAAGTTTGACAAGGGTGGCAACTATAACCTCGGTATTACCGATCAGTCTATCTTTGCTGAACTATCATTCGAAGAAACTCAAGTTATTCACGGTTTGCAGGTTACTTTCGCGATTGCAAACGTTGACCCTGCTCACAGCCGTGCATTGCTAGAGAAATTCGGCATACCATTTGAGAAACAAGGAGGCAAACGCTAATGGCTAAGAAATCTGCCGTCGCTCGCGACGAAAAACGCAAGAAACTGATTCTGAAGTTTGCCGCCAAACGTGCTGAACTGAAAGAACTCGGTGACTACGATGGGTTACAAAAACTTCCCAAAAATAGCTCACCATCCCGCTGGAAGAACCGCGACGTTCTGCATGGTCGCCCCCGTGGCTACATGCGCCGTTTCGGCCTCAACCGTATTAATTTTCGCGAAAAAGCGTCTAAGGGTGAAATCCCTGGCGTCACTAAGAGTAGCTGGTAAGAAGGAAAGGAATTAGATATGTCACTACAATCAACTGACCCAATCGCCGACCTTCTGACCCGCATTCGAAATGCGACTATGGTTGGCAAACACGAAGTTCGTGTCCCAAGTAGCAAACTGAAGAAAACAGTTGCTGAGCAATTGAAAAAGAACAAATACCTGACTGATGTCAAAATCGAAGCTGGTAAACCACGTGATACATTGGTCATTACGATCAACAAACCTGGCGAAAACAGCACGATCAACGAGATCACTCGTTTGAGCAAACCTGGCCGTCGTGTCTATGTAGCTGCAAACGACATTCCACGTATCAAATCTGGTCGTGGACTGGTCCTGATCAGTACATCAAAAGGCGTTATCACTGGTCACGAAGCTGTCAAACAGCGTCTTGGCGGTGAATTACTGCTGAAAGTATATTAATAGGAAAGAAAGAGAAGTAAGATGAGTCGAATCGGAAAACTACCAATTGCAATCCCTTCGGGCGTGACAATCACGGTTGACTCAGATGTTATTACTGTCGCCGGTACCAAAGGTACCCTGACTGTTCCACATCTGAGCGACGTGACCGTTGCCACCGCTGATGGAAACGCTATCGTTACTCGTAAAGATGACGAACGAGTCGCTAAAGCCCAGCACGGGCTGCAGCGCGCACTGCTAAATAACGCTGTTGTCGGCGTGACTAAAGGGTTTGAGAAAAAACTCGAAGTCAACGGCGTCGGTTTCCGCGTTAACGGTGGTGGTCAGACACTTGAAATGCAGCTTGGTTTTAGCCACCCCGTTAAATACGAAGCTCCAGCTGGTGTTCTATTGACAGTAAACAAAATGGAAATCACCGTAAGCGGTATCGACAAACAACAAGTCGGCCAAATTGCTGCTGAAATCCGTGCTCTGAAAAAGCCAGAACCTTACAAGGGTAAGGGAATTAAATATGCCGATGAGCAAATTTTGCGCAAGGCAGGAAAGACAGGTAAGTAATCATGAGTGATTTAGCTAAAAAACTACTGAATAAAAGCCTGCGCAAAAACCGCGTTCGCGCCAAGGTGACTGGTACTGCTGAACGTCCACGTTTGACGGTAACTATCAGCAACAAGCACGTCAGCGCACAGATCATCGATGACGTCGCCCAGAAGACATTGGCTGCCAGCACAACTGTTGGTACCAAACAAACTGGCACAATGACTGAACAATCAGTCTTTGTTGGCAGCGATATCGCCAAAAAAGCTAAGAAAGCTAAAATTACCACTGTGGTATTTGACCGTAATGGTCGCCAGTACGCTGGCCGCTTGCACGCGCTCGCTGATGCCGCACGTGCGGAAGGATTGGAGTTTTAATCATGGCTGAAGAAACAACAGCTACAACAACTGCCCCAGCCGCACCGGCTGCTGCAGCTGCACCTACGAACAATCGCGCTCCGCGTGGTGGTCAAGGTCAAGGTGGACGTCGCGACAATCGTCGTAACGATACCCCGCAAGAACCAAAAGAATTTGAAGAATTGGTCATCAACATCGACCGTGTGGCCCGTGTGGTCAAAGGTGGACGTCGTTTCCGCTTTAAAGCACTCGTTGTTGTCGGTAACCGCAAAGGTAAAGTCGGCGTTGGCGTCGCAAAAGGTGCTGATGTCCAGGCTGCTGTTGCAAAAGCAACAGATGTAGCCAAGAAACACCTTGTAACTGTCCCTGTCAAAAACGGTACGATTCCTCATGACGTTGAAATTAAACTTTCTGGCGCACGTGTTTTGATCAAACCTGCTGCACCTGGTACTGGTATTATCGCTGGTGGTGTGGTTCGCCAAATCATCGGTCTGACTGGTGTTCACAACTTACTTTCCAAATCACTTGGTAGCACGAACAAAGTCAACATTGCGTATGCGACAATGGAAGCACTTCGTGCCCTCGTTCCTCGTGATGAATGGCTTAACGCTCCTGCCAAGAAACCTGCAACCGAGAAGAAAGCCGTCAAGGAGGACAAATAATGACTAAGTATAACGAACTCAAAGTCAGTGCAACTCCTGATCGTAAACGCGTTGGTCGCGGTATTGCAGCTGGCGGTGGTAAAACTGCCGGTCGTGGTACCAAAGGTCAGGGCGCTCGTACAGGCAAGAAACTGAACGCAATGTTTCAGGGTGGCTCACGTCCACTGGCACAGGCGATTCCAAAAGCTCGTGGATTCAAGAGCAAACGAACTCCTGCACAGGTTGTCTACCTTGACCATTTGAACGTATTTGCGGGCAAAACCGTCGATAACTTCACATTGTTCAAAGAAGGCTACGTTGCGACGCCATTTCACACTGTCAAAGTAATCGCTCGCGGTGAATTAACCGCCAAGATTACGTTGCATGTCCAAGGCGCTAGCAAATCAGTCCAAGCGGCCGTCACCAAAGCTGGTGGTAGCTTCGTAAAAACTGATACACCTTTGAAAAAGAGCACCAAAGAAGCCGAAAAAGCTGATAAATAAGCAAATTGTTTCAGCATCCGTAGTATAATATGTAAAGTATTATGCTACGAAATGCCGAAATAATCAGAAATAGGTAGGGAACGACAGTGAACTGGAAAACCATATTTAAATCATTCAAAAACCGCGACATGCAGAAACGTCTGGCGGTTGTATTAGGGCTTATTGTCGTGTATCGATTCTTGGCACATATTCCTGTTCCATTGGCCGAACCGACGCAGTTACGTGAAGTGATTAACAGTATTGTTAGTTCGAGTAGTTTTGGTGGGTTCCTCAACCTGCTATCTGGTGGTGCGCTCGCCAGCTTCTCGATTGTTTTGGTAGGTATGAGCCCGTTCATTACTGCTAGTATTATCACTCAGCTGATGACCAAAGCTATTCCTAAACTAGAGGAACTTCACAAAGACGGTGAATCTGGTCGTCGCAAGATCAACCAGTGGACACGTCTGATTAGCTTGCCACTTGCGATCATCCAATCAATTGCCTTTATCTATATCTTGCGCCAGACAGTGCTGGCTGGTAACACGACGATTCTGTCCAATCCGACACCTATTGAATGGATTGTGGCTGTCGGTGGTATGACGGCTGGTTCGATTCTGCTGATGTGGCTAGGAGAGCTGATCACCGAACAGGGTATCGGTAACGGTATCAGTATGATCATTTTTGCCGGTATTATCAGTCAAATGCCGACCACACTTTCAACGATTATTGCGTCCTTGTTTGATACCAGTAAAGGCAGTCTGAATGTCTTTGGCTGGTTCCATATCCCTGTTGATCCGACGACATTCTATGTGTCACTGGCCATTTCGGCCGCCTCGCTACTGGTGCTGTATCTACTGGTCAAGATCAATGAAGCCCAGCGTGTTATAACGATTAATTATGCCAAACGCGTGCAGGGTAACAGCAGTTACGGTGGTGTCAAAAGCATCCTGCCTATCAAGCTGATCGCCGCTGGTGTGATCCCCGTTATCTTTGCTGTCGCGTTCTTGTCACTGCCTGCCTTTGTCGGCCAAGTGCTCAAGGCAACCGGTAATCATCAGTTCTTGTCAGTTGCTAACAACTTGATCGCGTGGTTCCAGGCACCGCAGCCAGGCCAATTCACTGGTTTGACCGCTGATGCGTTTATCTATCCAGGCGCTTACTTCTTGCTGGTTATCTTGTTTACCTACTTCTACACCGGTATTGTGTTTAACGCCAATGAAATTGCCGAAAACTTGCAAAAACAAGGTGGCTTCATCGAAGGCGTTCGCCCTGGCATTCAGACCGAAAAATATCTTTCACAGACAGTTAATCGTTTGATCTTGTTCGGTTCTATCGTTCTGGGACTTATCGCTGTTATGCCGTTTATCGCCGAATACCTGTTTGCCCAAGCCGGGGTAACCGGCCTGCAAAACCTCGCAATTGGTGGTACTGGTGTGCTGATCGTGGTATCAGTCGGTCTGGAAAGCTTGCGCCAGATTAATTCACGAGCACTAATGGTCACCTACGACGACTACAAGTAGAAACTGTTTTCCTGGCACATTTCGGGCTGAAACCTGCGTCTCCGGTACTCACGGTAGTTGTATCTACCGTTCCGTTCCGGTGCTCGGTTTCACTCCGAACTGCACTCAGGAGAACAGCTTCTATAAGTGATACAGATTATGCTATAGTAGAACATACATGGGAACGGGGTTAGCAATTGAACCGAAGAAAGAACGGCATTATGGACGTATTGTTTTTTGTCTGATCGTCGGACTTCTCGCAATCATCGGTGGCTGGTATGTCTATCGTTGGTACACAACCGGGGCGCCACTTCCAATTTCGGTTCCAATTGCCAAGGCTGATCCGACGGTTGACGAAACCAATGTTTCTAAAGTCATGGTCGATACGTATACTGTCCCAGCTCTGAATCCCCGCTATATCAGTATTCCTAGTTTGAATGTTGGTAATACCCGCGTCTATCCCGTCGGTGTAACCGCACAAAACGTCCTTGACACGCCTCGCAATATTAACGACGCCGCATGGTACAAAAAAAGCATGACGCCAGGCACCGGCTATGGCGCTGTCCTGATCGACGCGCACAATGGTGGTATTAGCAAAAACGGTGTCTTTGCCAAACTTAGCACGCTGAAAACAGGCGATGAAATCACCGTAGAACGTGGCGATAACAAGAAATATACCTATAGCGTCGTCGAAAACCAGATCATGAGTCTGGATGAGGTCAATGCAACCGGCATGAAAATGATGATGCAATCAGCTGACCCGAGCAAAGAGGGGCTGAATTTGATTACCTGTGCAGGCAAATGGGTGCCACGATTGGGGCAGTTTGATCAGAGGGTGATGTTGCGAGCGATTGCTACCGACTAACCTCGTTATCGCTATCTTTCGCCTTGTGTCATTCCGGACCTGATCCGGAATCCAGTAGTTCTTTTCCCTAAAAGAACCAAAAGCCTTCTTTTGGATAGCAAAAGAAGCAAAACGTTTGTGGCGGCTTCACCCATCCGGGTCATCCTAGCTATTCCTGACGGTCACTGAAACAACTCCCGTTGGTCGGTCCATATCTATTTGTTTAGTTATTTGATATGGACTGAGTTTCAGTGAACTATTCCATCAGGAACAGCTGGTCTGACTCGGTGGGTTGCAGATGCCACGGGGAAGATGATTTATTATTTACTGGATTCCCTGGTCAAGCCAGGGAATGACAGCTGCAAGGATAGAGAGATGAGTATCATGCTTATTGTTTGAAAGTTAATCCCTATCTGTTATAACTAATCCTACCTGGGCACTCCGCCCGAGCACTGCAAATGCATCTCAACCAGCGGCGTTGAGTGTGTAGTGCACCTTTCTGACAGAGGAGAAATAATGGTTTCGACAAATGAGATTGTATTAGCAATCGACGAGCTTAACAAGGAAGTCGCGAGGCGCCGCAGCGATGTAGAAAAAGCACGTCGTGCACTTCTCGAAGACATCATGGTGGCGTATATCTTGGGAAAGGTGGCGCAGATAGTGCTTAATCATCAAGCTATGCTTAAAAAGCTGTTGCAAAATACAGCCACAATCCAAAAGTACGAAACAGTGAAGGACATGGCTGTCTGGTTGGCCACTGTGCACGAGGACAGAGGTATAATCGTCAGTCGGAATGAACTCACGTATCGTCACGACGGTCTCGGGTACATTGTCGGCACCAAGCGATCTAGCGCTAACCGGTCAAACCAGGCCTTATACGACGACTGGAAGAATAGTTTCTCAGAGATTACTCGTCGGGTACAGGAGAATGAGCTTTTGCAAGGGCTGCCGCCAATCGAGCTAATAATGAGCGGCATGAACTACGATTTCAACATGTCCATACGTTTCGTCCTCGGAGACTAACCTGCCTGTTCCCTTGTAGTGTGAGTTATCACGCTACAAGGGAACAGGGTCTCTCCTCTGTCCTTATCTCTGTGTTTCTAAATTCGTTTAGAGATAGAGAGATGAGCTTATGTTTGGGTTGAAACGGAATATGTAGTATAACTATTTTACTGGACAACTCCGTCCGAGCTCTGTAAAGATACTCGGGAACGTCGAGTAAACAGAGTACCTGCATTAAGGAGAGGCTATGTCTGCGAATAATCCACTGCGTGATGTTGCAACATTGATATTATCCGACGACAAGGCACGAAAGCTGCGCCAGGAACTGACGGAGAGGGAATCTTCTGAATTTCCTACAAAAGCCGAACTCACCAAGCGATTCCTTCGCGAGTTTGTTCAAGTTTGGTATGACACAAAGCGTCACCAGACGCTCATCCGTGTTCTGGATGACGTCATCGGAACAAACAGACGGACATCGTACTATCTGCTTGACAGTGAAAGGGATGAGAATAGCCTGTTTCACTTCATTGCTGAACATTACCCGGTAGTGATGACACATGGCGATGCGCTTGAACTGGCAACCAAGCTCGATAATGTCTACTCAGGAGGTTGCTATACGACCACACAGGTCATGAAAGCCACGCGTGACTGGGTGACAAAAATCAATGCGCGTGGAGTTATCGGCGCCGAAAAGGGTCGTGGCCTCTCAGCAGAGATCGTGGAAGGCGAAGTTGTTTACATCTACCGGCCTGTCAACGAGCCGTGGTACTAGGGCAGGTCTACACCCCGCTCTGATCAGTACGAGACTTTCGTCTCCTGGTCAGGAGCGGGGTTTCGTATTTAATGATTGTATATGCGTACTTGACGGCCAACGTGGTTTTGCTACAATAGAAATATCAAATTCAACTTCGCGGGTAGATTAGCGAAGAATCTCTGAAAATGCGCTTTACGCATGCACTTTATTGGTGTATAATCTACTACTGTAACTTATGGCTAGTCAAAAGGAAGTAATCAAGATGCAGGGAACGGTAGTGGAATCACTGCCTAATACCCAATTCAAGGTCGAACTTGAGAATGGCCATAGTATTATCGCTCACATTTCGGGCAAAATGCGCAAGCATTACATCCGTCTTGTACCAGGCGATAAAGTAGAAGTTGAGATGACCCCTTACGATCTTACGAAGGGCAGAATCAGCTTCCGCTTGCGAGATGAACGCTCATAAGGCGTTTAATAGTGTCAAATTTAAAGGAAAACTGGAGTTTTATGCGCTCATGAAAGTTCGTGCGAGTGTCAAAAAAATCAGTCCGGATGATCAGCTAGTACGCCGTAAAGGTGTTCTACGGATTATCAACAAGAAAAAACCTAAGAATAAGCAAAGGCAGGGTTAAGCATGGCTCGAATTGCAGGGATAGTTATTCCCGCTGAAAAGCAAGTGCAGATCGCTTTGACGTATGTATACGGCATTGGTCCACACTTCGCATCGACCATCCTTGCGGCGGCAGATATAGAGCCGACCACTCGGGTGAAAGATCTCACCGAGGCTGAAGAACAACGTATTCGCGAAATAATCGGCAACGATTACACCGTCGAAGGCGACTTGCAGCGTCTGGTAACAAATAATATTAAGCGTCTCAAGGACGTCGGTTCATACCGCGGCCTACGACACAAAGCAGGACTTCCTGTCCGCGGTCAACGTACTCGTACGAATGCACGAACTCGTAAGGGTAAAGCGGTCGCAGTTGGTGGTACTCAAAAGAAAGCAGCGTCTAAGACGTAGGAAGGATAAGATATGGCAGAAGCTACTAAAACAACAGCTCGCAAGAAACAACGCCGATCAGTTCCTTCTGGTCAGCTGCATATTCAAGCGACGTTCAACAACACAATCGTTACGTTTACTGATAATAAAGGTAACGTCCTTAGTGCCAGCAGTGCTGGTGCATGTGGATTCCGCGGCAGCAAAAAGGGTACAGCATACGCTTCCCAGGTTGCTGCTGAAAAAGCTGCAGAAATGGTCAAATCACTCCACGGTACAACTGCCGTCGACGTCTTTGTAAAAGGCGTTGGACTAGGTCGCGATGCTGCGATCCGTGCGATGGGCAATTTCGATATTGCAGTTAACAGTATCAAAGATGTGACTGGCGTCCCTCATGGTGGCGTCCGCCCACGAAAGGCTAGGAGGGCTTAACGATGGCACGAGATACATCTCCTATTGTCAAACAATCTCGTCGTGAAGGCTATGCGCTGCACCCTAAAGCGCACAAGATCATGGCACGCAAATCTGGTATTCCAGGTCAGCACGCTCACGGTCGCGCTAACAAACCTAGTTTGTACGCAACCCAACTACGTGAAAAGCAAAAAGTTCGCCGTACTTACGGCTTACTCGAAAAGCAATTCGCACGTTTAATGGACGAAGCAACCCGTCGTAAAGAAGGTTTGGCTGGGGAGAACTTGCTGCAAATGCTTGAACTTCGCCTAGACAACGCTATTTACCGCGCTGGATTCGCTATTTCACGTCGCGCTGCACGTCAACTTGTTGGCCACGGCCACTTTATGCTCAACGACCGCCGTGTCGATATCCCATCTATCCGTGTCAAAGCGGGTGATGTTATCACCGTTCGTCCACGTAGCACCAAATCTGGTTACTTTAGCGAAATTGACGACGTTGTCAAGAATTCGACTCAGATCCCATTGTCATGGCTGAAAAGCGATGTCAAGAAGCTGAAAATCGAAGTGACTGGTCTGCCAAAACGCGAAGAAGCCGAAGTTGATATCAATGAACAACTAATCGTTGAGTACTACTCACGCTAGAAGGAGCAAATAAATGTCTAAAGTTATTCACAACCCTGCACTCGCCAAAGTTGACGAACACAGCAGTACCTCTGCAACATTTGTGATCGAGCCTCTTCACGCTGGGTACGGTAACACCCTAGGTAACAGCCTACGCCGCGTACTCTTGTCATCAATCGAAGGTGCCGCTATCGTTGCATTCCGCATCGAAGGCGCAACTCACGAATTCACCACCGTTCCTGGTGTCGTTGAAGACGTTGTTGACATCATGCTCAACCTCAAGAACGTTCGCCTAAAGGTCCACACAGACCAACCTGTCGAACTACGTCTTGAGAAAAAAGGCGCTGGTGTTGTCACTGCCGGTGATATCAAAACCACCGCTGATGTTGAAGTCGTCAACCCTGAACAAGTGATCGCAACAATCGATGATCCTAAAAAATCTGTCCTCTTCGATCTTGTTGTCGAAGCTGGTCGCGGTTACCGCACCATCGAAGAAAGCAGCGTCGACCGTTTGCACAGCGACATGATTGCACTTGATGCAGTCTTTAGCCCAGTGCTTCGCGTACGCTACAAGGTAGAAGGAACTCGTGTTGGCCAAGAAACCAACCTCGACAAACTTCTGCTGACTGTTGATACTGACGGTGCAATCACGCCACGTGCTGCATTCGAAGAAGCATCTGCAATCTTGGTTAACCAATACACTGCACTTGCCGGATCAACAACTGTTGAAGCCGCTCCTGCTCTTGGTCAATCAACCGACGAAGAGACAAGCGAACTCAACACCCCAATCGAAGAGCTAAACTTGACTGCCCGCACAGCTAACGCCTTGGTCAACAACGATATTCGTACCGTTCACGACTTGGTTACCCTGAGCGAGCAAGATTTGCGCGAACTAAAAGGTTTTGGCAGCAAAGCTCTCGACGAAGTCAAAGATAAATTGGCGGAACTGGAACTCTAATCATGCACAGACACGGTTATAAAGGGCTCAAGTTTGGCCGCGAACGCGACCAACGCCGCGCGTTGCTGAAAGGCCTCGCAACTAGTCTCGTCATGTATGGCAAGATCGAGACAACATTGCAAAAGGCAAAAGAAACTTCGCGTTATATTGAAAAAGTTATTACAAAGGCTAAAAAAGGTGATCTTCACAATCGTCGCCAAGTGATTGCTGCACTGTCTACGCAGACTGCCGCATTCAAACTGGTTGACGAAATCGCCCCACAGCTGACCGGCCGCAACAGTGGTCACGTCCGTGTTGAACGTACTCGACTTCGTGTCGGTGACGGCGCACAGCTGGCGACTATTTCGTTCGTTGACGAACTGAAATCTGTTGCCAAGAAAGAAGAGGTGAAAGCGTAATGGTTAATGCTAAAACGTACTCACAGAAACAAACCGAGGTCACTCGCCGTTGGATCCTTATCGATGCCAGCAGTGCACCTCTCGGCCGAGTTTCGACCCAAATCGCTAAATACTTGATTGGTAAATACAAACCTAGCTACACCCCACACATTGATGGTGGTGACTATGTTGTCGTTATCAACGCTGCTGTCGTACCAGTCACTGGTGACAAAGAAGAGCAGAAAACATACTACCGTCACTCAGGTTTCCCAGGTGGTATCAAGGATGCAACGCTAAAGGAAGTTCGCGAGAAATTCCCAGAACGAATCATCGAAAAAGCCGTCCAGGGTATGCTTCCTAAAAACAAGCTATCACCAGAGCGCATGAAACGTCTGAAAGTGTTCCCAGGTAGTGAGCATGCTCACACTGCACAAACTCCAGAGAAAGTTGAGGTTAAATAATTATGGCTGTAACTGGTAAATACTTTTACGGTCTTGGTCGTCGCAAGGCTGCTACTGCACGTGCACGTTTGTACACTGGCAAAGGCAACTTGACGATCAATGACAAGCCTGCTGCGCAGTACCTAGATGGTAACAAAACCCTTCTTGCTGAAGTCACCGACCCATTGGCGTTGGTTGGCAAGCAAAAAGAGTTTGATATTACCGTCCGAGTTTCTGGCGGTGGTACTGCTGGCCAAGTCGACGCGATCAAACTAGCAATTGCGAAAGCATTGACTGTTGGATTCGGCGACCTGCGAAGCACACTGAAAAAAGCCGAATTCCTGCGTCGCGATCCTCGCGAAAAAGAACGCAAGAAATACGGTCTCCGTTCTGCACGTAAGCGCGAACAATACTCGAAACGTTAATCACTATGTTTCAAACAAAAACTCCTCATTCGGGGAGTTTTTGTTTTGTTGGTACAATGAATAGAGTGATAGATACAGACCTAATACTCCATAAATGGCTCAAAGTCCCACATCCGCTACATGTAGGGGTCGACAAGGGCCCTAAACGCCCCAAAGTAACGATCGTGTTTGTTCATGGGCTGGCAAATTCGCACGCCATGTGGGGTGAGATGATTGATCGCATAAATACCGACGAAACGCGAGTTATATCCGTTGATTTACTAGGTTTTGGCGCATCACCCAAACCAACCTGGCAAACATACAGTGCCAAAATTCATGCCAGGTCACTGCGTTTGACGCTTCAAACATTGCGGGTACGCTCGCCGGTGTTAATGGTCGGACATTCACTCGGTTCATTAGTATCGATCGAGTACGCGACGCTGTATCCAAAAGCCGTCCAATCACTCCTGTTATGCAGTCCACCATTCTACAAACCGACCAAACTTGCGGCCCAAAAGCGGATGGGGTTGATCACCCAACCAGACGACGCCTATCATATTTTGTACCGCAACTCGCGTTACCGCGTCGAAATCGCCAAAACATTGGCCGATATGGTCAAACGAGCTGGCCTGATGAGCAAATACTTTGTCGTGGACGACGCGACGCTCCCGGCCATTGTCAGTTCGCTCGAAATGAGTATCGAGAACCAAACTGCACTTATTGACGCCAAAAAACTTACCATTCCCACCCGCATTATTTATGGCCAATTCGACCCGTTTATCATCAAATCCCACATGCGCGAACTTGCCAAAGCCAATCTGATGATTAGCACCAAAGCGATCTTAGCCGAGCATGAAATTAGCGGTAATCCTGCCTATAAACGCATTGTAATTGATGAAATCGACGAATTTATCTATCAGTTAACACTCCCCAGCTACACAAATTAATAGAGGCAGTAGACAAGCCTGCTACAATAGAGGTAATGCTGGAGTATCTAGAGGCGCTCGTCGCCTTCCATCCCATAAGTAGCGATCAGAAGTCGGTTCTGAACTTGCTGGAATATGTCGCAGGACATCTGGATAATCGTGGTTTCAAGACCCAAATCCTGACCTATAACGGTGTCGTTAACCTCTATGCGTCACCGCTTGGCAAAAAACACAGTAAAGTATTACTCCAGTCGCATGTCGATGTTGTCCCTGGTGGACCAAAATTTCATATCGATGGCGACAAATGTTTTGGACGTGGCACTTATGACATGCTTTTTGCGACCGCTGCCTATATGAAATTAGCAGACGAACTGTATGCCCAAAACCTGACGTGTGATATTGCCTTTATGTTATCTGGTGACGAAGAACTTGATGGCCATAGTGGCGTCCAGGCGATGTTGGATGATGGCTATAACACCGATGTCTGTATTTTGCCCGATGCTGGTGAGCAGTGGGGCGCGCTGAGTGTTGCTGCCAAAGGTATTTACCGACCAACGATTAAAATCCGCGGTCAATCCCATCACGGCGCTCATCCGTGGGATGGTGACGGTGCGGCTATCAAACTTGCTCACTTTTTGGTCGAAGTTGAAGCGCTTTTTGATACGTCCGACCGCTATAATTCAACAATGACCGTCGCGATGATCAACGCCGGAAGTGCCGCTAACCAAGGCCCACGCGAGGCTGATGTGACATTAGATATTCGCTACAAAAACAAAGCAGATTTAGCGACGATTGTGACTGATATGGCAACAATCCTTGCCAAATACGACGGAGAGATAGTTACTCAGATGGATGGCGACGATTATCAACTTGATCCAGATGTGCCACTCATCAAAGCTTTTATCGAACTGTATGAAGCCCATGTCGGCAGTCCGATCCACATGACACGTGCACACGGCTCATCCGATGCTCGCTATTTTACCAAGCACAATATTTCTGTCATCATGATCCAACCAGACGGTGGCGATCATCATGGCGACAAAGAATGGCTGTCGCTCCCACACTTTCAGAAATTCTATGATTTACTCAAAGATTATGTAACCAAGACATCAGTCGTTCAGTAAACGACGTTAGTATTTACAATTACACGTTTTCATGCTTAAATAGTGTAATATGACAACAGGTGAACAATACGTAGGTAACAGTGGCGAAATAGAATCGGAGAACCAGGTATTTGCTGGAGAGTACGATGCTGCTGACGAAGTGGAACTTACTGGTATGGAACTTGTTGATGTGACAGAAGTTGAACCTGGTGCCGTAGCTGAGGTACGACCAGATGTGGCTGAACTAATAAAAGCAGCGCATGATGCGGCGTTAAGTACCCAAGAATCTGAAGATATTGAGCTTGCGGAGGCTGACATTAATGTACTGAGAAAAGAAATTGATCGCGCAGACGCCGAAATACTTGCAGCAATCAAAAAAAGGACTGAGATAAGCCGAACTATCGTTAGTACAAGGTTGGCAAATGGTGGAACAAGGATGGTTCACACCAGGGAATTGAAAATACTTGAACGCTTCTCGGAACTAGGCCAGGAAGGCCATGCTTTGGCAATGCTACTGTTAACATTAGGACGTGGCCGATAAGGTCGCTAAACAAAACCAAAATCCCCCCGAGTAAGGTATAATTATAATACAATGTCCAAATCTGTAATCTTGACCGGCCTTCGCGCCAATAACGACCTACATATAGGCAATTATTTTGGTGCCATGTTGCCAATGATTGAAATGGCAAAACACCGGTCGGATGAATACCAAGTTAATCTTTTTATTCCTGATTTGCATAGTTTTACCACGCCAATTGATCACGATACGCTGCAGGGACAAGTCGACAATAATGCGCGTGTATATGCAGCTGCAGGATTGCCACTAGATAACGATGATATTCATATTTATCGCCAAAGTTACGTTCCAGCACATAGCGAGCTAACATGGATCTTGGATTGTTTTACTGGATTTGGTGAAATGAACAGAATGACGCAATTCAAAGATAAGTCAGGCTATCAAACTTCTGGGACTGTTGGCCCATTACCAATGCCAACTCTTTTTGTTGGAAAAAATGAGATGGAAATTGCAGAACTTCTCCATCCCTACACGGACGCGCTTAGGAAGACTCGTCAGTTTTACAGGGAGAATGACGACAAGAAAGCCTCTGTAAGCGTAGGTCTTTTTAACTATCCAGTTCTAATGGCTTCGGACATACTCCTATACGGTGCGCAGTATGTACCGGTTGGTGATGATCAGACACAGCATCTAGAGTTTGCTCGTGATATTGCTGAACGTATGAATAAAAAATTCGGTGATGTTCTGAACATTCCTGAACCTGTCGCCAAACAACACGAATTCTTTGGCAAAGGCCAAGGCCTTCGCATCAAAGATTTGATGGATCCTAGCAAAAAAATGAGCAAATCTGATGAATCTGGCAAAGGTGTCATATTCCTGGGTGACGATCCTGACGAAGCTGCCAAAAAAGTGATGAGTGCAACAACCGACGACAAGGCATACGTTCGCCTAGATCGCGAAAACCAACCAGGTATTAGTAACTTACTAGAAATTTTGTCACTGCTACGCGGCCATAGTCTGGACGATGTAGTTGCCGAATTTGAAGGCATGGAACGTTACGGTGATTTCAAAAAAGTAGTTGCCGACGAAGTAAAATCATTCCTAATCGATTTTCAGTCAAAACTAGCAACCGTCAATAATGATGCCGTGTATGCCAAACTGGAAAGTAGCGAAAAGGCGATGAATGAACAGGCGAATGGCACACTCTTAAAGGTCCAACAAGCGGTCGGACTGCGACCAAAGGCGTAATATGGTCAAAGTATCTAGTGCTGATATTATCGCGATTCTGCGACGGTTTGACCTGGCTGGTGATGACAATGTGCCGCGCCATATCGAACAACTGAAGTTTAGCAATCCATCAGCAACCAACACGCTGATCTCGTTTCGTTTCAACAAAGAACATTTATATGTATTATTTGATGATTCTGCCGAAGACGATGAAGATTATATTATGAGGCAAATTCGTGTCGACAAACACGACGCCGCAGGTGAACTAATCAAGAACCCAAATGACCAGTTGATGACCTACGGACTACCGTTCAAGGGCAAAGATGTTTATTTATTTGTGGTCAAATCTGACAAAAAACGTTTAGATCTAGAACTCGCCGATCGTTATCCAGAAACCTCACGTAGCACTTGGCAAAAACATATCAAAGCGGGTCACGTCACGGTCAATGGCACTGCCCAAATCTCACCTAAATTTGATGTGACGGTCAATGACGCAATCGCCATCGATGTTCCAGAATTAACTGATTTTAGTGCCAGCGAACTACCAATTATCTATATCGACGACAATGTGATTGTTATCAACAAACCAGTTGGTGTTTTGACTCACTCTAAAGGTGCATTGAATGATGAATTTACTGTTGCTGATTTCTTCCGTCGTTATTCAACTTATCATTTAGATACAAATCGTCCGGGTATTGTTCATCGACTAGATCGTGACACAAGTGGCGTTATGATTGGTGCTCGTAACGAAGAGACGGCGACCATGTTGCAAAAACAATTTGCCGATCGTCGCACCAAAAAAACCTACATTGCCGTCGTTGATGGTGCACCAAAATCCGATCATTCTACCATTGATCTGCCGATTGGTCGTAATCCATCGGCCCCCAGCACGTTCCGCGTTGACGCCAAGGGCAAAGCTGCCCAAACAACGTATAAGGTGCTGGCATCAGACGGTGACCAATCATTAGTACGTTTACAGCCTCGTACAGGCCGCACACACCAGTTACGTGTCCATATGGCGTATATTGGCACTCCAATCACTGGCGACCGCGTCTATGGCAAAATAGCTGATCGTTTGTATCTCCACGCCTATAGCCTCGAAGTGACAATTCCGACCAGCAATCGCCAAACATTTGGCGCACCATTGCCACCAGAATTTCTAACATCTTTTCCTGACGCAAAAGTATGACACTCATCCTGAACCCAGCAACCCAAAAGCGAATTGATGCTTATTTGCATGACATGCCGCATGCACTACTGATTACCGGCCCACATGGCGTGGGTGCATCGACAATTGCGCTGGATATGGCATCTAAATTAACGCGCACAGTTATGACGGTATTGCCCGAAAGGGATGAACAAGTTGACCTGGAAAAAGGCACAATAACCGTCGCATTAATCAGGCGATTATACGAACAAACCCGTACCAAAGCTGATAGGCGAATCATCGTTATTGATTATGCGCAGCGGATGGCAACAGCGGCACAAAATGCATTTTTGAAACTATTAGAAGAACCAACAGATGGCGTGACGTTTCTGCTCGTGACACACGAACCTCAAAAGCTTCTCCCGACTGTTCATTCGCGCGTTCAATTACTCGAAATTTTACCAGTAAGCCAGACACAGTCGAATGAACTGCTTGATCTATTACATGTAACGGAACCGACGAAACGCACACAGTTACTGTATATGGCAGATGGATTACCTGCTGAAATTTCACGTTTGGTTGCTGATGATGAATACTTTACGCATGCATCACAAATTGTCCGTGATGCACGTGATTTGTTGCAGGGCAGTAGCTATCAAAAACTGACGGTGGCGCATAAATACAAAGATAATCGCCCAGATTGTTTGCGTTTGATCGAAGTTGCGATGAACATGGTACATCGATCGCTGACGACGGGTCCACAGGCAACACATACCAAACAACTCGATCAGTTATTAGGTGCCTATGACGCAGTCGCTGCTAACGGCAATATCAGGTTACAGCTCGCCGCGGCTATGCTATAATATACCTATATGTTAGGTCTCATATTAGTAATGTTCTTTGGCGGATTGGCAATCTTTTACCGTCAATCGATCCAGGAATCGTCACTTGATTTACCTAGTAAATTGACCGAAAAGTTGGATCGTTTGTGGGAAGTTGCACAGGAATCCCTGCGCGAAAAGAAATATTTGCGTGCCGAAAAAGCACTACTGACTATCCTACGTGTTGACGAACGCAATGCCACGGCCTACAACCGCCTGGGTATTTTGTATGCCAAACAGCAAGCGTTCAAAGACGCAATTGAATGTTTTGAAATTGCTCAATCGCTAGAACCAAGTGCTAGTAGTTTGCATAATGTTGGCCTGATTTACTTTGAAACCAAGAACTATATCAAGGCAGCACTAGCGTTCGAACAAGCATTGGAGATGGAAAATGATCTGGCTGCTCGTCACATTGCCTACGCCAAAGTTCAGGAAAAGCTTGATCAACCACGGAAAATGATTGAAGCGCTAGAGCGTGCTGTCGAACTTGATCCAATCCCACAGACACTTAATATCCTTGCCGATGCCTACGAACGTGTTGGCCAAGCAGAACTATCACTCGAACTTCGTGAAAAAGCCGCTAAGATGATCATTCCACAAGGTCAGCCAAAGCGAGTTGTACAACCTCGTAAGGTAATGTAATTACGAATTAATCTTTGCAGATAATTCTTTGGCAATTGCTGCCAGCTCGTTTTCTGGTGTCGATTCACGACTACCTGGACGGTAGAGAAACTCTCGTGGTTCATAATCTGTAATACCATCATCACTAGGGGTGCGAGGAACGATATGAAGGTGAAAATGCGGTACAGATTGACCGTAATCAGCTCCTTGATTCCAGGCATAATTAAAGCCCTCTGCACCATACGCTTGCTTTAATGCATCCTGAATCGTCATCGTCAGTGCGCGAATACCTTGCCATTCTTCATCTGTTAATTCGTTGACAGAT
Organism: Candidatus Saccharimonadota bacterium; assembly: GCA_041691795.1. GTDB lineage: Bacteria > Patescibacteriota > Saccharimonadia > Saccharimonadales > Saccharimonadaceae > JBEPTX01. The sequence goes on from JBEPTX010000003.1 coordinate 33,978, forward strand.
GCGACGACACGAATAGGTGCGATCAATGTATGTCCTGGAGTAATAGGAGTATTGGTTAAAAACGCAAAGGCAGTTTTGTTTTTTGCTATGGTGCGCTGTTCGATTTCAGGGAGGATTGTAAAGACGGAGGTGGGTTTGGACATGTATTTATTTTAGCATGGGGTTGGATAGGAAAAGAGTAGGACATCGCTCCGATTTCTTTGAAGAAATCTTCGCTCCTCCGTTCACTCGCAAAAGATTCGTAGGTTCGGGCTCTACCGTCAGGTTACCAAAGAAAAATAGCCCCAGAGGGACTATCTTTCTTTGGTGCCGGAAGTAGGACTCGAACCTACGAAGCCGAAAGGCGGGAGATTTACAGTCTCCTGTGATTGCCACTACACGATTCCGGCAAATCCATAAACAAAACAACGACGGATGTCATTATCTTGTCATGGAGCCGCTTTTCGGATTCGAACCGAAGACCTGCTGTTTACAAAACAGCTGCTCTAACCAGCTGAGCTAAAGCGGCGTAGCTGTGAAAGGTACAAACACAAGTGTACCGAAATCTACCACTGTTTTCAAGGCCTAGATGCTAAATATTGACAGTATCAAGTAATAGTGCTAAAATAAGCATAATTAATTGAAAGAGGACAGATGTATCAATCAGCCAAAGAATCCCTTGCCCGTTGGGATGAACAAACAACCGATCGCCAAAAAATGCAGCATACTTATATTGCCGTTGCTGTCGTACTATTGATTGTTGCCGGTGTCTTTGGCCTCTTGAACCAACCCCTTGGTCAACAAGTACTCGCCATTGCTATCGCTAGTGCCGCCGTATTCTTGGTCAACGCTGTTGCCTGGGCGCTACTGCAGTCATTCGTACTACTTCGTCTTACTATGACCCCTAGCAAATCACAATCTACTGAAAAAGTAGCCAAGCCTACGGTCAAAAAACCAAAAGTCACTGCCAAAAAACGAAAGTCATAGCCACCCTTTGCAGCCCTGGGGTGATCTGGTACAATTATTCGAGGTATTGTGCCGCGATAGCTCAGTTGGTAGAGCGCATCCATGGTAAGGATGAGGTCTCGGGTTCAACTCCCGATCGCGGCTCCACGAATTTATCTGATAAAAGTTCCCGGAACACTAGTCATAACCTGATATTTATGCTACAATCGGTAAGATTACAATAGAAATTTTAAGCGAGTAAGTAATGGCAAAGAAGAACACAAAGCGAAAATTGGTTGGTCTGGTAAGTGAGCTTAGCGGTCACCGTACCTATTACACGACCAAAAATACGCAGACAACGACTGAAAAGCTTAGTCTGAAAAAATACGATCCCGTTGCTCGCCAACACGCGACCTACACCGAGACCAAAAAGAACCTCGGACGCAACGAAATCAAACCACGTAAGGGATAATCCCCTCACATAAAAACAGCCTCATCACCGAGGCTGTTTTTTGATGTGATCTGTTCTTATGCTCCGACTCGTTCGTCAATATGTTTGGCGAACTGTAGACCATAGTGTAACATTTTGTTCAAAAACGGTGTTGTGATGACGGGATCGTCGACAAATAGATAGACGCTATCACCCTCAATTTCAATCATCAAATGCTTGAAATGCCCAACAATTGCGCTAGTAAACTCTGGCGAAACGATATGTTCGACTGTTGGCGCATGCGCTGGCGGCGCAAAGGTAACAAATTGTTTAGTAAACTGTTCATGATGATCGTCAGGTGAAGCAAATACATGTTCTAGCATGTCACGATTAACATCCAGAAAGTTCGCGTACATCGCTTCGGCTGCACTACGACGGCTAATCAATATATGCGGCAGCGACGTTGCGGTATGAAGATCAAATTGCATAATCAACCAACGGTGACTGTCAGATTGTCGGTCGGGTACTTCGACTTGCCCTAGGCGCTGTACGACGGCAATATCGTAACTATCGTGGGCACCAAAACAGTAATTTGTGTCTCTATATCCCGTTGCCAGAGTAATGCCACGAACCAACCGTGAATCATTGTCCTGGGTATTGATCTCACCAAAGTACAGCAACCCCGTTTTATTCGTGAATTGTACCATGATACGCTTTGCCTGTAGGTCTTTGGTCAGTCGTGTCGTCACCCCAATTAATGCTGAGGCTTTTTTGATGTGGCCAACAAGCCGGTTCATGATGGTTTCGCTGACTCCGTGATGGTGTCTAGTAGTGTCGCAACATATTCTGCCTGACTCCAGGTCAGTGGTGCAGGTGAAATCTCTGACCCATCAGACGGATTAATTTGCTCGGACATAATATCAGTGCGCGGTGTATGTGCAAGTACATAGTCGAGGGCTTCTTTTACCTTGTCGGGTTCATTTGCTTCGACATGATACTGGGCTAACCAGAGTGAGGTAATATGCCAAAAGTTACTATCACCTGCATTCTCGACGCGGTGATAGGGGTCATTTTCGTAGCGGGGCAATGAGATTTGGTTACTATCAGATAGGAAAGTATCTTTGTGAGTCTGCAAAGCCGATTGGAATTCAGTACTATCAACAGGGAACAGTCCGTACATAAATGCGCCGAACAGGCTCGATGTATCAAGTGTGTCGTTTTTCTCGATCCAATCGTCATGAGCCAAAATTCCCTTATAAAACGCCTTACGATCAGGATTGTACAGGTGTTTATGAGCAGCCGTAGAGATGTCGTCTGCGGCAGCGCGCCAATGAACGGCCATATCTGCATCATTTGCGGCATCGGCAAGATCTGCGGCCGCCAACAGTCCAGCGTAAACTGTCGCGGTTGTATAGGTGGTCGTCAAAAACGCCTCTTCCCACAGATCATAACTTGGCCTCGGTAGTCCAGTCGATTCATCAACATATTCGGCCAAGAAATTAGCCATCGGACGGACCATACTTTCGTAGAAATCTGATAATATTTTGGCATCATTTGTTGCTTGGTATAGCTGTGCAAAAACAAACACAACAAGTGCCGTTTCATCCTCTTGAATCGGTGGCGCGACAATATCATCGTGGACATATGAATGCCAGCTGGCGCCCATACTGCCATCAGCGCGATATTTATGCATCAGATATCCACCGGGGTGCATACCGCGACGACAAAATTCAAAGAATCGATAGGCTTCATCGGTATAGCCAATGCGTATGAGAGGCCACAGCACATATGCGCCGTCCCTAGGCCAGCAGTAGGCATAGGCGTCGCGAGAATATTTCAATAACGAACTGTCGGTGCTGGCGATGACTGCGCCACGCTTGTCGATCTGTGATTTCATGATCATGACACTGCGAATAAACGAATCCTGGTATTCGGGAGCGATCTTTGCAGCAACGTTGATGGCAGGTGCAAGCCATTTTTGCCACCACTCACTCGTTTGAAGCAATCTGTTAACAACACCATCGTGACGAATATGTTTGTCGACAAACAATGCCTCGCGCATTGATGTTCCGGCAGCAATCCAGTAATGGACACGCTCTGAACTTTGGGCACGGACATGTAATTTGAATCGAATTGTCGAATCTACCCGACCATGTTCGACATTGCTGCCCTGCAACTCACCATCATCTGCATCACGATAGGTTCCCTCATGGCCCTCGATGCCGAATAGTCCAATGCTATGTTGGTCGAAATGCTCACCGCGATGCTCGCCAGATACCACAAATGCCCGACGGCCGCGGTAATGGAGGATTGCTTTGTTGTCGGGTAGATACTGTGCTGTATCTGTATTGCTACGTGAATCACCGATGACAAACGCCTGGTGCATGAACAAACGTATTTCACGTGGTTGGTCTGATTGATTAATAACATGAATATTACGGATGAAAGCACTGACATTTGCATCAACGAAGTCATCGAATTCCAACAGAATATTCAAGCGTTCATTACGAGCAATCGTATGACCGATCAATGCCTGGTGAGGATAACGGAATTTGAATGTCCATTGGTCGGGATCGTCAAGCCAGCTAATTTGGCCATCGACCCACACCCCGACACGATGGCGCAAATGCTCACCGGCAGCGTGATTTTCTAGGCCGACGTAGGGGAAATAAAAATCATGGACCAAGCCGAAAGTGTTTAGTCCAACATGCAGTTCACCATTACTGAGGACGATTGGCCTAGCCACGTAAGCCCCCTATGTGATGATGTTGCATCAATCTATAGCGAACATCGCGAACAGCGTTCATATAGTACAAAAATGCGTCATATGGTGATTCGTAAGGACTGAAATAGGCATGCACATCACCGTCGGTAAACCATTTGGTGCACATGTAATAAACATGGTCAGAGGTTTGCAGGTTGCGCCAGTCGCTGATAAGCCCCACGTCATCAGAACGGATAATGTCACCCTCTAGCGCGTACAAATGACGTAGCGCCTCTTGCTGCATGCTATTGCCTAGCCATGCTGTCAAATCACGCTCGGTGTCAGCCCAGGTAACAGTATTGGGCATGCTAATTTCGGCAACAGGTTGATTTTGGTCGATTGCTTCGGATGTCGTATAGAATGTGTTATCTGGGTTGGCAAGCCAGCTACCTACGAAGTGTTCAAAGAAATCAAAGATACCAGTGTCGGCCCACTGGTGTTCGCCAAAGGTTTCGTAATCCATAAATAGGTTCAAGATCGAATCGTCACCGAGTGAATCATTGGTCCACTGGTTGTATTTATCAGCGGTCAGCGGCCACTCAGACCATGCTTTGTTGCTAAAACGAAAGGCCAAATCATCGCTCAGACGGTAGTTTTTCAGGAGTAATGCGATATTTTCGGTGCCAGCAGGACGATAGACATGGTTTGGACTACGCCATTCCAGGATTGGATCCCAGCCCTCGGCCAAAATTCCTTTGAATCCGTAGCCATCAGCCCAGTGTGCCAGTTCGTCGTTGTAGGCAAGTTCGGTGTTTCGAAATACAGAGGTCTCGACGCCAAATAATTCACGGATTTTATTGCGGTGAATTTCTACCTGGCGTTCGAATTCGGTGCGACTGTAGAAAAATGCCAGTGAGTGGTAGTACGTTTCGGAAACAATCTCGACTCGGCCAGTTGCAACCAAGTGTTTGAAACTTTCGATCACATCCGGTGCCCACATTTCGGCTTGTTCGATGAATGTACCAGTGATACTGAGCGAGACTTTGAAATCAGGGTATTTATCTAATAAGTGTTGTAGTAGAGCGTTCATTGGGCGATATGATTTGTCGGCAACCTTGCGTAGCACTTGTTCGTTGTTACGATCGGTATTGTAATCGGGTTCTGCAAAGTAATCGTGAGCTTCACCGGTGTCAAAGATACTATATTTACGCACACGCTGTGGCTGATGAACGTGGAGATAGAGAACAATTCCACGCTTGCTCATACTGATGCTCCGTTCCGCAGCTGGTGATACATACGCAGACACTGGCTGGCGACATCATGCCAGGAAATACGGGTGTATTCGTGTTTGATGTTCTGACTAAGCTCGGTTGATAAGCTCTTGCTGGCAGCAATGTTGATCATCTGGTCGGCCAACATATCAACATCCCAGAAATCATAGCGGAAAATACTGTGCAACACTTCACCGACACCAGATTGGCGGGTAATAATGAGTGAATTACCATAATGCGCTGCCTCGAGAGCGGTCAGACCAAATGGTTCGCTGACCGAACTCATAACAAAGATATCGGCGACAGCATAGGCATCTCGCCACTGTTTACCACGGACAAAGCCGGTAAAGAACACCTTGTCTGCAATCCCTAGATCAGCCGCTAATTGAATTAATTCGTCACGCTGTTCGCCGTCGCCAACCAGCAAAAATACCAGTTTGTCATACTTTTCGGATGCACGGGCAGCCGCACGGATAAAGTGCGTCAGACCTTTTTGGATGGTGAAACGTGTGACTGTCGTGACAACGGTGTAGCCTTCGCATTTCAATGCCTCGAGGTAGCGGTAGGTGCTGGTGTCGTATTCGTGTTCGCCAAGATCATTGATATCGATCGCATTATAGACGACTTCAACCTTGTCGGCTGGAATTCCGTAGCGCTGCACGATCAGACTTTTGGTAATATTGCTGACGGCGATGATTCGGTCAGCCATCAAAAGTGCCTGCTGTTCGATCTCGTGAACAACTGGGTTGCCGTAATGTTCGCCAGAACGGTCGAATTCGGTAGCGTGAACATGCACAACCAGAGGTGCATCCGTCAGTTGCTTTGCCCGGATACCAGCCTCCATTGTCAGCCAATCATGAGCATGAATCGCATCTGGCTTTACTTTACCAGAGCTGATGATCTTTTCAACAAAATCAACATAGTGTTTCTGGACACCACGCATATCCTTGAGATCGTTCGCATCTGCTTCGGTCAAACTGCGTTTGATGAGCATTTTGCTGTCGTATGCACCCAGTCCATAGCGTTCGAGAGGAGTTAAGGTGGTGGCACTATGAATGTTCATGAAATCAACGTCGGCATGTTTGGCGGTGTAGGGAATAACGAAATCAATTTTGGCTCCCTGCAGCGCTAATGCTTTGGACATGTGATAGCATGCTACGCCCAAACCGCCGCTGTTATGAGGAGGAAGCTCCCACCCGAGCATCAATATGTTCATAAGACACTATTCGAACCACCCAAAGATGTTGTTCGTTTTCTCCTTTTTAATTTCTCGTTCTTGGCTTCATTATAGAGAGATGCTTGTGCTTTTACAACCTCTTTTTAGTATAAAATAACGCTACATGTAGCGTTTAATATAAAGTTCATAGTTCTAGGTTGAGCGAGCGCTGGTGTGTCAGGTGGCGCTACGAGTGGGACAATACTGTTTCAGCTTATCTACCAACGAACACTCAAGACAGAAGTCTTTCTGGGTTGAAAGCCGCTGGGTTCACATAAGCTGCTGAATTATACGAGCGCTAGAACAGTTCGAAGTACCCTAGATCTTGATCCCAAGTTGTCTCAAGTCTTCAATCGTTTGCTGACAGCTTTCAAAAAGAATCGGCGCAAAGCCACATTCTTTCGACGTACTCAAACTTTTTTGCGAATCATCGATAAAAACCAGCTCTTTAGCGTCAACACCCAAACTATCAGCTAAGTGGTAGAACGCCTGTGGTTCTGGCTTTACAAAGCCTGTTTCAGCAGAAACATCAAATGCATCAAAGTGTTTATCTAGCCCTTCATGCCGTAGTTGAGTAGCTTTTTCGGCGGTATTATTGCTTAGCAGCCCAACTTTGTAGCCAGCAAGTCTGAGATTATCTACCAAATCACGAACGTCTTGATTCAAATTATCTGCATTAAACACTTGGGCAAGCGCAATAATTTCGTCTACTTTGTTCGGCTGATTCAATTCATCCAGCACAAGAACCCATAATTCTCGCTGAGTTACCTCACCGCGGTTAAACTTCTTATTGTGATGAAAGTATGCCTCTAGATAAACTTCCTGGGTGATGCCGAGTAACTTGGCGACACCTTCACCAAAATAATTTCCTGATTTGCCATTTAGTACTCCACCCCAGTCGAATCCGATTGCTGTGTATATCATTGTTTTATTTTAGCAGTAAAACGCCGCACAAACACGAATGCTTGTGCGGCTTTGTCGGCCGAGGGAGAATTGCTTCTCGACTCGACCGACAGAATGGCCCATGGAGGTCACACCTTCACGTACGAGGCCAGATCAACGTAGCCAAGGTCGCTTGCGCGATCGACCAGGCTACGCTGTGGTGACACGTTCGGTGCCATTTGATACCAAACAGCCATCGCAGAAATATCGGCATTTACCAGTGGAACATAGGCATCTCCAGCCGCAATGACCTGAATTTCAACTTTCTTCAGCTCATCATGGAAGTAGATGGGATCCTTAATGTGCCACCGGTAGCAGCCAATCTTTTGCCTAGGCTTGTAGATCTTCTTCTTAGGCCAAGCCCGAAATCCGAGGTAGGGAGTGGTGTACGCCTTGTAACCACCTCTGTCCGTCTGGAACTTGCGAGTGTCGAAGTTCCAGGCACCTCCGAAATAATCTTCGGTGCCTGTGCCGCAGATGGTCGGAAACTTGTCATCACCATCCATGTAGAACTTGATCTCGCCTTCGCCTGGCCAACCTGGCGCATTCGGCCGCATAGCTAGGTAGGTACCCACGTACGCACCTGGGCCCTGAATACCGTCAACGATGGTAAACAATGCCGGATCGCCCAAGGGCTTGGCTCGCCTCCATGATGCATGGAAGTAGGCCTCCTCCTCGACAATGTCCTTCAGGTTGTAGTTAACCTGATAGTACAGTGAGGGACGATCGTTACTGAGATTTTCCAGCGTTATCTTTGCGCTGTGCCGGAATGGCATCTCCCAGTAGCAGTTATAGCCGTTCTTCGGCAACAACAGGATCATCTCCGATTCGACGCGAGCATGCTTGGCCCATCCATCACAGAAAAAATGCGATAGGGGGACTTCCACGCTCGGTGTCTCCTCTCCATCCCAGTAGATGCGAAGTAATAAACGGTCAGAGATCTCGTACCAGGTCGTCATCCAAAAACTCTTGATCACGCCTGGGCCCTGAATCTCTGCTATTGTAGTAGTAGACCCAGGTTCGAGATCGATCGACGGAGACCTCTTGCATAGGCCTAAATACCGAGCAGCATGTGCACCGGTACCTGTCATAGCCATACCTCCGCTCCCTTCAGCACCGAAGAAATTCTCGGGACTAATAGAGCGGGAAATCACGTTCTCTACTATCATCGGACTCTCCATTGAGTCGGTGTACAATTCGCAGAGTTGCGGATCTTTCCGAACTATAGCACTAAATTTACGAAGTATCAATTTAATGAAATGGAAATTGATTGAAACTTACTCAGCTCTTTATTTTGGCCAGTAGGTAAGTATCCTCACAAGAGCAACGAGCGCAATAATTGACCAAAAAACATTCAAAACGACAGATTGACGAACCTTTTTATATGATGCAATCGCAATCATACCTAGTGCTCCGGTGAGGTTTAGTAGCTGAAAGACAAGTCCGCTACCTGATATAGAACCAAAACTAACCAGCAAGTATGCAGCCAGAATAGCTATCGTACCGTACCACCCTGCAGTTTCTGCCAGCAGTTGTTTGGTTGTTATGTTTTTTATCACAGTAAGCTTACTTTTTCAAATACTTCCCGGCAATGCTGAGTGCGAATGAAGGTAAAATAACAAATACTGTCGCCATCAAGCACCTCATAATGAACATATTAAAATCCGAACTGTGACTATCGTTGTCTGGCATCGTCAGAACGTTTACTATTCCTAAAATTCCGAATGTAAGTGATGAATAAATGAATATGCGCGTCGCTATTTTTTGCATAACTTAATTATAGCAAATCTTGGTAAGAAAAATGAGAACCAAACTCTGCAACACCTAAACTCCACAAAGCAAAAGTGCCCCGCGTTTCATCAACGCAGAGCACAAATGCTCGATGCGGACGAAACGTGGGGCTATCAGGAGTCCAGAAGCTCGGCCTCAGGATATGTTTCCTTGAAGTCATCAGCCAGCTGTCTGCGGATTGGCTCCAAAGCTTCTTTTGCCACCACCTCTTTGGCGCTTGAGACCAACTCGGCAAACTTTTTCTCGATTGAGTTTCCCTGTTCATCGATTGTATCGAGGATATCTTTGGCGTTGAAGCTCCGGTAGTGGTAGCTGTAGCCACTATTGGCCAACAGGTCATACACCACATTGTGGCGTCCGGCTTCCATGTATTCACGTATCTGTGTGAGTCGCAATTCCCAGCCGGGAAAAGCAACCTTAGTTCTATCGATGAGAGCATCAATAGACGTGATCTTGGACATATATACTCCCTATGTAAGAAATGCGGCCGTAGCAAATCATCCGAATTGATGATTTGAGTAATTAAACAATAACATCTTGAGGCATGTATGTCAATGAATATTTGATAATTGCGCATACAATGCCGCGATCGATTAGCGGTTCTGATTTAATGATTTCTCCTCGGGCAGCCGTTAGTGGACGAGCTTAGAACCTATAGCTCCTTCAAAAGCTCGATCAACTCGGGAAACTCTTCTCTCGCAAAATGATCGGGTGCTGAAAGAAGTTTGAATTCTGCGGATGGCAGTTCATTTTGATATTTTATTAATTCAGATTGCGAGACTACCGGATCATCTGTTCCATTAAAAAATACGAGTCTTCCAGCTTGATTAGCCAAGTTCTCAGTGAGATTGGTTATTTTGAAATCAGTAAGATCCTCGTCGCTCTCGTCATCATACGGAGCTGCAATAAGAATAGTGGCTTTAATAGTAAATGGAAGTGAATTCTCAGACAGAAATTTGGCTAAGAATATCGCTCCAAGAGAATGGCCAATCAGGATACAATTATCTGTAAAAAGACTACTGAAATGCTCAAACCATATTTTCCATTCGCTATAGCGAGCATTCGTACCGTTAGGCATTGATGGTAGTAAAACCTGATATCCATCACCAAGTTTTTCGCCAAGTAGCTCTCTCCACATAGGCTTGTATATATAACGGTCAATATCCAGCTTTTTGCTCGATAAGGAATTTAAATATTTATCATAATCTTGAAAAGTAGTTCCACCATGTATAACAATGATTTGTTGCATATCTATATCATAACAAAAAGCCTCCGAACGGAAGACTTTCAACATTATACTTATGCTTGTAAGGGGAGCGTGGACAGCGGTCGCTACGCTTCCTATAGCGACTTGTTTATAAAAGAAAATAGCTAGCGCTGCTTTCTTTTATTTCACTTCGTCGCACGAACCACGATCTGGACACGCTTTGCGTGTCGATCGTGGTCGAATCAACGAGTCTCGGCAAGAAAATAGAGCGATCAAATGATCACTCTATTTTCTTGGCAGGGGCACGTGGAATCGAACCACGATCCTAGGTTTTGGAGACCCATATACTAACCGTTGTACTATGCCCCTATAGATCATGAAATATTGTAGCAGAAAACTGAACAGTGGCCTAGGTATATAGAACGTCGGGGATGAATTGTGAAAACACGAACCTGGGTGTAGACTTAAGGCAACCGCTGGCACCCTGCCAACGATAGCACCTAAGGAGGTGAGCACTGTGGGGGTCGATAAGCTTGTTGAAATGCTGCAGGTGAAGTTTAACGAATCAGCTGGGCCATGGAAGTGGAGCATTGCAGTGATCATTTGCTGCGTCATTCTCTGTTTCGTAGGCTATTACGTCTATAAATGGATGATCTTTACGGTCGAACAGGAGGATCTGGCAACACGCAGAACTTTCGGTAAGATCGCAATGACATTCAAGAGTCGTGCGCACAAAGAGTTGTACAGAGAGCTTCGAAAGACACACTGGGCAAGTGATCCAGCGTTTCTGGAAGCTGTCGGTGATGTGAAGCTGTACGAACCCGGTCGTCACTGGAGACTATTCGGTATGCACAGCTTCAAACCAACCAATTCGCAGCCTCAAAACTACGAATGTGAACAGTACGTTATCCAGGGTAAGTATGAAGCTTTCTGGATTAAGATAACGGTCAGTGTAGGTATGATGAATATCGTGCGCTGGCAGCTCGCCAACTCCAACATGGATCAAGTGGTTGCAGCAATCATCGAGGATGGATTCGCCAAAGTTCAAGAAAACTGCTCTCACAAAATGTTTGTAAAGGCCGAGAGTGACGTGGTTTTCAACGCGCTCAACGACTTTATCAGCGATGAGCTAGCAGAAAAGGGCGTTTACCTGACCAAGGTGTACCTGACGGCACGTCGACAGGTTACCGAGGCGATGTTGCCACAGGTCATTCACAGAAAAAGTTTCGTGGAAGATCTAAACGAGATCGTCCCGCTCTTTAAGAAGGTAGTTGATGCCCTCGCCAATGAGCAGGCGGTCGCCTGACACCTATCCACCAGCCCATCCCAGATCTCCGCAAGGAGTGACGGGGTGGGCCTAATTAATGTGTACTACTTTTCGTCGACGTTAGATCGTTTGCCCGTGCTGCTTGTGCTGCTTTTGAATGGCACGACAAGGCTAAACGTCGACCCATGATTCAGACGACTCTCGACAATAATCTTTGTTCCAATTTTGACTGCCAGTTTGGCGACCACATATAGTCCTAGGCCAGTTCCATTTGTTTCGCGTGTACGGTAATCCTCTGATCGCCAGAAGCGCTCAAACATATGTTTTTGGTCACTCTTGCTAATACCAATACCGCTGTCATGAACGGCACATTCGACACCTTCTGGCGTTTCTTTGGCCATCAGTGTCACTGTACCTGTTTGTGTATATTTGATGGCATTAGTAATCAAATTTTGTAGAATTTCCTCGACGTACAATCGACTGACTTCAACAACGGGTAGCTTACCCTTTAGATCCAGATCAAATTGTAATGATTTTTTGGCGGCATCAGGTCCGTATTTGGTGTAGAGATTATGGAATAATTCATCCATATCGACTGGTTCTGGCGTATCCGCAACGCCACGTTCGGCACGTGACAGAGTAGAGAGATCATTCACGACGCCAGCGAGGTAGACGACTTGGTCATGCGCCATTGCCGCTGCGTTAGCCATCAGTTTCGGATCAAGGTTTTTCTCTTGCATGATCACCATGTTGCTCAGACTACCTTCGGCAATCGCAATCGGAGTACGCAGTTCATGACTTGCAACGCTAATAAACTCGTCTTTTTCATCCTCGAGCGTCTTTTGTTTGGTGATATCCGCAATCACCATCACCACGCCCTGACGACGGTTATCAGCGTAAATAGGTGACATCTGCAGACTCAGGCGCATATTTCCCTGGTCACTGTTCTCGATGATGACATCGTCACGTATGATACTGTGTGTCACGCCAGCCACCAGACTTTTGACGTTAATCGGTTCTAACTTGTCATTAACTATCTTTAAAATATCGGTAATCTTACGCCCAATAAGCGTCTCGTTGGTGTCAAAAAACGCCAGTGCTGCAGCATTTTGGGATGTAATTCGCATGTCACTATCAAGTGTCAGGATCGCTTCGCTAATACTGTTCAGAATGGCCCCCATTTTGTTCAACTGAGCTGATTCGGCCCTGCGAACAAGTTCTAACTCGTGACGCCGCTTGTCGCCACTATTAATAACACGTGTAATGACATATGCCGTCACGATAAGCACCGTACAAAATACAAGGCTGTAAAAGGTATAGGCAATAGCTGAATAATCATAGGGTAGCAACGGCGCGACCAAACTACAGAACAAAATACTAAATGCGTACAAAAATGCCGAACTTGCGATAAACCCAACTGTGCCAAATTCAAGAAATGTCACAATCGCAAGTACGAGCCAAGTTGCTGTCATTGGGTTATACGATCCAATATATAGCAGTACAATACCGCCAGCTACTATGTGAATCAAGCCATACAGAATCACTCGAATGCGTCGGATTTTAACATCAATCAGTAGCGCAATTGGCAACACAATCAGTAGTCCAAATATGACGCTGAACATGCGCATTGGTGTCGAAAGTGGCGCAGGAACAGCGGTCGAACCAAAAATAATCGTTGCATAACAAGCAACGGCAGTCGCAAAGAATGCACCGAGAAATAGAAGAACTTCTCTCTTCGTGTAGGCGGCTGAGACAGCAAACATATATAAAGTATACAAACTACTAACGTTTATTGCGATAGTATTCGGACTTTTTACACATATTTGATATACTACAACATATGAAATCCCTTAGTCTGCACAAGCCGCATCTATTGATTGTCGTCGGGATACCAGGGAGCGGTAAATCATTCTTTGCTCAGCAGTTTGCTGATACCTTTAATGCGCCGTTTATTCACTATGGTGTCTTGCAAAATGCAATGGGTCACCCAATTTCACCCGAAGATACCGCAACTTTTGCTGGCGTATTGTTCGAAGAACTCGTCAAAACCCGCCAATCTATCCTTATCGAAGGCCCCGGTTCGAACAGAGCCGAACGTCAGATGATTGCCCAACAGGCTATTTCAGTTGGTTACGAACCACTCATTATTTGGGTACAGACCGAACCCGTTACTGCCCAAGCTCGCGCACTCAAAACAGGCCTCACCCCAGCCCAATTCGAAGACGAAGTCCGTCATTTCCAACCACTGAACGATAGCGAAGCGTCTATCGTTATCAGCGGCAAACACACATATGCGTCCCAGGCACGAATTGTTCTGAAACGTCTGATAAAACCCGAACGTCGCGCGACACCACCACCTGTCGTCCCTCAACGCCCAGGCACATCCAAGCGCCGCATCGGCGTTCAATAGGAGGCATAAATATGTCTGTCATCCATGATGATGAATTTGGTCCGATCACTATCCGGCGCAGTAGCCTTGCATCACATGTCCGAATTCGCGTCGCACCCGACGGCACATTACGGGCGTCGTTACCTCTGTATGCGCCGCTTTTCATGATCAAACGACTCCTGAAAAGCTCGCGTAGCGAACTTCGCAAACTACTGGCCGACCAAGAACCACCACAAACATACACCAGCGGTGGTGCCATCGGTAAAAGTCATACGCTAGTGGTGCAGCCGACGACTGTCAATCTATCCGTTACGCGTCATGGCCAACAGATCATCGTTCGCCTCCCAGACGAAATGTCACTCGATACACCACATGTAGTGTCCGAGATCCGCAAAGTGGCCCAAGTTGCACTTCGAATTGAAGCCAAAAACTATCTCCCGAGGCGCCTAGCGTACTTGGCCCAGCAACTTGGTTGTCGCTACGAAAAGGTTCGTTTCTCGCACTCTAGCGGTCGCTGGGGCAGCTGTAGCAGCAACGGCACGATTAGTCTGAACATTGCCTTGATGAAATTACCGCACGAACTGATTGATTACGTTGTCGTACACGAATTGTCACATACCAAACAAATGAATCACAGCCAGGAGTTTTGGGATTTAGTCGCAACTGGCGATCCCAAATACAAGGAACACCGTCGAGTGCTTAAGACTCACTCTCCGTCTGTATAACCGTTGCCACGATTGGGCGGCCTTTCCAGGTAATTGTTCCACGTTGGTAGCCAACAGCGCTCGCAATAATTAACCAGACTTCAATAGCTAGTAGGATCGGTAGGACAAGTCCACCAACCAACCAGCCGCGTGACCACACCTTTGATACGTACCATCCGTAGATTGCCATCTGTAATATACCAATCGCCAGGCTGGCAAACGTCACCAGAGTGATGCCCGTGGACAAACCAATCAGTATATAGGCATAAGGCAGCAGGGCAATCACAAGCGCTGCGACGGCTGTCCAGACGTGCAATCGACTATGTCCCAACCACGGATACATCAGACGAATGCTCGTTTCGACCTGTGATGTCCATTTCTTTTCATAGCGAATCCCTAGCCATTTACCACTGATAACAAAACGGTAGCGATCTTTGAGATTCAACTGCTTGGCAATTTCTAATTCTGGGCGAGTAGTGACCGCATATGATTTCATTCCACCCAGTTCATCAGACAGAACCTCGCGTTTAATCATCCATGCAGTGCTGGCGACGGCAGGGCGACCGCGCCGTTGAACGAGAACTTCCCAGAAAAATCGCATCGTCGTAAATACGACGCTTGCCCACCAGCCATCGTGGCGACGGGGGAGGACAGACACCATGGCAGCTTTTTTGAGTCGGATATAGGCGACTAATTGACTGACCGTCTGTGGTTCAATACGAGTATCTACGTCCATAAACAGCACATATTGTCCACTTGCTTCGCGCAGTAGTGTATCTAATGCGTGATTTTTGCCCAACCAGGCACTTGGCAGCGGTGTACCCTCGACAAAACGGACCCCAGCATGTGCAAATGACTTAATTAACAGGGACGTTTCATCTTTTGAATCATCATCTAGGACAATAATTTCTAATTTAGGATAGGTACTAGATATGACCGTTTCTAGGCAACTGGTCATGGCGTGCTTTTCATTACGCGCCGGGATACAGACCGAGACAGTCGGCAGTTCATCCTCTGGTAACTCGCGTAACGGTTTAATTTTGGGAATATAATGCCGAAAGGCCCAATCCAGACGATACGCAATGACAAGATTAGCCAACAGAATAATGACGAGGATTGATAAAATAGGTATCATTACATCTATCGTAGCATAGTGCCATCTCCCGTGATTCAATGAATAACTAATCAACTACGTAGCCCGTTATTCCCTGGCTTGATCAGGGAATCCAGTCATAATGTAATCCGTTTCCCCCGTGGCATCTGGACCTCCCCAAGAAGGTGAGACCTGAAACAACGGAATAGTGCGCTTGGACTCAGTCCCTCTCCATTAACTAGAGAAATAGAGAGGGACTGACCAAAGGGAGTTGTCCAAGCGCCCGTTGTTTCAGGGTGAAACTTCTCGGCGGAGGGAAGCCGCCACAAACGTTTTGCTTCTTTTGCCACCAAAAGAAGGCTTTTGGTACTTTCCAGCGGAAAAGTACACTGGATTCCAGATCACGTCTGGAATGACAAGTGCATTGACGAATACGTCTCTAACCTGTATAGTCATGGTTGACAGTCTGTTAACAAACAGGCTTTTTAATTTGAGAGAGTTTTTAAAGAAATAATTATGGCAACCAAAAAGACCAAATCGACCAAGAAATCCGATTCATCTACGGTAGTCACACGTATTAAAGCGGTTGATACAAAGGTTATCGATGTTGATGCAAAACCCGCTAAATCTGCCAAAGCAGCCACTGTTGTAGCCGCAACTACTGACAAAAAACGACTGAAAAAACCTGGTCTAAAGACTATATTCAAACCTTTCATCGCATCTGGTCGCTACTTCAAGGGTGCCTGGGTCGAACTTCGACAAGTTCGCTGGCCCACCCGCCGTGCTACATGGGGACTTACTGGCGCCGTTTTAGCCTACACAGCCTTCTTTGTTATCATCGTTCTGTTACTTGATGCTGGCTTTAAATATGTATTTGAATTAATATTAGGAAAATAGAGAGAGATTATGTCAAAAAACCGATACGACAGCACCCGCCAATGGTACGCCATCCACACCTACAGTGGTTACGAAGAAAAAGTAGCTGATAGCATTCGTCAGCGTATTAACGCCGTCGACATGGCTGACAAAATTTTCGACGTGATGGTACCAAAAGAAAAGCAAATCGAAATCAAAAACGGCAAACGAAAAGTCGTCGAGAAAAAGATTTTCCAAGGGTACGCATTGGTTGAAATGAAACTCACCGACGAAACATGGTACATTGTTCGCAACACTCCTGGCGTCACCGGCTTTGTTGGCAGCGGTACCGAACCTACTCCTGTATCAGAGGCCGAGATTAGTAAGATTAAAAAGCGCATGGGCGTGGACGATCCAAAACATCACATCGACTTCAACGAAGGCGAAGTGGTCAGTATCACCGATGGACCCTTCAAAGGATTCGATGGTGCAATTAGCGAGATCGATACACAGAAAGGCAAGATCAAGGTCATGGTCAGTATGTTTGGCCGAGACACTCCTGTCGAATTAGACGCATTGCAGGTCAAAAAAGTATAAGTTGAATAACCCGGATATCCGGGTTATTTTTTTAAGGAGAGAAGATATGGCGCCACAAAGACAAAACATTTTCGCAGGCACATCCGAACTTGCCGCTCGTAGTGAACCAACTCACGACGATCTTGTTCGTAGCGTTCTGGGTAGGCTTGGGAAATTAACCGGTCAAGCAAGTGGTTTGCGCGAACAAACCTTTGCGCCTGAGCGAGTTGAAAGTTTTGAAGACACCTTCGCCGAACTAGGGCTTGCTGTTGATGCCCTTAGAACCTCGTGCCTAAGCCTAGAAAATAATGGAGAACCAGATGTCAGAACTGCATAACGAACCAGCTCAAGAACCAACTATTCATGCTATTATTCCCAGCGCCACTGACCCCAGCACCTACCTTGTTGATGTCAACGGTCTATTCCCATCAAGGCAATTTGATCACGTCAGTGACACGACGTACGAAGGCACGCTCCATGCAATTGGCAGGGAAACGCTAGGCCTCTACGATCTTTCAGTCAATCGACGCATTGTAACAGATGAGCTACCGGGCATTGTGTATGAAACAAAGCCTGTTGCACTAACGCATGACCAGCTAAATGGCTACATATGGCGCTCAGCACAAGCACTTGCAGAAATACGCTAAATCAGCTATACTATCTCAGTTACGCACTAAATATAGCTTCAATAATATTTAGTACAAGGAAGAAAATTTTATGGCAAAAAAAGTTATTGGCAACTTAAAGTTGCGTATTCCAGCCGGTCGTGCGACCGCTGGTCCTCCAGTAGGTTCAACCCTTGGTCAATGGGGTCTAAACATGATGGATTTCATCAATCCATTCAACGACGCCACCAAGGGCGACATGGGCAAAGACGTCATCGTACACATCCAAGTGTTCGAAGATCGTACTTTCGCATGGAAATCGCTTGGCCAGCCTGTTGACGATGCTATTCGCACCGCAATCGGTATCAAAAAGGGCAGCGGCAAGCCACACCTTGAAAAGGTTGGCAAAATCACTCGTGCACAGCTCGAAGTGATCGCAGAAGCCAAAAAAGACCAGCTAAACGGTAATGACATGGACGCTCGTGTTAAAATCATCGCTGGCACCGCCCGTTCTATGGGTGTTGAAGTCGAAGGATAGAACATTTAGTCAACCTAAAGAGACTCCCGAGTGGAGTCTCTTTAATATGCAAAATCAAAAACACCCAGAAATAGGGTGTTGATTGACGAGTGAAAATATTTGCGAGCGGAGGTAGTGCGAAAGCGCACCACCTCCGCTCGCGCGCCAGATGGTTTAGGGGCCAAACATTTCAGCAGGACGAGGCAGGTTGAATCCAGCGATGGCCTTCAGGTCTTCCTGAAGCTCTTCGCTCGACTTTCGCACCGCAACCTCCCGCACCAATACAGGCCGGAGTGTATCGATTGCTCTCAAAAGCTGCGCCAGCCGTGGATCATCAAGATTGGCGACCGACTCAGCAGTCACGCGCGCCAGATAGAACGTTGCCTCCAACACCTCCCGAGGTGTTTTATCGCGCGAGACTTCATATGCTCTACTCATAAACGTGCCCTCCAATCGTTTTCACTCGTCAAAGTTCGGTTTCTGACCGATGACAAGAGAAAAACTCCACATTTCATCGGTTGACGAAACTTAGTATACTATAGGACTTTTGATGATCAATGTCAATGCAAAAGGTATTCACAGATCTGTTAATCTATGCTATAGTAGACCTATACAAATCAATGTTGGGAGGCTGATAAAGCCGTTTGGACCACAGAAAGGGTTTTACACCTATGGCTAAAAAAGCCGAACTATTAGAACAAGCCGCCAAACTTAAATTAGATGTGTCTGCAAAAAACACTATTTCAGAGATCGAAGCCGCACTCGCAAAAGCTGATGCACCTGTCGTTGAAGTAGCCGAAGTTGCTGAAAAACCTGCTGCCAAAGCTGGCAAACGAAGCGAAAAGGCTCAGGCTGAAGTCGCTGAAAAAATTGAAAAAGAGGCTCGCAAAGAGTCTGGCGACACTACGCCACAATCAGAAGAAGCCGAAGCTCGTGGTAAAAAAGGTCCAAAACCAACTATCCGTCCTCGTATCGAACGCCGCGGCAAAGCCTACCAAAAAGTTGCTAAAAATGTCGAAGAAGGCAAAGTCTACAACCTCGCTGAAGCCCTAGAAATCGCTACCAAAACCAATCCTGCTAAATTCGATGCATCTGTTGAAGTCCACGTCCGCCTAGGTGTTGACCCACGCCAGGCAGATCAGAACATCCGTGCAACGGTCGCCCTACCTAACGGTACCGGCAAAACTGTCCGTGTTGCTGTGTTTGCACCCGAAGCCGATCACGCAGCTGCCAAAAAAGCTGGCGCTGACGTTGTTGGTGATGACACATTCCTAAAACAATTGGACAAGGAAGAAATCAACTTTGATATCCTCGTCACAGCTCCTGCATACATGCCAAAACTTGGTAAATACGCTCGTCTGCTTGGCCCACGTGGTCTGATGCCAAACCCTAAATCTGGTACTGTTGCCGCTGACGTTGCCAAGGCCGTTACAGAGGCAAAAGCTGGTAAAGTTGAATACCGTGTCGACAAACAAGCGATCGTTCACCTTGCCATTGGCAAAGTATCGTTTGGCGCCGAAAAGCTCGCACAGAACGCAAAAGCATTCTTTGACAGCCTCCAGTCACAAAAACCATCAAGCCTCAAATCTGTCTACGTCAAAACGACCAGCATCAGCACCACTCAGGGTCCTGGTATCAAAGTCGAAAACGTCGTCAAATAGATTCACTGACGCTAATAAATATCCCCGGCACTACGTCCGGGGATATTTTATTACTCTGCTATAATTATGCGTAGCAACGATGACGTGAGGGAAGCTATGAAACAATATCTTGAACTGCTACAGGACATCAAAACCAACGGCAGTATTCGAACAAATCGGACAGGCACAGGAACAAAAAGTGTTTTTGGACGCCAAGTTCGCTACGATCTTGCCGACGGATTCCCAGCGGTAACCACCAAGAAATTGTATATGAAAAGCGTCGTTCACGAACTACTATGGTTCCTCCAGGGAACGGGTAATATCGAATATCTTGCCCAAAATGGCGTTCATATATGGGACGAATGGCCCTACAAGGCATATTTAGAAAAGAACAACCAGCCGGTTCCAGATTCATCCAGCAATGAGTGGAAAGCGGGGATCAAAGAGTTCATCAGTACTATTGCGACCGACCATGAGTTTGCCACAAAATGGGGTGATCTAGGCCCCGTCTACGGCGTTCAGTGGCGAAAATGGCCTGATGGCAAGGGTGGAGTAATTGATCAAATTGCGCGCGCCATAGACACCATCCAGAACAATCCAGATTCCCGCCGCAATATTGTCAGCGCCTGGAACGTTGCCGAAATAGATGAAATCGTTGAAACAGGCGGCTTGCCACCATGTCATACTATGTTCCAGTTCAACGTTAGGGGTGACAAGCTTGATTTACACCTCTATCAGCGCAGCGCCGATACCTTTTTGGGCGTGCCATTCAATATCGCTTCATACTCACTACTGCTTACTATGATTGCGCAGGTAACAGGCAAGCAGCCAGGTGAGTTCATTCACACCACGGCCGATACCCATCTGTACCTGAACCACATGGACCAGGTCGACGAGCAACTCTCGCGCACACCACGCCCACTGCCAACCCTCAAATTAAATCCTGACGTCACCAACATCGACGATTTCACCTTCGACGACATCACGCTCGAAGGTTACGACCCATATCCCGCCATCAAAGCGCCTATTGCGGTTTAGTGAACGTTACGAAATCGTACGCATATTTATTTGTATCATCAGCCTCATGATGCTTGCGCTCGATTTCACTCCAACCATCTGGGAGATTAGGGAAGTACGTATCACCTCCCTCGAACCTGGCTTTTATTTCCGTTGCCTGCACAACATCAACACTATCAAGCGCTTGCCGATAAATTTGACCGCCGCCAATCACATAGATATCTTTGTCAGCATCGGCAACACCATACGCTTCATCTAGACTATGAACAACCGAAACACCCTCAATCTCGAGTGGTTGGTGGGTAACAACAATATTCTGACGATTAGGCAGTGGACGGCCGATTGATTCGTAGGTTTTGCGTCCCATAATTACCACTTGACCAGAGGTAGAGTCACGAAAATGATGCATGTCAGCAGGTAAACTTCCTTGCCATAACAATTGGTTATTTGCTCCGATAACACGATTTTGATCGTAGGCCACAATGATGTATTTCATACTTTTTATCTTATCAAATCTTTTGCTTATGCTACAATCGATTATAGATTCTAAGAGAGGGAGACAATCTGCAACTGCAGCTATATCTGTTATGAGTGTTTACAGTAATACACAAATCAAAGAAGCCATAAAAACGGGTCATATTGTTTTTCACCCATACCAAGAGGCACATATCGCGGGGAGTAGCGTCGATGTGACGCTTGGCCACTATTTTTACAAACAAGAATATCAAGAGGACGCCAAGGTTTACAACCCTTTTGACCAAGATGATGTTGCGCGTTATTTCAAAGGCCCTCTCGAGGCAATGCCCCACAAAGAGTGGTGCGACGCCAACGGCTATAAACTGTTTGCTAATATTCCAGAAGACCATCCAATCATTGTTCTGCGTCCTGGCGAGCGAATTTTGGCCCATACACACGAATTTATCGGTATCAAAGCACCTGGGACCAGCACGATGCAAGCCCGTAGTACCTGGGGTCGTAACGGGGTTGCTGTCTGTTTGGACGCGGGCTGGGGTGATCCTGGTTACATCAACCGCTGGACGATGGAAATCTACAACATGAATCAGCACGAAAGCGTCGTACTCCCTGTTGGCGAGCGCATTGCGCAATTAGTATTCTACGAAACAGGTCCTGTCGACCAAGAATACAAACAACTCAGTGGCAAATATCAGTCGGCAAACAGTGACAAACTCGAAGATATCATTGCCAATTGGTCACCACAACAGATGCTTCCACGTGCCTACAAAGACAAACGACGCACATCTACGGTCATCGACGGGCTCCCAGAAGGAATCAAGTAATGCCCAAAGGCCTGTTCATCGTTATCGAGGGCAGTGATGGATCAGGCAAGGGTACACAGTTCAAACTGATCGGTGATCGTCTCAAAGAGGCTGGCCACGACATTGCGACCTATGATTTTCCGCAATACGACCAGCCATCGTCGTATTTCGTACGCGAATACCTAAATGGTAATTATGGTTCGGCCGACGAACTAGGGGCGTATACACCCTCATTATTCTTTGCACTTGATCGTTTCCAGGCATCGCAAAGCATCAAGGCCGATCTCGCAGCGGGCAAAATCGTGCTTTCTAATCGATTTATAGGGGCGAATTTGGCACACCAAGGTCAAAAGATAGATGATGACGCCGAGCGAACCGAATATTACAATTGGCTCTACAATCTTGAATTCAATATCCTGGGTATTCCAAAACCAGATATCAACATCGTTCTTGTCGTGCCAGCTGATATAGCGCAGAAATTAGTCGATCTGAAAGAAACGCGCAATTACACCGACAAAAAACGCGATATTCACGAGGCCGATCTGAATCATCTGACTCGTGCTGTCGCTGCCTACGAAAAGCTCTGTATCCAATTTCCGGATAATTTCCAAGCAATCAATGGGGTAGTCGATGACGAATTGCTGTCAATTCCTGACGTAACAGAGATGATTTGGGCAAAAATCAAAGCAATTATCTAAGCTTCCAACCAGGGCGACTCGTTAAATTTATGGTATAATAACCTTGTCCAAGCTCACGAGAGGAAAAGTCATGCTCAAGGCAAAGTTGGTGCCACAGCGCCGAGGGTTCATGTACGTTGTTGTGTTTCTGGGGCGCTGGTTCTTTTTCGGGCCGACACCACGACACTATCACGAACCCATCAACCAGCGTAACAGCAAAACCCACCGGCAACGGATGCGTGAGGAGGCGTACGCTACCAAGATGGAACGGGTGGTTCGCCGCCCCAAAATCCAGTCGTAGACTCCCCGCACCTCGTGTGCACCATGGACCGTCTCCCGGCCGCATTCGTGCAGCCAGGAGACGCTTTCCTTTTCAGACACCCATCTGTTGACATTTTGACTGCAGATTTGCTATACTCCATATAGACATTACCAGAGACGGTAGCGGCGGAAACGCTTAATTATGCTTCCTAGGATATGAAAACCATATTTGCGAGTCTTTGGTAGTGCGAGAATCAAAGACTTTTTTATTTGCCTTTGAATCCTGCATTACCTGTCTGTATATTGACAATTTGGTCGGATAAAAATTCTCGATTCCAACTATTTTGCCACCTTACCTTTTTTCGCTACCGGGAAGGTGGTGGATACTTGGAATCGAGAGACAAACAACTAAAGAAAGGACTTTTATGGCAATTACCCGCGATAAAAAGAACACTTTGGTTGCTGAGATGAGTCAAGTTCTGCAGTCGTCAAAGATGACTGTATTTGCACAGTACCAGGGACTTACCGTCGCTGACGTACAGACACTCCGCCGTGCAGCTACTGCGGCTGGCGTAACAATCGTGGTCATCAAAAACCGCCTTGTTCGCGTCGCTATGAGCGAAATCGATACCTACAAAGACATCGATACCTCTGCACTTACCGGAATGCTACTGTACGCAACCAGCACAGACGATGAAGTTGCCCCAGCACAAGTGCTAAATACATTTGCAAAAACTAACCCAGCCCTACAATTCGTAGGTGCATTTTCAGGTGAAGGCGCACTACTGAGTGCCGACGAAGTCAAAGCCCTTGCAGGTCTTCCTAGCAAAAACGAGCTTATTGGCCAAGTTATCGCCCAGTTGCTTTCCCCTGTTCACGATGTCACCAACGCATTGTCTGGTAATCTTCACGCGCTACTTGATGGCGTAGAAGCAAAAGCAACCGCGTAGATTGGAATGTGGCTATTGGCTATTAGAATATAGCGAGCCTCGTCGAAATCTGCACATTTTTATTAAAGAAACTTACTATTGAGAACAAAACTATCGGAAAGGCATTGCCAAATTCCAATAGCCACCTTCCAATAGCCAAAAGGAGCCCCCCATGGCTGATGTTAAAAAGCTCGCAAAAGAGCTAACCGCACTTACCGTGCTAGAAGTAAACGAACTAAAAACTGTCCTTAAGGACGAATACGGCATCGAACCTGCTGCTGCAGCCGTTGCTGTTGCAGCTGGCCCAGCTGCTGATGCTGGTCCTGCCGAAGACGCAAAATCTGAATTCACCGTTACTTTGAAAGAAGCTGGTGACCAGAAAGTTGCTGTTATCAAAGCAGTCAAAGAAATCACTGGCCTCGGTCTAGGTGAAGCAAAAGCAATCGTTGACGGCGCACCTGCACCTGTCAAAGAAAAAGTCAGCAAAGACGAAGCTGATAGCGCAAAGAAACTGCTTGAAGAGGCTGGCGCAACTGTAGAACTTTCATAGAACACCCCAGTTTGGCGCATTGCTTCGTTAGTAGCTCCAGTGCTCGCTTGCCGTACCCATTTGTACGGTTTCGCTGCGCGCTTCACTGCTGCCTCGCACTGCATCCAAACTTGTGCTGTTTTATGTATCTGCATCCGACCATTTGTTAATCAATGCATGAAAACCGCCCTATAACAGGGCGGTTTTTATTTGCAACAGTGGAATGTACAACGTTTTTTTCATAACCTCTGAAAACAATGTGGAAAACATTATTTATATCAGACGATGCATAAGCATTTTGTATTACACTGAAGATATGAGAAAAAACTCAAGTGGGTTTACGATTGTCGAATTATTGATCGTGATTGTTGTCATTGGTATTCTTGCTGTAATTGTTATAGTTGCCTACTCTGGTGTTCAAAATAGGGCTAACGATGCAGCTATAGCGACCGATAAGCACACCTTTACCAACCAAATAGAGTTATTCCGTGCCACTAGTCCGACCAATACGTATCCGGCAGACACTACCGACCTAGCACAGCTAAAATTACGGCTTAACCCATCCGTATATGCCGCTTCACCGACTGTCGGCGCTAACTTGCTGTACTGTACCACAAACGACAAGCTTAACTATGTACTACTAGTGTATTCCAAGACTGGCGTCATGAGCTATATATCAAACACGGGCTCGGGCGTATTCAACGGGAGTAACAACTGGAGCAGCAACAATTACCAGGGGCGCTGTGCAAATGTGCTACCAGGCAGCGCATCGAATGCGTATGCAGGATACGACTCATCATCACCGACCCCTTGGCAATCATGGTCAGGGGCACAGTAGGCCTATTGACAGATTGCAGACCAACTGATATATATAGAGGTAATATCACTACAAAAACAGACAAGGAATTTTGCGAGACATGTCTGAATTACCAGAAAAACAAGTTAAAAGATTAACAAGCCTCATCCAGGAAGCTGAAACTAACCTGGCAGCGGCCAAAGAATTACTCATTAGTATTGTCGGCGACGATGGCAACATCGTTACACCTAAAAACAGCCAAGAAGACGTCAGCGGCAAAGTTGTCGAAGGTGTCTTTGATGGCCAAGTGATGATCGGTCCAGACGGCAAAAACTACCCAGTTCCTGCCAACTACGCCAGCAAGTCAAAACTTGTCGAAGGCGACATCCTAAAACTCACCATTGCAGACGACGGCGGATTTATCTACAAACAGATTGGCCCAATCGAACGCAAACAAATCATCGGTACATTAGTCCAACACGACGGCGCCTACTACGTCGAAGCTAATGGCGTTGAGTACCGCATCCTGCTTGCCAGCGTGACGTACTTCCACATCAGTGTTGGCGACCAAGTCACCATCATCATCCCTCAGGATAGCCCAGACGCTACTTGGGCTGCTGTCGAAGCCGCACTTTAGTCACACGAATATCTTATAAACAGCGCCTTCGAGGCGCTGTTTTGTTATTGCATAAAACCACAACAAACTAATGATAAAAACAGCGTATAGTAGAAGATAGTTATGAGGGGAAACAAACAGTGAGTAGGGCGCTCTACCGCAAATACCGCAGTAGGTCATTAGACGAGGTCGTCGGACAAAAACATGTCACCGACATTTTGGCGCGCAGCCTGGCTCAGGGTAAGATTGCCCACGCCTATCTGTTGACGGGCCCGCGCGGTAATGGCAAAACCACCATTGCACGCATTCTGGCCCACGAAATCAATCACTTGCCATACACCGATGATTCAACCAACCTTGATATTATCGAAATTGACGCCGCCAGCAACAACGGTGTCGAAGACGTCCGTGATCTGCGCGAAAAGGTTCAACTCGCCCCTGTTTCGGCCGACAAAAAGGTCTATATCATCGACGAGGTGCACATGTTGTCCAAACAAGCCTTTAACGCACTGCTCAAGACCCTCGAAGAACCCCCTGAACACGTCGTATTCATCCTTGCGACCACCGATGTCGACAAACTCCCAGCCACTATCATCAGCCGCACCCAACGCTTTGGCCTGCGCGCAATGGCCATCGACGACGGTATTCGGCACCTGCGTATGATCGCCGACAAAGAAAAGATCAAGATTGATGACGCCTCGCTGGAAATCATCGCCGAACGAGGTGACGGCAGCTTTCGTGATAGCGTCAGCTTGCTTGATCAATTATCCAGCCTTGCCGACAACAAAACAGGTATTACCCCAGAACTCGTCGAAGCGACGCTAGGGCTAGCTCCTCATCAGTCCGTTGCGGCGCTACTGGCAGCGGTCAAAGCCCACGACACCTCTGAAATTGTTTCTATCCTCGATCAGTTCGACAAAAGTGGCATCCAAGCTACTGTTCTGGTCACCCAGCTGATCGCTACCATTCGTGCGAATATCGCCGAACACCCACAACTTATCGGTTTGCTAGACAGTCTGCTGGACGTCAACAAATCATCCCACCCGACCATCAAATTACTGACCGTTCTGCTAAATTTCGCGGCGCCGAAGTCCAAGACTGCAGCACTTGCTGCACATACACCCGTCATTAGCAAATCCGTTGAAGAGCTCGAGAAAACCAATGTAGTACCTCTAAATAAGAGTAGCGATTCTCGTCCTACTTCACCCGATGGTACTAAAAGCGAAGAGCAGCCCAAGGTTTCCCCGGTCGTGAAACCCGAGGGGACCCTGGCGCGTAACGGTACCTCGGGGGAACGTAGGCGAGAGATCGAACAAAATGAGGATAATCACAAGAGAGAAGTAGGAACCCTAAACTGGAAAGAACTCCTCGATTACACCCGCAAAAACCACGTCGCCATCCATAGCGTCCTATCCAAATGCACCCCCGAACAAGACGGCGCAGTACTAAAATTGTATACCGGCACCGCCTTTTACAAGAAAAAACTCGACGACGCCAAGTATCGTCCATTAATCGCCCAATCACTCATAGAAACAGGGGCGGGTGATCTTGATATCCAAACCATCGCCACCCCACCACCACCCAAAGATAGCCAAGCCGCCGCTGTAGCTGCTATTATGGGTGGAGGAGAAGAAGTGAGCGTCTAGCTCTCGGAGTTATTAATGGCCACCAAAGAAGTCCCCGCTGGGAAAGTCCCGCCGCAAAATCTCGATGCCGAGAAGTCACTTCTGGGTGCCGTTTTAATTGACGAAGAAACCCTGGCGGACATTAGCGAACACGTCACCCCCAAAGATTTCTACGACAAACGTCACGCCACCATCTTTGATGGCATGATGCGACTGTACGAACACCACAAACCAGTCGATTTACTCACCCTCACAGATGAACTCAAGAAAAAAGACGACCTCGACACCATCGGTGGCTCGTCATATCTGACCGAACTCACCAATTATGTCCCGACATCTGCCCACGCCGAAGCCTACGCGCAACTCGTCGCCCAAAAAGCCGTTCGCCGCCGTCTGATCAAGGCCAGCAGCGAAATTTCCGAAATGGGCTTTGACGAAGACACCACTACCCAGGAACTGTTGGAAAAAGCCGAAGCCGAACTATTTAGCGTCAGCGACCAATCACTCAAACAAGACGTCGTCAGCCTCGAATCCATCCTGACCGAGAGTTTTGACCGCATGGAAGAGCTTCACCGTAACAAAGGCGCCCTCCGTGGCGTACGTACTGGCTGGCGCGACCTCGACAACATGACCGCTGGTCTGCAGCGCTCTGATCTTATTATCCTTGCTGCGCGTCCTGCGATGGGTAAATCCACCCTCGTTGCCAACTTGGCGTACAACGTCGCGACTATTGCCAAACAATCAGTTCTGTTTTTCTCGCTCGAGATGAGCAAGGAACAGCTGGTTGACCGTATGCTAGCCGACGCATCAGGGGTAGACGCCTGGAATATTCGTACCGGTAACCTATCAGACGATGATTTTAGTAAATTATCCGAGGCCATGGGCGAAATGGCCGAAGCACCGATCTTTTTCGATGACACCCCAGGTCTGTCAGTTCTGGAAATGCGCACCAAAGCCCGCCGCGTTGCCCATGAATCGCCACTCGGACTGATTATCGTTGACTACTTGCAATTGATGTCAGCCAGCGGCCGCAGCGACGGCAACCGTGTCCAAGAGGTGAGTGAAATCAGCCGTGGACTCAAGCTGATCGCCCGTGAACTAAACGTCCCTGTTATCGCTCTGTCACAGCTTTCCCGTTCTGTCGAATCCCGTAGTCCACAGATCCCACAACTATCAGATTTGCGTGAATCAGGATCCATTGAGCAAGACGCCGATATCGTCATGTTCCTCTACCGCGAAGATTATTACAATCCCGAAACCGATCGCGAACACATTGCCGACCTGATCGTCGCCAAACACCGTAACGGGCCAACGGGCAAAATCGAGCTCTTCTTCAGCCCAGAACGACTGAAATTCATGTCTCTCGACAAACGCCATGGTGATTAAAACCATCAACTTTGAGCCTGTCATTCCCTGGCTTGACCAGGGAATCCAGTAAATAATAAATCATCTTCCCCGTGGCATCTGCAGCTCCCCGAGATAATAACCAGGGTTATGACGGAATCATTCACTGAAACTCAGTCCATTTCAATATAACTAAGAGAATAGAAATGGACCGACCAAAGGGAGTTGTTTCAGTGACCGTCAGAACACTGGTTATTATCTCGGCGGAGTGAAGCCGCCACAAAGCTTTTTGCTTCTTTTTGTCGATACAAAAAGAAGGCGTCTTTGGTACTTTGGCGCAACAAAGTACAGGAGAGTATAGTTAATGAATAAATGACTGGATTCCCTGGTCAAGTCTGGAATGACAGGCTACGGGGATAAAACAACCCACCATGATATACTAATTGAAGATCTATGGGCAAACTGCAACCAACTGATTTTTACATCTACCGCTGGCGGTACTACATAGGCTACGGCCTTGTCGTCGCACTGTTAGCATTCTTCTTGGTCTTTGTTGGTCGGAATGTCCCAGGTGCACTCAGCCAGGCCGAAATGGACGCCGTCGTCCATGGTTCACAGCTCAGCATTCACAATCCCGAATCACTTGCATCTGTTAGTTCACACTACTACAGCATGCAGCGTCTCAGTATCCATTTCTTTGGTGTCACCCCAATTGGTATCAAACTCGTCTCCCTTGTCCTGGCATTCTTTACCGCAATCGGTGCCGTACTGCTACTCCGACGCTGGTTCCATTCCAATATCGCAATCCTGGCCACATTACTACTAATCACCACTGGCCAGTTCCTGTTCGTCGCCCAAAGTGGCACCCCTGGCATCACGTACATGCTATGGTCGGTGTGGCTACTACTGTCTGCCACTATGGTCACCAACAAAGACGCCAAATATCCTCGATTATGGCGAGTAGCGTTCTTTCTACTAGCTGGGCTAAGTCTCTACGCACCCCTCAGTTTGTATCTGTTAACTGCTATCATCAGCGCCGCGCTTTTGCATCCCCACGTCCGATTTGTGATTAAACAAATGCGGCGCCGATCGCTCGCATTTTTTCTTTGCCTGACAGTTATACCGATAATTCCGTTAGGCTATCTGATATGGTTGCGTCCAGCCTTTGCGCTTGAACTACTTGGCAAACCAGCCAAGTGGCCGCCAGATATCCTTCACAATGCATCGACACTCATTCATCAGTACTTTGACTTCATCACACCATCATCTACTGCGCTCATGACCCCAATTTTCGGCCTAGGATCACTGGCGCTCGTTGGTATTGGTGCTTGGCAGTTGGCACGGTTCCACTACAATGCCCGCAGTTACACCATTGCCACCTGGATCTTGTTGCTTTTGCCAGTACTCCTCATCAATCCTACCTATACCAGTATTACGTTCGTACCCTTCTTGCTGCTTGTCGCCAGCGGGCTCGAATACTTGCTCAAATCATGGTACGGACTATTCCCACACAATCCATACGCTCGCGTTGCCGGTTTGATACCGCTGATGGTGCTCATCGGTGGACTTGCGCTATCTGGCGTCGATCGCTACGTGTATGGCTACAACTACAACCCTGATATTGTCCAAAAATTCAGCCGCGACAGCCAATTATTGAACACACGCCTCGATCGGACCAAGCAACCGATCAGCCTGGTGGTAAGTCAAAAGCAATTTGCATTCTATCGTATTGTCGCCGCACATGCTAGCGCCAAAAACCACACCAGTATTGTCGTTTCTGATGATCCGCTGCGATACAAAAACGAAACTGCCACCGTTATCGTATCCAAAGATGCCCAACCAGCATACGCCGCACAAATCCCAACCGATATCATTTCGACTGAGCTTAACAGTAATGCTGATCGCTTCTTCATCTACAAAAACACTGGAATATAGGGTATAATAAGTAAAGTTTTGTAATTACGGAGGATATTAATTATGGCTTTTGATCAAATGAAGATGCTGAATGATCTGCGCAAAGCGCAAAAAGAACTAAAGAAGCAAAAAGTAGTCGTTGCCGCTGGTGGCGAAGATGAGACACCGGCTGTTGAAGTCACGATCAATGGCGAACTAAAGATCGAAAGTATCAAAATCGATCCACAGTACGTTGATCTTGAAAACATCGAAGAACTTGAACACTGGGTTGAAATTGCCGTTCGTGACGGTATGGCCAAAGCCCAAGAAATCGCTGCCGAAAAGATGAAACCACTCATGGGTGGCCTAGGTAGCCTCGGACTGTAGATGTCTCAATTGCTT
Source organism: Candidatus Saccharimonadota bacterium (assembly GCA_041691795.1). Lineage (GTDB taxonomy): Bacteria > Patescibacteriota > Saccharimonadia > Saccharimonadales > Saccharimonadaceae > JBEPTX01. Next base: position 65,475 of record JBEPTX010000003.1, read on the forward strand.
CCTGCTGCGTTAAATGCAGCCATCGACGAGCTAGGGCGTCTTCCTGGCGTCGGAGCGCGTACCGCCGAGCGTTACGCCTATTATTTGCTGCGTGCCAATCCTCGCATTGCCGAACAGCTTGCAGCCAGCCTTAGCAAGCTTCATTCTGGCGTCAAAGAATGCCCGATTACGTTTGCATTGATTGATGTCGATCAGGAAGTTTCACCGCTGTATGAAGACCCAACGAGGGACAAGACACTGATTGCCGTCGTCGAAGAACCCCTCGATATCATTGCTCTCGAGCGAACAGGGCAGTACCACGGTACCTATCATGTCCTAGGTGGCGCAATCAGTCCAATCGATAACATTGGCCCTGAACAGCTACACATTCCCGAATTGGTCAAACGCATTGGTGATGACAAGGTCGTCGAACTTATACTTGCCACCAACGCCAGCGTCGAGGGCGAATCAACCGCATTGTTCTTGCAACGATTGATCCAAGAAGCGGGTATCGAGGTCAAAATGACCCGTTTGGCCCGTGGTATTCCTGTCGGTGTAGATCTCGAATACGCCGATCAAATCAGTCTGTCGCACGCACTCGAAGGCCGTCGAACACTGTAGCTGTGTCGTTCTGAATTCGTAGACGAAAAAGAAAGAGACCCCAATAAGGGGTCTCGCGATTTTCTTGGATACGCTAGGCATATCAACAATGAAAGTCGTTTGCCGCGAGGCAGGGGAGGCGCCACAATTGTGTCGCACTCGACCCTGCCGTAGCAGATTGACAGCGCTGCGGGATATCCCGCTACTTGGCCACGCTATCAATAGTCCAGTTTCGTACTACTCCTCGTCTTCTTCTTCGTGTAAGTCAGCAACGCGGTTGATGATAAATGGCAAAATAAGTGCACAAATCACTGCCGGTATGACAAGAATACGAGAACCACCTCCTAGAAGTACCACTGCGATGAACAGGCCAATCAATATGCCAACTATCGATGACATAGCATGTACAGCCATTTGGTTTCGTAGCATTTCTCCTCCTGGGAGATACGTGGGCTTTCGCCGATTTTGACTTGCAAACCACGGGATTGTGGTTATGATTTCATTATACTGCTTTTTCTTACATTTGTCAATGCTACCCAATACCCTAGACCTCTGTTAGAATAGGATGAATGTACGAAACCGCAACCAAGCTTATATCTAATGCAAACAAAATTATTGTCATCCAGGCCGAAAACCCCGATGGGGATAGCCTGGGCAGTAGCCTGGCGCTCGAGGAAATCCTAGGTGATATGGGCAAAGAAATCGTTTTGTATTGTCCTGTCGAAACACCAAAATACCTCCGCTATATCCAGGGTTGGGATAGGGTCATCAGCGATTTTGACACAAATGCCGATCTGGCGATTATTGTCGATACCAGCGCCGATGTTTTGATCAGTAAAGTCCTCGAAACTCCTGGCGTGCGCCACTATTTGGAATCACACCCAGTCCTAGTGATCGATCACCACACCACCGAATCTAATCTGACATTCGACCACACAATGCTCTCCGATGAAGCCGTTGCAACCAGCGAAATCATTTACAAACTGGCAAGTGACAACAACTGGGCAATCAACCAACAGGCCGCCGAAAACATGCTAGTTGCTATCATGAGCGACAGCCTAGGGCTCACAACACCGAATGTGACATCAAACACCTATCACGTTGCCAGCAAACTGGCCGAAGCAGGGGCAAGTAACGCCGTTATCGAAGAACGCCGCCGACAGTTCATGAAAAAGGCGCCAGAAATCCTGGCCTACAAAGGTGAACTGATTAGCCGAATTGAATATCTCCTCGACGGCAAACTGGCCATCGTGCACATTCCCTGGGAAGACATTCAGAAATACAGCGACCAGTACAACCCAAGCGTGCTAGTACTCGACGAAATGCGTTTGGTCGAAGGCGTTCAATTAGGCGTCGCAATCAAAACGTACCCAGACGGCAAAATCACCGGCAAACTGCGTGCAAATATTCCAATTGCCGAAACAGTCGCTGGATTCTTCGGTGGTGGTGGCCACAAATATGCTTCGGGCTTTCGCGCATACGAAGACTATGACAAAATAGTCGCAGAATTAGTAACCGCAACCGACAAGGCACTGCACGATTATGACACTCAAACTGCATAACACACTGACAAAAACGATCGAACCATTTACCCCATACGACCCTAATCGCGTCACTATCTACAGCTGTGGGCCGACTGTCTATGACCATGTCCATATCGGTAATTTGAGTGCATTTATTGCCGCAGATACCCTTCGACGGACTATTATTGCCAATGGCTTTAACGTCAAACATGTCATGAACTTTACTGATGTTGACGACAAGACGATTCGTCGTAGCCACGAGCTATATCCGGATATAAATGCGATGGATGCCCTAAAGAAACTGACGACAGAATACGCGGATCTATTTTTGGCAGACATGAACACCATCGGTAACGACACAAACGCCCTGACGTTTATCAAGGCTGCTGACGATGATACGATCGAGGCCATGCGCCAATTGATTATCGAACTACACGAAAAGGGATTTGCCTACATTGCCGATGATGGTGTGTACTTCTCGATTGAGGCCTATAAAAAATCTGGTAAAAAATACGGTCAATTGGTTGAACTAACAGATGATAATACCAGTAGCGAGCGTATTGCTAATGATGAATACGACAAAGATTCACCACATGATTTTGCGCTTTGGAAAGTCAAAAAGTCAGGCGAACCCAGCTGGATATTTACCCTCGATGGTCACGATCTCGAAGGCCGCCCTGGCTGGCATATCGAATGTTCTGTCATGAGCCGTCATGGGCTAGGACAGCCATTTGACATTCACACTGGCGGTATCGATTTGATGTTTCCCCACCACGAGAACGAAATCGCTCAAAGCACCGCTGGTCACGACGACCCCACTTATGCTGCCTTTTTCGTTCACAACGAACATATTCTCGTCGATGGCAAAAAAATGTCGAAAAGTGCCCAGAATTTCTATACGCTGACAGACCTAGCCAAAAAAGGTGTCGATCCGCTAGCATTTCGTTTGCTTGTGCTACAGTCTCACTACCGTAATCCATCTAATTTTAGCCTTGAAAATGCCGAATCTGCCCACAATCGTTTACAACATTGGCGTAATGTTGCGGCACTACGCCACCAAACCCATGACACGCTGACCGACGATAGTCCAGAGGACCCGTCACTTGCTGTTATTGGCGCAGTCCGCGAGGCACTCAATAATGACCTAAACACACCCGAAGCCCTCCGTGTTATTGACGAAGTATTTTCACACCTCGAAGCCCACGGCATAGACAAGATTAATCAGCATAGTTTGAAAGAACTTCTTGAGGCAATTGATCAAACGCTCGGTCTACGTCTACTCGAATCAACACCTGACATTACCGACGCACAAAAGCAGATGATTATCGAGCGAGAACGTGCGCGTGATGACAAGGACTGGGAAGCATCAGATCGATTACGTGACGATCTTTTAACAGAGAATATTGTCGTTCGTGATACTGGGAATGGGAGTGTTTGGGAATACAAGTAAGCGTTCTTTTCGCTAAAAGAAACAAAAAACTCTTCGACGGCTTCAAACCACCGTGTCGTCTCATAGTAAAAGAGTGGTTTCGGGGTTCTGCAGATGCCGAGGGGAAACGGATTTATAATAATTTTAAAATCAATTTCCCCTGTAACATCTGTCGCATCCCGAGATAGTATGAATGAAAACAACGGAATAATGCACAAGGACTCTGTCGGTTCAGCACAACTAAAGAATAGAACCGACCGATCCCCTTGTCCTTGTGCCCGCTGTTTTTGTTTAGACTATCCCGGAGGTGCGAGAGCGTTACAAGAGTTTTGCTTCTTTTGCGGTCCAAAAGAAGGCTTTTGGTTCTTTTAGCTAAAAGAACACCCTCTATTCCTCTTGTAACTTCTTAACCAACTTATGAAAAGGCCGCTCACTCTTGCTACGGTTGTGTTTGGCACGTGCCAAATAATCTTCTAATAACACCTTGATACAGCCTGCAATTGGGATGGAAATAACTCCACCAGCAATACCAAATACATACAATCCCACGGTTACTGCCGATAACACCGCCAGGGCAGATAGTTCGACGGTTTTGGACTGAATTGTCGGTGCAATAAAGTTGTTTTCAATCTGTTGGTAGACGATAAAGTAAACAACGAATATAAGTGCGGCAGTCACGTCGTTAAAGGCAAGTAGCAACATAATCAAAATTCCACCAATTGTCGCCCCAAACATCGGAATAAGTGACAATACGAACGCGATTGCGACCGTCGGTAGCGCAAGATTGACCGGGATCGCCGGGAAGATAAAGTGCAAAATAAACACCGTCAGTCCAGCGAACGATGCGCCAATCGCCGAAACGGTCAATTGCCCGGTGATATAGCCCGTTACTACCTTGTGCATACGTATTACCAGTCGTTTGTGGTACTCCATGCGGTCTTCGTCGTTATAGACACCCCAGATACGACTCAGCCACGTTGGACCCTCGATCAGCATCAGGAATGATAGAACCAGCACCAGGAAGGTCGAGGTAATCAGCCCCAGGAACGATCCCAGCCCAGAAACGACATTTGTGCCAGCATTGGCTGCCCAGCCAGCGGTATTGCTTTTGATCGAATCGATTGCTTCGTTCAGCTGTGTTTCCAGATGGTATTTAGTCACCAGATCGTTCACACCATGCCACTGTTTGGTAGCCGTATCTACCAGAGTAGGGACAGTTTCGGCGAATTTGGCAGATTGCTGAATAATTGGTGGCACGACAAGGAATACAAAGGCACCTAGCAGCGCAACCACAATGACATAGGCGATCGCTGTTCCACCAACACGACTTTTGCCAGGCAAAATATTGGCCAATCTGCTGACCGGTCCATTAAGGGCAATCGCCATGAAAAACGCCGTTCCCAGTAGAATCAGGGCAGTCCGGGCGCTATAAATCGCTAATAGGGCAAGGGCAAATCCGATGACCACCAGCCAAAAGCGAACAAAAGTTTTCGTATCAATTTCGATCTTTACTTTCATAAATCACCTCTCATTTTATCCGTAGTATAGCACATTTGTCGTATTCAAAATTATTGTGCTTTTGCGGGCACTCCTATTTTTTAGAGTAATAATCTGCTAGAAATGATTTCTTTAGTTCGAAAAACGTTCCATCAGTAATTGATGCACGGATGTCATCGACCAATCGGACGATAAATCGTTCATTATGGATTGTAGCCAGCGTATTGGCTAGCAGCTCACCGCTACTGAACAAGTGGTGTAAATAGGCACTTGTGTAATTGCGACACGTGTAGCAGTCGCAAGTGGCGTCAAACGGTGTAAAATCATCGCGATACTGGGCCCGAGTCACATTGGCGCGGCCAAATCGGGTATATAGTGCGCCATTTCGTCCCACGCGGGCAGGCGAGACACAATCAAACGTATCAGCGCCGTTTTCGATGCATTCAAATATATCATCTGGTTCGCTAATACCCAGCATGTGACGCGGCTTTTCCTCTGGCAACTCTTCGCTCATCCAACGGACGATTTCGCCGATATTTTCTTTGCGCAAGGCTCCACCTAGGCCAAATCCGTCAAATTCCATTGCACCCAAGAATTTGGCCGATTTACGACGCAAATCTTCACGATCAGCACCTTGGATAACCCCAAATAGCGCTTGTGGTGGACGATGTGATCGCAGAGCATTTAATCGCTGATGTTCAGCCAAACTCCGAACCGCCCAGGGGTGAGTTCGTTTATCCAGCGATTCCACCTGATAGTCGTAGCTATGATGCAGTGTCGTTAGTTCATCAAAGGCAAAGGTAATATCGGCGCCAATCCCATGCTGAATCTGCATCGACAATTCGGGCGTGAATTTGTGCATATCACCATCAATATGTGATTTGAACCGCACGCCGTCGTCATCGATCCAGGCCAACTTTTCTTTCCTGGCCAGCGATTTTTCATCTGTTACGCCAGTCATATCAATGACTTTTTTGAACCCAACACCTAGCGACATCACCTGAAAGCCGCCGCTATCGCTAAATGTAGGGTAGTCCCAGTGCATAAATGTATTCACCCCGCCAGCCTGGTCGATAATCTCGTGTCCAGGTCGCAAATAAAGATGGTATGCATTGACCAACACCGCCTGTGCGCCAACATCGGCAAGTTGTTCTGGCGTCAGCGCCTTGAGCGTGGCTTTGGTCCCAACGGGGATAAATGCTGGGGTTTCGATCACACCATGTGGCGTCGTAATTGTCCCGGTTCGCGCCAACGCCCCATCTAGTCGACGGTGGACCTCAAATTTGAATTCTTTCATCTGTTCCAGCGTATCATACCCCTATACAATTTTCTCTGATATGATGTAGTCATGACGTTCCACGAGCAAGCGCCTGGTAATCACGAACAAGACCAGCTTCCGGTCCATCCGATTATCGTGGAAACTCTTGTAATGCAGACGAAGCTGTATGACCAATTCGACAGAGGTGCAATAACCGAAGATGAACAAGAAACAGCATTTTTGGTCCAACGCGAAAACTTGACCCAACGCGCAGAGGAAATGGGAATTATGGGTGCAGATGTCACTCTCTCGGGTGATTCACTCCTGTACCCACGTGCGACTCGTCCTGACGCCCACGAAATTAACTTCAAAAGGCGTCCGATGGAACTTACAGGAGACGAAAAAGCCTTTGATCAACCCCCATCTTGCAAGGGAACTTTTGCCGGTATCAAGTCTAGGCGAGACGAAGAGGGTAAACTTCACTTTACCGTTCGTGTCATGCCACACCCGATGATATCGGACGATAATGGTGATTGGTCGCCAACCGCTTCGGCATTTGCAGATAACGCGCGATTAGAGTTTTTTGATGACGCACGTGACCAACAGATAGAGCGAGCGCTAGGCATTATAAAAAGCCGCAATCCCCGCACCTTTGTCGATAAATCTATCCAAGAAATGGACCAGTACATTCGCACTATAATGCCTGGTCGTTTCCCGCTAAGAACCGATGTTTTACACGCACTCGCTCAAAAAGCAGATATTATCGCTAGTGACGCATCATTTAGGGCTGATACATTACTTAGTAACGCGACACTTGATCTGTTAACTGAACGTTTATGGCTGCCTCGGCGCTTGGGCGTGACGACTAGCCAGCACTGGCGATTCTCGCCAGAACTGAAACATTCTGCCGGTACACTACTGGAAGAAACGACACATTTCAAAGACATAAGTCCTGAACTTGCCCTGAACTACCGCGGCAACTTGGCCAGAATCTGTTTTGCCGCGACCAATTTGGATATGCAAAATCCCGATCAACATGGGGTCATCATCCACATTCCACTTGCCAATGTCACGAGAATTCGAAATGAACAATAGATTTAACATTAATTTAATGATATAACACTACTATGACATACCCTGGGGAGCCAAATTTTGAGAATGCTTTTTCGGCAATTACCGGGGATCTCGAGGCTGATTTCGACGTTCCCAAGGGTACGCCAGATCATTATAGAGTTTCTATAGACGAAGATCGTTTCAAACTTGTCGAGGCACTTCATGATCATATTGTTGCGCTATCACCAGTTGAAGATGATTTTTTGCTTGAGCGGCTCGAGACTATTAATACACACGATGATACAGCTGCAATGATAAGTTTGTTGAGTCGAGCAATCAGTAAAGACTATAATGCTCTCGAGAATCTTGCGCGTGGCGTAGAAGTCGAGATTTCGGGTCAAGTAGCCGTTTGCTATGGCAACGAGGATGATGGCAGTAATAAATCCTCTGGTATCCTGGATGACTCAACGATACTACAAGGAGTCATCAAAGGTGTTACGATCTATGGAATGCCCAGAGAGACAGCCATTTTGCAGGAACTTGCCAGAATCGAGGAAGAGCCCTCAGATGATCTAATTGACTTTGGTCCAGAGCAAATGAACCAGCTTGAACTTGTTCTGATCGTAGCCGAACCCCGTTTGCGAGGTCGTAGTGATGACGAAGATGAGATCGAACCCGAATTTAGCGACCCTGTAGACAACGAAGTTGTATTGATTCCACTCAGCTACTACGGTATGAAACTTAGTCGTATCATGCGCCTCAACCAACCAGAATAAGTTGTAAAATCTGCTTATGGTATTGACCGCCTACCAGGTATTTAATATATAATTAATATTAGTCATGTTGGTACTGGTGCGAGCCTAACGAACACCTTTTCACGAACAGGCATTTATACACTCTAGGTTGATACACTTCGGTCCCTGTCAAACCTCACAATTAAACGCTACTTCTGGCACAAGAAAACAATATATGCGGTGTTGTTTTTGCCTCGTAGTTCCACCCCAAAATCCGCGACTGACACACCATTTCTTGTTGTCAGTGTTTTTTATACTCTAAACTAACAGCTTTCCAAGGGGGAATAGGAAAATGAACACATCAATCAACACACCAGTCGTAATCACATCAATGGGCTTTGGTCGCGATATGCGCGCTGTGCCACGCCGCATGGAGTACGCGGGCAACACCTACGATTTCATCGACGCCGGACTACGAATGGTAATCCGCCACGGCGAATACCTGGCACAAGTCCTGACCATGAGCGACGGTCAACGCGAGTTTCATCTGCGTAGCGACAATCATGGCGGCAGCTGGACGCTGGTCAGCATGAGCTAAGAAATTAAGGCCCGACAAGGGCCTTTATCTTACCCACGCAAAACACCAATATATTGCAAATTACGAATAAACATGCAACTATACGTTCATGAGTGAGCGCGCCGAACACGGAACGGGCGAAGAGGTGGATATCTTTACTGCGTACACACGGCCAAACCGTATAACGGAAGGCTACGAACTTGCAAAGATATACCAACAGATGATTAATGATCTGACGGGTGATCCGGACGAGATACGCGAACAAGCTCGTCAGGCTGTTGCCGATCTGGACAGTGAGTGCAACCATTGCTATCGCCAAATTATGATTAATGGTCATGTCATGATGCGAGCAATCAACATTGCTGGCATGATCGAACAAAGTGACGAAGAAGGTATTCTACTGAGTCCCACAGAACAAACAAGCAATATGATCAGCGAGAAAGAAGTCTATGTTGAGGACCTCCTGGCACAGTCGCTGGGATACGTTCAAATGAGCGTGACGAATGCCAATGATGGGACCACGGAGAAAACGAAACTTTATCACGTGGCGATTACCGACCCACGGGTAGTCGCCGAAATTCCCGCTGCTGGTAGATTGACGCAGCAAATGTACATTTTTATGTCAATTGACAGTAAAGTCCCTGTTGATGTACGACTGACCGCCGACGACGAGGAGCCGAATCTTCCGCTTTTACAATTCTATGCAGATGAAATTATGGCCGACATTGACGAGGGAGTGCTGAACGCAACCTCACTTACAGAGGCCGTTCGCGCACTTAGCGAGGTCCGACTCACCGAGACTCCTAGCCTTGCTGTTGACCCGTCAATCACACAGGAACTTGTCAAATACGCCAGCCAGGCACTTGGGATGAAAAACAATGCATACTACCAATTAACGGATATTAACAGAATCTATCTTGAGGATGGCGTAGACCCAGAGGACGGGGCCACTACCTACATACTTCATGAACTACCCGAAGGAAAAACGGTTACCGGTCCCATGCAATTGCTATCTTTAGGGGGCGCGAATACAGAGATACAATTTGGATTATCTACAATTGCCCCCATGACTGACGGCACACAAAGAGGAGCCGTAATAGCCCTCACTAATCATATTCGTGTCAAAGAGTTAGACACGCTCAACATCATATAGCGCTAAGTTTGCTCAGAAATAGTTTATTTCTTTTTAGTTTTAGCCGCGGGTTTCTTGACCGGTTCGTCGCGTTCAACCACAACCGTACATTCAGTCACGAGGGCAGCGATCGCACCAACAGCCGCAAGAACTGGGGCAATCAGAGCACCAACCACACCAATGGTGAGTGGTAATTCCACCAACGTTTTGCCTTCTTTGCTTTTGATGACAATTCGGCGGACATTGCCTTCTTTGACAAGTTGTTTGACCTTGCCTAGCAGCTCTTCGCCGTTGAGTTTGAATTCCTCGGTCGTCGTTTTGGCCATTATTGTGCCGCTACGATTTTCGGTAGTTTTTCTTTTTTATCTTTCTTCTTTTTCTTTAATTCCTTGTGCTGGTTAGTACCTTTTGCCATATGAATCTCCTCATTTACTTCCTCTATTTTAGCATGTTTCTTGTGGTTATTTTGGCAAAAGACTTTACAAAACCACAAGCGTGTCGTATAAATTAAAACAACATGAACGTTATGAAAATAAAAACGAACATAACGACAAGGTCGAAGGAATAATATGACCGAGCGGCTGTCCATGTTACCGGACATGCCGTCACCCCACTTGCCCCCACCAGATCTCTGGCTATATAACCCATATGCCGAAGGCCGCATCCCGACACCAGTAGACGATCGCGGCTTGGTCGACATGACCGAACTGATCAAACAGACCAAGAAAACGGTTGATCCAAGTTATAGCTGGGAATCTGGATATACCGATATCCATCATTTGCAGTGGCCAAATGCAGAGTACGCGTACGAGCCATACAGCCCGGCTAATCCCCATACATTTCGCAACCTCGCAATCAGCAAATTGCGAACACCGCGAATCTTTCACAACTGGATTCACACGATTACCTTACCGCCACCGATGCCAACGGCCGAGGTAATGCGTTATCGGATCGAAGCACAGCGGGTCGTTCTGGCGCTGGCACGCGTCGTTAACTTCTGTGAAACACTCTCGCTGAAAGATGAGATCAGTGAGGCGAAGTTAAAAGGACGGCTCATTGAAAACTTTGACGAATTTAACGAGGTACTAGAGGATGCTCGGTCAGTACCGCGCGAATTCCAACTCATCAATCTGGCGAATTATCGACCAAATCGAATCGAAGACATGTTCAAAATCACCTCACTGATTGGTAAGGCGGCCACGAGCGCTACCGTACTGCCATACGTTCGCAAACAGGGAATTCTGCAAATCGCTAGTTAGATTTGGCTGCTGTATACCGTATACTTGCAGACATGTCAGTTTGGTTGTATTATCCGGATATGAGTGAACTCGATGGTGGCCAAGGCAATAGACCAGAGGTGCAGCAAAGTACGTCTCTCGTTGGTTTTGAAACAGAGATGGCGGCCAATCTTCACTATCTTGGATTGCGACCGTATATACATTCTTTGTACCAAGATTATGCGGAAAGCAAAACATCCGATGTAGCGCTTGAATATGCCAAGCTTTTCGTTGTTAATCCAGGCCATGACATTGAAACAAGATTAGAGAACATCCAGCCGTTTTTGATTGGTATCTTGCTAGGCCAAGAAGTCGCAAAATCGGCAATTGAGCATCACCATCTGACATTTAATGATGAGATGCTGGCAGGGCACTTGGACAGTCTGAAAGAGGATGTCGAAAGTTCAACCGATCTAACAGAGCGGTATCGATCCGAGAGCGACACACGATATTTTGCCTCTGATAATGCAAGTCTGTACAAAGATTTTCTTCGTGGAGTTGCCGCTGACGCACAATTTACCGATGTAGCCGAGGCAGATCTTCATTATGGATTCGGGCTGGTGATAGAGGCTGCAATCGGCACACTCAAAACCGAGCGCGTGCGATTCATCGACGAAGCAAAACCCTACCTCGAACCCTACCGCGAACCTGACAGTACTCCGTCGTACAAATGGCGCGTCCTATGGGGTGATGTTGTCAAACAAATGCTGCCACCAGAACAAAAGAACTAAAAGAAGAGCCCCGCAAGTGCGGGGCTTTGTCTCCTTTCAATTCTATGAAGTGACATTGGCGTGGATGAGCAGATCGCGCAACCGTTCGAGATCTCCACAGTCGGCATATTGCGTGTCGATCGGAAGGCGCGATGACCTGCACCGGATTCGTTCGCGTTTCGGCGCATCCCGACGAAAAAATGGTGAATTCTTCATTGCCTTCAGACACGTGCCCAGGACATCCATCTCCATCGGATCAACAACACTGTACATAACGGACGGGAGAGAACGATGAATCTCGTAACGACGCGTCAGTTTGAAGAAATGATTCTGGCTGTCATCGTCGATGTAGAAAACCGATGTTTCGTCCACGTCGATGATCCAGCCAGGTGCTACAAAGGACTCAATGATAGTGATCTCACTGTAGTCGTCAACACTCCTTAGTTCGATACTGTCTTTCGACTGCATCAACGCAATCAATCGTGTTTCGATGATTGTTTTCATCTGGCCACATTTGATTGCTGCCTCTGACTGCGCCGCCAACTTGTTCCGTCTGTAGGCCCGCCACATACTGCAACCGGTAACGACACACAGCGGTGCAAGTAGACCGACTACAGCAACAAGTCCTTTGGGTGTGCCCAGTTCGAAGACCGTGATCAGGTACAGCGGGAAAATGACAATTCCCACTAGTACCATCAAACAGCTTAGAAATAGCGCGACATACAGGCTCGTTCGACTATGAATGTACATTTCACTCCGTTCACTCGCTCGTATAGCTTGAAAGGTTATTGTATTTATAACATGATATGTGCCATATTGTCAATCATGTTCGCGATTGCTAATTATTAAATAAAGATTACAATTAACGCATAATGATATATCCCGAGAGGATTCCTGCAACCAATCCGAATAGGGTATTCCCGATAGGTGACATCGACGACTTCCGTGTACATACAGCCCACCGGTGGATTGACAAGAAGGAAAATATCGACGACCGAAAGAAACGCGCAGCCAAACTCGTCAGTGACGTCGCAGACACTTCGCGTCAATGTCTGGATGGTGAAGCAAATCTAAAAACCCATAAAAGTGCGATCAAACTATGCGACACATGGGATGCACGCGCAAATCCAACCAGTCATTTTGCTCGAAACGGCTATTTTTTGGCACGTACTTTATCTGTTCTTGTTCACGTTATCCCTGTTAAATACGGTGATTTTTCGCAGGAACTTGAACAAATGGAGGCCGATCCGCTACGTGCGGCTGAAGAGTTTGGTGTCGACGCGTGGGAAAATATGCGACTCAGTCATCGCAAGCTTTTTGGTGTTTATAACCACCTCAATGACCTGGCAATCGGCGTTCTGGGCACCAACTCGCCCGAGGATGACAGATTGCAGTAGGCGGGAATGGCACTCCCATACATGCTCGCAACGGCTACGCAATTAGAAACCATAACCCCCGAATTTACCGGTATTCAATATGGCGCCGATGCATCCCAGCCAATGGCTGATTTCTTGATTAGCGACGTCGGGTTGATGGACATACCGCAGGATCAACGCAAAAACCGCTAAGTGAAAAATATTTCACTGTTTTATCTTTCGAACCAGCGCATAGTAATGGCATGACAAGAGAAAATAGAGAATTTAGAAATTTTTACGTCCCAGCTGTTCATATCGACAGCGCGGGCGAACGTGCAGTGATACCGCCCAAAGCAACTGACGAAGAAGAAATAGCGCTCCGCCAAAGCTTGGGCAAATATTCTGCCAGATTCCTCGACCAAAGATTAGGACTAGCTATGGCACAGCAGCTGGCCCATATCAAATTCCAAGACCGCCTGGCGCAAGATTACACCTATGCCAGACTAGGGAGCATGCTCTATAACACTGCGTTTCATAATTTCCAGCTTAGTTACGAACTGAGTGGCGACGATGTTATGAACAAAGTTGTCGGATTGCCTCGCTTGGCGACAGATGGCGAGAATCCATTTCGCGAAACCCCAGAGGGCATATTGGCGCTCGCACATCATGATTTAGGTGCTGCTGCGATTCACGCCAGTACATTGGTGAGTGCGCTCGAGATTACGCCCAAAGACCGCCGCGAGAAACGAATCGCCGTCTATTCCAGGCATGCTGGCCGAACCATGGGCGAAGCAGCGTTGAAACTCGCAGTTGTTAATCTTGCGCACGATTACGGTGGGCGATCAGCTACAGAAATCCAAAGCGATGTTCGTCAGGTTTCGCTGAGTTTGGTCGAACAATCACGATCAGCTTACGAATCTGGCGGCAAAGATCCAACCTTGATCTATCTGGCCCGTGGGGCAATCGACGACGTTTTTAGAGGTGCACCAGACGAAGCAATATCCGCACTTGCCGGTGTTCGACAGCAATACGACGAGTAGGTGAAAAACTGTTCACTGCTTATCCTTGGCCTAGGTTCCATACTAGGAATATAACCAAGGAGAACAGCAATTATGAACCAAACCCTACCAACTAAATATCAAACGTTTCCTCGACAAAAGACCCCGAAGGAGCTTCAAACATTTTGCGAAGTGTTTGCATGTTCGGTAGCATATCCGGTGCCGAAAAATCGGGATCCGTATCCCAGTAGTATTCCGCTAATTCACTGTTTTGGACTAACTCTCCCTGAATTTCAGTGCATGTCAGGAGCGTAAAATGAATAAAACTTTCCAGACCACCGGCGCGGTAGATACGGAAATAGCCATGACCATGCGCTACGAACGTACCGGTCAATCCCGTCTGTTCCCGGCATACATCCGCGGCTGTTTGCACCGCCTCTTTGTCCACAACGGGTTGAGCGTTCATAAATCCCGTCAGTCCAAGTAGCGGCTGAGCTTTGCGTCGCTGCAACAGCCACGCACCATCTGCTCTGCGCCTCACTGCGAGGAGTAGCACAGAGTAGGCACGATCAATCAGCCGCGATTGCTTTTTTAGCGCGCCTTTGCCGACACGTTTCCCTTCGCTTGTTAGTCCGTACAGTCCCTTTTCGTCCTTGACCACATATCCCGCTGCGATGACCTTTTTCAAATGATAATCAAACGCTTTGTTCTCCAAATCATCCGGTTTCAACTCGCTAAATCGCATGCCATTACTAAACGCCAGCGTATAGACAATTTCTTTCTGAATATGATGATCTAACATACCCTTAGTATACAGTGACTGTGTGAGAATTCTCACAGTATTCATTTATCAAATGTCGTATACTGGAGTCCTAAACAGGAGTCATACTATGCAACACGTAGAACCAGTATCCGAGCAGACAGTAGAGACACATGAAGTAGCGGTCCCAGATGAAAATAATCGCGTCGTCTGGAAACTGACCGAAATCGTGTGGTATATTACAGGTTTCATCGTAGCAATCCATTTGGTACGGTTCGTCCTCGCAATGCTAGGCGCGAATTTGGCCAATCCATTCGCCAATTTCATTTACGCCATCAGTGATCCATTTGTCGCACCATTTAGGGGATTACTGCAGGTAGGTCAATTCCAGGCAGGAATATCACGGATCGAAGTAGAAACCTTGCTCGCAGCATTGATCTACTTCCTGATCGGATGGGGTATTGTCGCCGCGATTAGACTTGCGCGTCGGTAACTACTTTTGCGCGAATGAAAGAACCCGCCCGTAGGCGAGGTTCTCTCGTCGCGGGGCGGGTGCGTTACACTGATCTGTACATCTCTAGCTGCCGGTTGATCTCTTTGATGGTGCGCTTGGCACGCTCGCTAGATTTGTCGACCCAACCACTCTGAAAATCTACCTTGCACGCGGCAAGCACTTGTTCGTAGCGTCGGCAGTCCGCAAGATAGTTTTGGTGGACGATGTAGTCCATCTCTACCTCCGTGCGGATATTCGGCAAAAGCTCTTCACGGACGGCTTGAACGTCAATGCTCTGATCAATGCAGGCGATGAACATCCAGTGACCATTGAACTTGCATTCTGTAAGTCCGAGCATCTGTGTCAGACTGTCCGTCAACACATGGTCGAAGTTCAGCACTTGGTACTCCAGTTCCTGGCCTATGACACTCAATTCTTGCTCGAATGCATAGGCGATCGTCGGGTACCTGATACTGTTCGCTACGGCCGAAGCTTTAGCGAGCGCTATACGTCTCGCCACCTCTTGCCTGTATTCGTCGAGCTTTGCTTCCTTCCACAGTTTGATCTTTGATTGCAGTTCCGCAATCAAATACCATTCTTGTAGGCTCACGATTCCTCCAGATGATTGATGATGTAACGATCGATTCCAGAATATTTACTGGTTTATGAATATTATACCATTAAAACGTGCATTTGCAACATTAACTAGACAGATTAGTGAAAATATCTTCACTGATATTTCTTTGGCCGAACGCTATTATAAATACATAAACAGGAGAATATGATGTCAACAAGCATAATGCCAACCAAAATAGTATATTTCGACGAACCGACAGCACTCGACTACATTGATATCAGAGAAGACGGTCGCTACGCAAGGGAAATTATTAAAAGCGGCGAAACATCCGGAAAGGCGAGTGCAGGCGCAAAAGCCGAAACACCATCCTTGCTAAGCAGCCTTTTTTCCGCCAAAGCAGAAGTGACGGCATCGGCAGAGGGCGCGAAAATCATTCGAAACACAATATCAAATACAATCCTGACTGATTATCTCAAAAAAGCTCGTCGCACCAAGGCACTCAGTTTCCTGGAAGGCTATAAACTTGCCCTTACAGAAACATCCACTATGCTACTTGCGACAGCGTTCACCGACGCGACGCAAGGCAATATCGCCGTCGACGAAAAGGGTGGACTGAACATGGATATTTCCAAACTTAGTACTACGCTGAACGCGCTCCAGGGCTACATCGAATGTTATGCGACGGATACCTCTGGTAAAACATCAATTTTTCGATTCAACACCAAAGGTTTCCGCAACAACTACAAATTGCCCGATATTCTCAACATGAATCTGACCTATTACGGTGTCAATGTCGGCCGATCATCAGGATTTTCACTAAATGCCATCGGTTTCGGCGCTGCAGCATCAGCGCCTGCGCAGGAATATGACATGTATGACGTTGTATTGGCTGGGGTGTTCGGTTAACCATCCATAATGGTAACGCTGGTATAACAGAGGCGATGGGGGTATACTCCAGGTATGAGTAGAGAGAGTCGGAGTATCCAATGAATTTAGTGACTGATGTAATCTACTACATCACCTCTGTTGCGATGATTTTTTCGCTGCCTGGACTTATTATTTGTGTGCTCCTTTTCCTGATCAAACCTCATCTGTTAAATAACCGAAAAATCATCAAGAATTCGTACTCTCGCAAGAAAATCGCAATGATTGGGCTAACCAGCTTTTTCGTGGCCGTAATTGGTTTTGGCACAGTACTAGCCGCGACAGAACCAGCTAGCGTCAAGCAAGCACGAATCGAACAAGAGGCGGCTACGGCCAAAGCAGAACTGACCAAAAAGCAACAAGAAGAGCAGGCCGCTGCAGATCAGGCAAAGCAACGCGAGCTTGATGCCGCAAAACCTGTCGTCAAAACCGAAACCAAAACCGAAGCAGTTCCATTCGAATCAACAAATCAAAACGACAATACAATAGCAAGCGGAACAAACCGTGTTTCAGTCACGGGTGTAAACGGCGAACGAACCATCACCGACGAAGTGACATACGTCAAAAACGTAGAAACAGCGCGCAAAGAGGTCAAAAACGAAATCACCAAAGCACCAGTCACTCAGGTGACATTAGTCGGTACCTACATAGCACCTGTAGTCCAAGCCCCAGCACCAGTTTACGTCGCCCCACAACCAAGCGTCAGAATCGGTGCAACTTGCAATGACGGTTCGCATAGTACTGCAACAGGTAGTGGCGCATGTTCACATCATGGTGGAGTTGCTGTTTGGCTGTATAGTTAAGGTATTAAGACAGCACACGGTATTGTTTCAAATACACGCTATAATTTTATTAATCAACTGAGGTAATAATGGTATTCGAGGTACATACGAATCGCACCGACAATCGTCGTCTAAATGGCACGGTTCGTCTGACAAAAAGTGGTCTGAACAAGTGCGACAATCTATTCATGCGTCAATACATGAATACTTTAAGGGTACGCAAGGAATCGATGTATAAATTCGATACTCTCCTAAGCCAGAAATATATACAGAGAAGCGAGTATGCCAATTTGCAAGTATGGGTTAAGGAGAACTCTGGTATCAATATTAAGAAAGCGCCGAAAGGTAGAATAAAAAAGGATTTCGTTAGAAGGGCTCAGATGAGCTTTTCTAATCGAGTAGCTGATGAAGCACAGTATGTAATAGACCAGGCAATAATAGCACTCTCAAGCTTATTTGAAGAATACATTAAGCGAGTATTTGAAAAATACTATGTAGATAATCCAATGCGTATACCAGATAATAAGAAAATCAGCACAAATGTAGCTCTTGGGTCTGATATATATGGCTACGAAGATGTCATGAAGTCTATCTCAAAAGAAATTGTAAGAGATCTAATGCGCGAATCTACTTCTAAATGGATGCTTTGTACAAGTGCAAAATTTAATATTGACTGGAAACAGTACGGGCAGCTAGAGAGTAATATCATAGAATTATACCTCCTACGAAATTGCGTAATACATAATGCTAGATTTGTGACACGAGATCTGGCTCAACATAAAAATAAATATATAGGTTTCCTAAAGGTTACGGCCACACAAAATGATTATACGAGATTTAAAAATTCCATCAAAAAAGCAATGGAGATCATAAGAGTTGGCTATGAATCCGTAAGCATCAGTGTTATTCAACAGAATAAAGGTACGGCTCAAAAGCTCATTATTGCAATGTCACCTAGCGAGAAAAAACGTACAAATATGACAGCGGTCCAGATGGATATTCTTGCATTACAATATAAAAATATGAGTTTGAAGGAAATAAGAAAATTGCTTTTTGATTATAAGAATGATGAAAACTCAATCGTTGCTGCTAAGATACTAAAATTACAATTTAGCAATCCGACAAATACTACGAAAAATGCAGTCTTTATTTTTTGTCTCTTAAATATAAACTTGTTCACTAATCGACGTGCAATTAGGATGATTTCTCACAATATACTGACAGGTCGAAGAGTGGCTGGACATAACCCAAGTCTAATAGGCCATTACTCCCAATCATCCAGCCCATATACCTTATATTTTTGTCTTCTATTATTATGCGATTACGCAGGATTTGGAAAATCAAATTATATACGCTGGGCAATTAGTAATATCGATAAAGGTATATTCTTTATCGATGACCCTAATGTAAGAAGTAGCTTACGCAAGCTCATCAGTTCAGCGAAGAAAGAATTGGATATACATGTTAAAAATACGTCCAAAGTTGAACATTCAGAGGATATTTTGTCATAATGTACAAATATATCCTTTACGGATGGCTGTGCGTAGTATCTTATGATTTAATTTTTGAAACATTACTTATCGCACAACATGATTACGTACATGATAGACATAGAAGTTAAGCTAGAGCCTCTAAATTGGACTAACATCGAAGATGTTGTTGATAATTTTGATAGCAGCTCAAAATTTTTTGACCTACCTCACACTGACGACGAAATTGACAAATATGTACGCTCGGCTCACAGATCTGCACATTTCGGGTACGGCGCTACATACAATGCATACGAGCAAGACGGCGAATTTATTGGTAGCGGACAGATTTATCGAGAAAAGAAAGGCCCCGTTGTCCAACTAGGTTACATGGTCAAAAAATCGCGGAGACGTTTGGGCTACGGAGGTTTAATACTCGAAGCAGTTGAGGACACAGCTATAGACTCATTTCCCAATTTGGAGCGTTTAGAATTAGAAATTAATCAACAGAATATTGCCTCCCGTGCACTTGCTGAATCTATGGGATACGAGTTTTTATACTCTCGCGAAAATGATGAGATGATGATCTTTTGGAAAATTCCCTAAAATAAAAAACTGCACATCCTTAACGGTGAGTAAATCGTTATCTAAATCCCAGATTACTTTCAACTATGAGATAATAGTAAGAGAAGTAAGTAGGGAGGTGTCTATGATAGAAATGAAACTTGAACTGGTTCCAGTGCCGGTATCGGACGTGGACAAGACGATTGAATTTTATACCAAAAAGGTAGGGTTCAATCTGGACTTTGATGTGCGTGTGAATGACAAATTGCGATTTGTACAGCTGACGCCTCCGGGTTCGGCATGTTCGCTGGTCATGGGCGAAGGTATCACTGATGAAATGAAACCTGGGTCGCAAAAAGGCTTGCAAATGGTAGTCAAAAGCGCACAAGAAGCCCATGACGAATTGAAAAAGAACGGCCTCGACGTCAGCGACGTCGACAAGCAAGATTGGGGTAATTTCGTGCGGTTTAGCGACCCGGATGGTAATAGTTGGGCGCTGCAAGAAATAACAAATCGAAAATAACCAAATCTATCGCTGCACTAGCGATATCCACAGTTTCTTATCTGTTACCACAAGGATAGTTCATAGTTGTTCGCATCGCACAATCGTAGCAGTTATGCTATAATTAGTACATGAATAAAGTATTGAATATCTCACGAAAACGAGATGTTGCAGCTGCTCTTGGCTCTGTACGGGCTGAGGGATTGAATCCTTCTGCAAAAACACAAAAACGGTTAAACGATTACGCCAACGGTAAAATAAGCGCTGCAGAAATTCGCAAGCTTACACTTCACGAAGTACGTACTGCTTCTAAATAACCATGCCTTACGACGCAAGCAAAGATCCCTATTTGGATAAGAGCACGGGTATTTTAGCTAATCTCCTTAATTCAAAAACTCAAAAAAGTCTTGACGTATCAGAAGCGGAAATTACTACTGTCATTATCGCAACTCTGACAATTCATGAACCGCCTACAATTAAAGACTTTAACAAGCGGTTATTACAGGATTTACATAGAGAAATCTTCGGCTATATCTATAAATGGGCTGGTGAGTTTCGTTCAATTGACATTAGCAAGGGCAATTCATATTTTTCGCATGCGGCATTTATTTCACAAAGTCTTGATGATCTATTCAACAACTTAGTTCAGGATCGGCGGATCGAAAGTAAAAATAAAGATGAATTTGTTGGAAGAATAACATTCTACTACTCGGAATTAAACGCCATTCATCCTTTCAGAGAAGGGAATGGCAGAACAATTCGCACGTTTTTGCGTTTACTAGCAATAAATCATGGCTGGGATATCGAGTGGGCAAGGATGACCGCCGACGAGAACATCGCTGCATGTGCCGAGGCGTTTGGTCACGAACCAAAACTAATGTCTTCAATGCTCGAGAAACTCATAGTAAAAATATAGAAATCAATAATGACAATGAAATCTCTAACCGATTTAATACAACCTGCAATGATCGAGTCAATGACGCTGCCATCTAATTTCAAATACGGGAGCGCGATTTATGAACGTGGGGCAGTGGAGTTTATTGAGTTTGGACCAACCCGTGTCGAAGCATGGGCTGGGGGACTGAATGGCGCCGTGATAGAGGGCGGCGGGTCACGTCGTCGGGTCGAACTCACTGCAACATCCGACGGTCTGAAATGGCATTGTACGGGTAATCCGAAAACCCATCAGATATTTTGCAAACACTGCATCGCAACAGCACTTGCAGTGTCGCATAAACCCATACATTAATCCCTAAAACCGACATTTTGCTATAATAGTACCAGTACATCCTGTGAGGGTGGTTTATACATGCAATTGATATTTGGATTTTTACGAAATCAACGATACAAATTACTGATCGCTTGCGCGGTACTATTTGTGCTGAGTTTTGTGTGGACAGGGAATGCCTACGCAAATGATGGTGACACGGCAGCTGGCGGGCGTTTGATCACGTTTCATGATCGCGGCAATGATCGTGTTATTCTGACGCATACGCGTTCGGTGCGAGAGGCGCTAAAGGACGCAGATATATCCGTTGCGCCAGAGGATATTGTCGAGCCTGGGCTGGATAGCCAGCTAGTAGCAACCAACTACTCGGTCAATATTTACCGTGCCCGACCAGTCATCGTCGTCGACGGCGCCGTCCGGCAAAAAATTATGACCGCCGCCCAAGAACCACGTAGTATTGTCGCCGCCGCAGGTATCAGCGAACTACACGACGAAGACAAAGCGACATTTGCGGCTAGTAACAACATCGCCAGCGACGGCGCGAGTACGATACTGACCATCAAACGCGCAGTGCCATTCACACTGCAACTCTACGGCACGCCGACCCAAGCGTATTCGTTAGCCGCGACAGTCGGCGAAATGCTAAAGCAAAAGGGCGTCAAATTGGCAGCGCAGGACACCGTATCGGTTGACCAAAACTCGTCCCTCATTGCTGGCATGACGGTTGCGATCTGGCGCAACGGCGTGCAAACGGCAACTGTCCAAGAACCGATCGCTTTTACGATGCGGCAAGTCTTTGACTTTGACCAACCGTTCGGCTATCGCAAAGTACAAACACCAGGCACAGACGGCCACAAAAGCGTCACGTACGAAATCACCGCACAAAATGGCAGCGAAACAGGCCGCAAAATCATCCAGAGTGTCGTCGTCGACGAGCCGAAAGAGCAAATCGAAGTCGTGGGCGCAAAACCCGGCCCCAATGCACTTAGCAAATCAAAAGGCGCACAACAATACACCGATGCCAAAGGCGTAACGCACCGCGAAACGTATTATGACCTGAACATGGGTATTGTCATCGGAGCTTGTGGTGGCGGCGGCTATACTGTCCGCAGCGATGGCGCTAAAGTAGACGCTGGCGGCTACATCCTCGTCGCAGCAAACTACGGCAATTACCCTCGATGTTCGGTCGTAGAAACCAGCATGGGACCAGGCAAAGTCTACGATACAGGTGGTTTCGCCGCCAGATACCCCAATGGTTTCGACCTCGCAACCGACTGGAGCAATAACGACGGACGATAGGTTCGCTTGAACCTTCGCGCTATGAGGACCATAATAGAAGGAAAGGAGGGTAGATTTATGCAGCAAAAAATAGTTCCAAACTTATGGTTTGATGGCAATGCCAAAGAGGCGGTGGATTTTTATACATCGGCATTTACTGACGGCAAGATAAACGCGACGTCGTATTATCCGACAGAGGATCTGGCAGATTTTCAAAAAGAACTGGCAGGTAAAGAATTAACAGTTGATTTCGAACTTGGTGGTTACCGATTGACAGCGATCAACGCCGGATCAGAATTCAAATTCAACCCATCTGTTTCGTTCATGTTGAATTTTGACCCATCACAGGATGATCAAGCACACGAACATCTGGATGCACTTTGGGACAAAATGATTGACGGTGGTGAAGTAATGATGGAGCTGAAAGAATATCCATACAGCAAACGCTACGGCTGGCTAAAAGACCGTTATGGATTAACCTGGCAGTTCATTTTGACTAATCCTGATGGTGAGCCACGGCCATTTATCGTCCCATCGCTGATGTTTAGCGGCGAGAACGTGAACAAGGCAGAGAAAGCTATCAAATTCTATGCAGAGGTGTTCAAAGATGCTCACGAAGGCACACTAGCACGGTACGTCGTAGACACCGGCCCAGCCAAGGAGGGGTCGTTGATGTTTGGAGATGTCATGCTGGAAAACCAGTGGTTCGCTGCAATGGATTCGGGCGTAGATCAGGATTTTACATTCAACGAAGCCGTGTCGTTAATGATCATCTGCAAAGATCAGGAAGAGATCGACTATTACTGGGAAAAACTCTCGGCCGTTCCAGAATCCGAACAATGTGGTTGGTGCAAAGATCAGTTCGGTGTCAGTTGGCAAGTGTGCCCCGAAAACGTAGAAGAGCTGTTGAAAAAGCCCGGCGCATTCGCCAATATGATGAAAATGAAGAAGCTCGTCATTACTGATTTCTAACAATTAAATTCTACGAGCAGTGCGCAGCTGCCAGGGCGGCGGTATATGTATTGTAGTTGTCCATTCCTTCTTGTTGGAAACGGTCGTTTTCGGCATCAATGTATTCTTGTAGCGCATGGTCGGTCATGACAATCGTTTCACCGGTGTCTGGATCTGTATATTGCCCTTCGTTATAGGCTTCTTGAAGTCCAGCCAAAACATCCTGATGAACTGCGTAGGTTTGCGCAACTCTTTGGTTGTTTTCGATATAAAGTTGGTTTTGAATTGGCAGACAACGTTGAAATTCTGATTGTGTACTCGATTTTGACTTTGGTTTTGCGGCGGGTGTCTGTATCGGGCTAGTCTGTGATGTAGTTTCGGCTTCTTTTGCCGGTGCAGAACCGGGTGTTGTCGTTGCAGTCGATGGTTGCGCAGGTTTTACGAGAGGTGATTTGGCTGGTGGGGTTTTCACAACTGGTTTTGGCGCTGGAGAAAACGCGCTATAGGCAGCATATCCGCTGGCACTCGTCACAAGTAAAGCAGCACAGATCATCAAAATAACGTATTTGCGGACTTTAAAAACTTTATGAGTAAAAGCAATTTTGAACGCCGAACGGCTTAGCTTTTTTTTCTTGGTTTTAAGCATAATTTTATAGTACCATGATATACGTTCTCGTGGGGATGGTTTCTAACACTCCTAGGCAAAACCCTCATGGTATAATTATAAGAGGAATAAACTTAACAAAGGAGGAATCAATGGGATTAATTGATGACACGCAGGCAAAAGCGGACGAGCTAAAAGACAAAGCCGAAGATGTTGCAAACGATGTTAAGGACAAAGTCGAAAGCGGTGCTAACGACCTAGAGAATAAAGCGCACGAACTAAAAGGTGAAGCAAAAGGTCGGCTGGATCAAGCCGAGGCGGATGCTGAAGAGAACGACGACTAATCCATACAAATAAAACAAATGAGCCGTATTTCGTACGGCTCATTTGTGTTATTTTGGTTTTCTACTCTGCCAATAGTTGGTCTAATTTGCTCAACTGACTGGTAAATCCTTCGACCATGCCCATCTTGACCAATTGTTCGATTTGGTCGGCATCGGTAGCAACGCTGCGGCTGGTAAGCGTTGTGACGCCATCTTTCTCGGCGAATTCGTTCGTGACAGTTATGACTGGCATTTCCTGGTTCAATGCGCCAGATTCGTCAGAGAAATAATCTTTGTAGGTAAAGCTATGTGGTGCATCGACGGCTTCGATCACCATTGCGCCCCATGACGATTGGTTGAACCATTCGCCCTGGTTTTCGTCGACACATTTCATGTCGTAGTGAACGCGCCCGCCAGCTACAAAATTAAATTCTTTGGCTTTGGTTTCCCAGCCTTCTGGTCCCCACCATTTTTCAAATGTTTCTTTGTCGCTGTAGGCTTTCCAGACTTTGTCGACTGGTCCGTCGAACTCGCGCTCGATGATAAGTGTTTTGTTTTCTAGATCTTTGGTTACTTTTACTTCATGGCTCATAATTAATCCTCCTTTAAAATTGCATCTAATTTATTGAATTTTTGTTCCCACATTTGTCGATATTGTTCCAGATATTCGTCGGCAGTCATCAGCGCATGTGGCGCTAGCGTGACCATTTGTTTTTTACCCTCCCTCCGTTTTGTGATTAATTTTGCACGCTCCAGCACATTCAGATGTTTGGAAATAGCAGCGAAACTCATACTATATTTTTCGACTAATTCACCGACAGATAGTTCGGCCTGCGCGACTCGCGCCAGAATATCCCGCCGTGTCGGATCAGCGAGGGAACTGAAAATGTAATCTAATTCAATTGCTTGTTCAACCATATGGTTAAATGATACACCGTGAAAAATAACTTGTCAACAATAGGGAACGTGACTACTGTACTAATTCGATAAATAGCCGTGTTTGATCATTCAACATTTCCTGGGTGACATGACGGAATGGCCGGACGATTTCACCGCGCAGCGCTAACTGTCTCGTGCCGACACGAACAGGAATTTCGGCGGCAAAATAGCCATCATGGCGAATCACCGGAATACTAAGAGGAATACCATAGGCAAGGTCACCATAAAACTGCATGTTGCAGTTTAGACAGATACAGCTCACAATCTGATGACTGACGCGTGCGTACTTCCATAGGGGGTAACGGAATTTACGCACTTTGCGATGTTCTAAACCCTCACGACCATGACACCAACGCAAACAGTTCTCGTCGGTAATACCACGATATTGTTTGTGTAGCGTCAGCGTTGTCGTCGTTGTCGCTTGTTTCCCATCCCAAACCATAATCCTAGTGTAGCAAAACAGACTGTGTTCAGGCTATCGAAAGTTGTTCGACCGAAGTACCCAGAATTTGTGCGCCATCTATAACAAAGATATAATAGTAAGAGAAAATAAGGTAAATGTTTGGAGGTGCGGGATGGATAAACCAATTCAAGAATCACCAAAACCTAAAAAAATAAGGCGAAAACCAAAAACATTATCTGACAAAATTGCGAACGGTCTGGACAACATGGGACAAAATGCCACGCAAAAAGCGCGAGAATTAAAGGGTAAATCCGAAGGCACAATCAACCAGTCTAACGATACTCCACCGACAGACATTCGTTACTAACTTGCTTTTTTTGGCGATTTTTGGATAGGACTAGCGCTTCTTTTTTAGCGGTACGGCACCTGCTGTCTCTTGGATAAATTCTTGCAACCACTCTGCATCCTCTAACCGATCTCCCGGCACGATATAGTAATCTTTTGACCCAGGATAGCACGGACCTTTCGCCAGACCTGCCGCTAGTTTTTCATTTTCGGGCAGGATTTTGACAAACAAAATATCGTCACAGACAAACGCGACAACTTTCTCGTCACAATATAATCCATATTCACCAAACATCTTACGTGCGCGAACATCCAATCCCTCGAGTTTGGCCAGGATATAATCGACGGTTTTCTGATTCGTACTCATATATCCATCGTATCACCAATTGGCGGTACTAAGCTTTGTCATATCTCGAGGATAGTTTTGGGATCGTTCAGCTTGGTATTTTTGACATCCGGAGTGACTCGGTGGATTTTGAGCATGTCTTCGGTGTAGGGACGCATCAGCCCATAGAGCGTATTCATATCGTCAATAGTCGGATCTAACCACTCAGCTTCGTCGGCTGGCCGCACAATAACAGGGCGTCGCAAACTTTGCTTTGGGCTTCGATCTTGCATAACTGTCACGATCGCATAAGTATTCCACTCGACGCCATCTGGATCTTTCCATGTAGTGTAAACGCCCGCAAACGCAAATAATTCCTGATCGACAGGACGAATATAAAACGGCAGTTTGCCTTCCTGAGTTTGTTGCCATTCGTAAAAACCATTCGCCGGAATCAGACAACGCGTATGACGGATAGCCTCGGCCCAAGTAGGTTTATCAAAGATACCTTCAGATTTGGCCATATAAGTTTTGTAACGAAATACTGAATTATTGTCCTTGGCACCGCTGGGAATAAATCCCCATTTCATGCGCTCGAGCACAATAACACCGGCGCGGTTGAGAATAACCGGCGCAGACCCCGTAGGGCTGATATTGTACGATTTTTTGACACCAGCAGGAACACCGCTAGGGAGGTGAAATCGATCACGAAGTTTTTCTATTTCAAAAAGTGTGTAGCGTTCGGCCATCTGACTAGTATAGCGTACAACGTCGATCATAGTAAAAGGGCCGGTATCAGTAGTGGACGCACAAGGCGAACAAAATACTGGTACACGGCCCTAAAACCTTTCGAACTCAGTGGCGGGGACGGCGACGATCGCGCAGGAGTGCATCTTGAACCGCATGTTCTCTAGCAGCTTTGCGACGCTTTTTGCGACCCTTGTAGACCATGACGCCTGCGGCGACACTGACGCCGATGGCGACGAGCAGGAAGAACAAAGGGTCGGTAATCGCGGACGCGAGAGCGCCGTACGTGAGTACCAACGCAATGATGCACAGAACGTACTTCGTTACACCCTTTGTCTCCTTTGCGGAAAAAAATGCCGCAACGGCAAAGAGGGCATATATCGCCCATTCGGGGATGTATGGCATATAACTCCTTGGCTTGAATTCGGAAGGTATCGACAGACTCAACGTTGAGTCTTATCAATATATATTATACCAATAATAATAGAAAAAGTCAATAACGTTTACGTTACTAACCCTGTTCGTCTTGGTCTTTGTCCTGTTCGCTACGCATCGTTCGCGCCCGTCGCCGTTTGGCAGATTCGCGGGTTTGCTGCGACCTTCGTTCGGTAATAAATCCCCGTCGATCATCAAGTGTTTGTAATTCGCGTTTGAACCCTAGATAAATCCTGTAGCGTTTGGGATCGATCGTGCCGTCGGCAATACCAGCCACAATCGCGCAGCCGTCCTCACTCCCATGCGAACAGTTTTTGTAACGACAATGCAGTATTGCAGCAAAAATTTCTGGGAACGTATTTTCAAGATCCGCCTGATCGCCCCACAATTGCAGTTCACGGATACCCGGCGTATCGATAATCATGCCACCGCCTGGCAACACAAACAGTTCACGGTGAACAGTCGTATGGCGACCTTTGGAATCTTTGGCACGAATTTCGGCAGTTTTCTGCACATCCTGCTCCATCAAACGATTAATGAGCGTTGATTTACCCGCACCAGACGACCCCATAACAACGATTGTTTTCCCTGGTGTAACGTAGCGACGAATAGGCGAGAGGTCGTCGTCATTGGTCGCACTCATGGTAATCGTATCGACGCCCAAGCTCTCTAGCTCTTTTTGTTTCTCGGCCGCATCCATTACTTTGTCTGATTTGTTCAGCAAGATAACAACATCTATATGCTGCTGCGCCAGCTGAAAAATATAGCGCTCTAGTCGCTGTGGACTAAAATCATGATCCAGCGGCTGGACGATAAACGCCAGGTCGATATTGGCGGCAACCACTTGTTTGTCGACCATCCGACCAACATGCCCACGAACGATTTCGTTGGTACGGGGCAGTACTGCATGAATAATCGCATGATCCGCTGTCAGTTCTACCGCTACCCAATCACCGATCTTTGGCATCTGGACGGTTGTGAGTTTGTGCATCAACGTACCAGCCAGCTGCGCCGGTAGTTCATCGGGCGTGGCGATTTTGTACTGTTGTCCGTGGTCGGTCACAACGCGCGCAGGAATCAGCGAGCCAAGATCAGTCGCGCGCGCATCAGTCCATCCGTAAGTTTCGAGTGTATTCATTTGTTACTAGTGTACAGGGATTAATCGTATTGTGCTGACTTACGTGTATTGACATTATATGGTAAATAGAGTATAATAATGAAAGCCAGATATTCATCTGGGGTACCGCTACGAAAGGCTAAAATGACTTCCTCATCTCCTTCTCGCGCGAACAAAGACGAATTTTCGTTCGACTTCGCCGAGCAGGCAACGCAGGCTCTCGACTTACTCCAACTGCAATCTCAGGACGGCGAGCTGGGGTTCGTGAACTGCTCTGCGATCCTGCAGCATGGGCTCGAAATCTCACTGCGTCGCGCCAATCACTTGGTCGGTGTGCTGCTCGAACTCGAGCTCTTGGAGGCAAAGGCTGTCATCCATCACTCGCGAAAGACCGACACCACCAAGCCGGAGTCGTTCTACACAGTCGACACCACGGTCGAGGTCATCTCGCCCGACATGGTCGAAGGAATGTCCCTACAGGCCGCCGCCTTACGCCGCAATCTGGTCGACCAACAGCGGAAACGCTTGAGGAAGGATCAGGCCAACAGCGCAAGCTTCGCTGGGATCAAGTTCGCGGCCAAGCAGGCAGACAATCAAGTTCGCCGCACGCAATCTGCGATCGAGGACACCAGGGAACGCCTGACGACGTTGGAAAACCGCCTGGAAGTTGAAAAGGCTCGAAGCGTGGCCCGCCACGCAGCAGTCGAAAACGTCAAGAACGCCGCTTCGTAGCAAATACCGCCGTTAACCCGGCCACCCCGCATCAGAAATGGTGCGGGTTTTGCTTTGTATGTGATTATCAGCCTATATTCAAGTTAGCTGGCTATCATAGTAAGTGTTGCCATTGTAAGTTCATGGCAACACTTAACGAGACACTTGATCATAATTTGGCGGAGAGACACGCCCGTAACGCGTTGGCGTTTGTATTGAGCGTGCCGTTGGATAGTTGATCAAGCACTAAACGAAAGGAGAAGTGTATTGAGATCACTTACTAAATCATTAGTTGTAGCGGGAATTTTGGGGACAGTCGGCCTGACGAGCCTCGCAGGAGTCGGAATTGTTTCGGCTGAGTCAGGGACGACAAGTAGCACAACCAGCAGCGACCCAATGTCCAGTCTGGTTCAAGCAATCGCATCAAAATTTAATTTGAACAAAGCAGATGTGCAAAAGGTGTTTGATGATAATCGAACGGCCCGAGAAGCCGAGCACGCGCAGAAAGAATCTGCAAATCTGCAAAAACTTGTGGATGCGGGTACCATCACCGCTGGACAAAAAACAGCCATCGAGGCAAAATTAAAAGCAATGCAGACTGAGCGTGATACGGATAGGGAAGCAATGAAAAGCTTAACTGACGCACAGCGCAAAGCTAAAATGGACGAAAAACGGACCGAACTAGAGAGTTGGGCCAAAGAACAAGGCATTGACCTGTCAAAGCTCAAGGGAATTTTCGGTGGTCCTGGTGGACATGGCGGAATGCCACCACAGTAATGGAGGAGTAGGAGCCTAGAACAGAGCTTGCCCGGAAACGAGCAAGCTCTGTTTGTATAAAAAGGGAAAATATCAAAGGTTCTGCCACTTGCGCGACGGCTCAATAGTAGTTGAGTCGTCGCGCAAGCGATGCAGGAAAGGAGAGCGCTCAGACGCTCTTGATCCCGACGGTGTAGGCGCAGTAGCGCCGACCGCCGCCCTCACCGGTCTGATGGTGCAGTAACGTGCACTCGCCTTTGCGGGAGTTCAGTAGCGCGCCGGTGATTGCCTCGTGTGCAGTGCCCGGCATTTCCTGCTGATCGTGCGGCATGACGACCGAGACGATGCGGTAGGACGGTCCCGCCATCTGCCATCCGCGAGGATGGACCGTGCCGCGGCGAATGCGCGCCTTTTGGACCCGCTTGTCGAGCCAGCGAAGCGCCAGTCTGGCCTGCCACTTGTAGCAGCCGGTCTCGCGACTGATGCGCTTCAGCGCCTCTTCGCGCCACTGGAACGTGGTGCGTACGCGAGTGTCGATCTTCGGTACCGAGATCTTCTCGGGTACCTCCGTCGATTGAACATTGGGCTGTGCATCGGTAATGGTCACCGAGAACCACCCCTTCCTGTGAAATATCACCCACTCTGGGCAATAGATATATACTACACCGAGTCCAGGTATATGCAAGAATAAGCACTAACCAGGTGTGGGCAAAATGATATAAAACTTGTATAATGTACCGGATCTGTTCAAACAAGTGAATCGAGGAGCAAATGGACATTGTCCGTATTCGTAGGATCCTGCGCGAATGTGCGGGAGAACTCGACAAGATAGATCAACCCAGAGAGGGTACGGAATTGGTCGACGTGTGGGTCCAAGTCCCGCTCAAGACCGAACTGGTGCAACAACACGCACCCGAAATGGCAACGCTGCTGAACAACTGGGCACCTCGTGTTTACAACGGCGAGACCAAGACTAAGAGTCTCGGCGACGAGCTGAAGATCACAGAGGTCGCTGCAGTACTGAGTGGTCGTGAATGGGCATTCCTGCTATTCGCCTTCGGGCGATTGATGCAGTGGTGGCCAATCATCACACCGGTCGAGATGTTCAACCTACAAAAAGAAAACCCATTGGCGGATTATTTCGCCGGACTCGGGTTCATTTCGATTGTTGGCTTCAACGCCAAAGTTGCGGCATAACCGCCAGCCTCTCTGGAAGGCCGCGTCCCACAAAGACGCGGCTTTTCGCCTATTTTGGGACTATAATGAAAGGAGACATAAATAAGGAGAGCCCCATGCAACGAATCACAACATTTTTGACATTTGAGAGTAAGGGCAAGCAAGCAGTTGATTTTTATGTCTCTATTTTTAGAAATTCATATGTTAACACCTCGATGACAATGCCTGGTGCCGACCAATTGCTTCACTCTTCGTTTGTACTCGACGATCAGGAATTCATGGCGATGGATGGCGGCGATCACTTCAAATTTGCCGACGGCAATTCATTATTCATCAGCTGCGATAACCAAGACGAAGTCGATTACTACTGGGAAAAACTGACGGTAAATGGCGGCAAGCCAGGCCAATGCGGCTGGCTGACAGACCAATTTGGCGTGTCATGGCAAGTCGTACCAAAACAATTAGGTGAACTAATGGCAGGATCGGACCACGAAAAATCACAGCGCGTCATGCAAGCCATGTTGAAAATGGGCAAAATCGATATCAAAGGACTAGAAGAAGCCTAATTCTGCAAAACTGACAGGACATTACCAGCTGGGTCTTTGAACCACGCAATATCTGGCCCCATGTTGACGCTGCGGCCACGCGCAATTTCTTTGTCGTCCTGGTGTGCTGTTTCGTAGTGTTCAAATGTCACACCCCCTTCGACTAATGCATCGACTGCTGTGTCGATATCCTCGACGGGGAAATTAAGAATCGTAAAATCAGCTGGTTGGTGATCGTCTTTTTGGTAGACAAAAATCGGGTTACTGCCTGAAATATTGAGCTGCAAACCCATCGGTGTTTGTTCAACATCCAGCCCTAGTGTTTCACCGTAGAATTGTTTGGCTGCATCAAAATCATTTACTGAAAATCCGCTAAACGCTTTGCTATCTTTGAACATATACACCTCCATTTATGTCTCTATTATACGCTTTCTGGAATCTTTGTTTATAAACCACAATATGGTATAATACCCGTCATGTGTTGAGCCTCATGGTTCCACGTACATTCAAAACTGATTGTTCATCCAACGGTACGATTTTGCCAGACAATATGGTCGTTTGCAATGACTATATTGTCCGGCACAATCCAACCGAGAGGAACGAAACATGCGCTACAACGGGGAGTGCACGACACTCACTACTTTTGTTGCAGCCAGCGGTAAGGTAATTCACTTTTTGCGGCGGCGAGCACGCCATACCGCAGGAAGTGTCTACCACAGCGACGATGGTAAGAACTTTTGGCCCCTTGCCAATCTTCGAACCACAGAGCGACGTGGCGGCGCCTTTAGTCCGTCGTACATTCCAGATAACGAATCCGTGTCCTACGTCTACCCGGCGCAGCACACCGAAGGAACCTATCAAAGGAAGGGCGATGTCATAACGTTCGACAACGAGCAATACGTCGGCCAAGCCGAATACAGGATATGGCAGGCAAAGTTTCACGAGCTACCCAAATCTCGTGAAATCCGTCTGTTCCTGATCTCACCGTACGACGGAAAATATTTTTTCGTCACGCAGACCAAGTATCGCCCTGAGTGGGCGTGCATGGGATACCGCGACTGGCGATTCTATATGGAAGAGGATAACAAACCTGGCCGCGAGCTTGATATCACGTGGGGGGAGGAGAACACTCTACTCGACACCACGACGATCTTCAGCGAAGCAGTCGGAAACCTGTATGTGTTGCCGTGGTGGGAAAGAAATGACCCAGACAGCAAGTCGCAAGCCGTACTCTTCACCGGCCAAGACCGCAAGATCCCTCTGATAATGAAGAATGTGGCACACTGCGAAATCTGCGTCGAAACGGAAGAAGAAATATTCCTATGGCCCTTGCGGTCCACTGGATGAACAACCAGCTCAGGTGCCAAGCATTGCTTGGCACCTGGCGGTTACCCGCATCATTACAATTGTAGTGGCTCGAGAAACCGAGAATTAGAATAGATTCTTAGGCAAGTGCGACAAGTTCGATATCAAACACCAAATCGGAGTTTGCTGGAATATTTGCGGCTGGAGAGCTGGCGCCATAGGCCTGTGCGGCTGGGATAACCAAACGACGCGTGCCACCGACTTTCATGCCAGGAACACCCTGGGTCCAGCCTGCGATAACTTGACTTAGACCGAATGTGACCGGTTCGCCACGATCGTGTGAACTTTGGAAGATTGTTCCGTCAGTTACAAGTGCGCCAGTGTAGTGTGCAGTGATCGTTGCCCCTGCTGGTACCTCTGCGCCCGTTCCTGGAACGGTATCAATAATTTGCAGAGTATCAACCACTGCGATTGGTTCAAAATTTGCTAGTTTCGTGCCTTCAAGCATATGTTTCCTTTCGTTTACTTATCCTAGTATACCCGACCCGCGCAAAATGCTTGGTGCTATAATGAGGTAAAGGGGATTAAATATGACTGAGACTCCAAGTGTGTACGAATTCGGCGGTATCATTTATGAAAATGCAGGTGAGTTTTTGGACGTATTAGCCCACGAATACAGGATAGGC
The DNA here is from genome assembly GCA_041691795.1 of Candidatus Saccharimonadota bacterium. Classification (GTDB taxonomy): domain Bacteria; phylum Patescibacteriota; class Saccharimonadia; order Saccharimonadales; family Saccharimonadaceae; genus JBEPTX01. The sequence continues at coordinate 99,542 of JBEPTX010000003.1, forward strand.
GACAAGGAATTGGTCGTTGCTACCTTGGAAGAATATGGTTTCGACCTGGCTGATATAGGAGCATGAAACAAACAACGACACCGCTGGTAAAAATCGATCATTTTCGAATGGATTTTGGTAGCAAAACAGTCATCAAAGATTTGTCGTTTGATGTAAAACGCGGCGAAGTCTTTGGATTTTTGGGCAGTAATGGATCGGGCAAGACAACCACCATCCGGGCACTACTGGGCATTTACGAACAGACTGCTGGCAAGCTGTTGATCGACGACAAGCCTTTTTCAGTTTCGGGGAATGTGAAATTAGGGTATCTACCTGAAGAGCGCGGACTCTACAAAAAAGAAACCGTGATTGATGTCATGATTTATTTCGGCCAGCTAAAAGGTTTGTCGCACCAAGACGCCAAAGACCGTTCGATGAAGTATCTGGAGCGTGTCAAACTAGCCGACAAAGCCAAAACTCGCCTGGATAAACTATCTGGCGGCCAGCAACAAAAAATCCAGCTGGGGATTACCATCATGGATGAACCAGAACTATTGATTCTGGACGAACCGACCAAAGGATTCGACCCAGTAAATCGCAAGCTACTGATGGATATTATCGAAGAACACCAGCAGGCTGGCGCGACGATTATCTTTGTCACCCACCAAATGGAAGAAGTAGAACGACTGTGTGACCGGATTATTTTACTAAAAGACGGCAAAGCGCACGCCTACGGCACAGTCGCCGAAGTCAAAAAGAAATTTGGTGGTCGTAGTCTGGACGATATATTCCTGCAAGTCTACGGCGACGAAAACGAACAGCCAGAGGAGGAATCATAATGCATAATTTGGGTACTGTATTCCGTTTTGAGGTCATCCGGACGCTCAAGAAAAAGTCATTTTGGATCATGGCATTGGCGTTTCCGATTATCATCTGTGCTGTGTTTGCGATCATTTTTTTCTCGAACAAAACGACTGACGAAGCCGCCAATAACACCAAGAACCAGAAGTTTTCGATCCTGGTGACAGACGAAAGTGGGCTCATCAATCCAGCACTCGTATCGGCACTTGGTGCTAAAACAACCAGGGATAAACAAGCAGCAATCGACCAGGTCACATCGGGCAAATTAGACGCCTATATTTACTATCCAAAGAATGTGGGCAAAAGCCATGTCGAAGTCTACGGCAAAGACGTCGGGCTATTTGATAACGGCCGTTATGACGGTATCGCCAAAGTCATGCTGCAACAATCTGTCGCACCGACAGTCAGCCCACAAACAACCGCAATTTTGCAGGACAAAGTGGTGTTTAGCGACACGACATACAAGGATGGAAAGCAGTTCGATGGATTCGCACAGCTAATTGCACCTGGCATATTCCTGGTGCTGTTCTACGCATTAATCGCGATGTTTGGTAACCAAATGCTGACCAGTACAACAGAGGAGAAGGAAAACCGCGTTATCGAGATGATCCTGACGACTATCGAGGCGCGAACGCTGATCATAGGAAAGATTCTGTCATTGATTGTACTGGCGACGATTCAAACTTTGGTCATTTTGGCGCCAATTTCGGTTGTCTATTTCTTCTTCCACGATCAGTTATCTCTGCCGAGCCTGGACCTGACGAACATTCCTCTCGATCCTGTTCGCATTGCTATCGGTGCTGCCGTTTTTGCACTCAGCTTTCTGCTATTTACCGGAATTTTGGTCGGAATTGGTGCCGCAACACCAACCGCCAAAGAAGCAGGTGGGTATTTCGGCATGACAATGGCACTGATTTTTGGACCACTCTACGCAGTAACGCTATTTATCTCGCAACCCGATTCGGGTCTGGTCAAGTTTCTATCGTTTTTCCCATTAACCGCACCAATTCCGCTGATGTTACGAAATGCCGTTGGCAATCTGTCAGTACCAGAGGCGCTGCTAGGCATCGGAATCCTTGCGATGAGTGCAACCATCGCACTATCTGTTGCCGTGCGCATGTTCCGCTACGGCGCACTCGAATATTCTAAACGCTTGTCACTGAGCGTTATATTTGGCAAGAAAAAATCAACGAAATAGGCTCACTAGCCAATTGTCATCATTGCAAGGAGCAAGATAGCCGTGCCTGCAGCCGCCGAGATTGCAACCGTCATTTTGAACGGTTCGAATGAACGGCGAGTGAAGATTCCAAATTCTTTTGATTTTGTTTTTTTCGTCATACCGTTACTATACCCGAGATTATCTCCACAGACAAGCCGCTTATACTTAACCCTTTGACCATTCTTGCTACATAATGTATAGTAATAGTTAGTATGACAACGCAAACAATTGGCAGTATCAATTCAGCAACAGAGGTGCTGGGCGACAAATGGACCCCGCAGCTGCTACGTTTTTTCCTGAATCAAGATACGGTACGATTTTGCCAATTGCAAGACCTGGTTGGCGGGATTAATCCACGCACATTATCTGCACGCTTGTCACATCTCGAAGAGCAAGGAATTATCAGTAAAGAAAAAACTGACAGTAGCCGCTGTGAATATCGAATGACAGATAAGGGACATGATCTTTTGCCGATTCTGCGCACTATGGACTCCTGGAGTCAGAAATATACTGACTAAATATAGTCTAAATGTGAGATTATTCACAGCATGCTATAAGTTAAAAGAGGTACAATCATAATATGAGAATACTGATTGTAGAGGATGAACACAAAATTGCAAGGGCACTGAAAAAGGCGCTCGAGCAAGAAAGCTATGCAGTTGACGTCGCCTACGACGGTGACGAAGGCTATGCCATGGCCACAACCGAACCGTATGACCTGGCTATTATTGACCGTATGATCCCCGGTGAGTACGACGGTATCAAGATTGTCGAAGAAATGCGCAAAGCCAAAATTCATGTTCCTGTTCTGATATTGACCGCACTCGGCAATACTGCCGATAAAACCAAGGGTCTCGACAGTGGGGCAGATGACTATTTGGTCAAACCTTTTGCACTCGAAGAATTACTAGCCCGTACTCGTGCACTTTTGCGACGACCAACCGAACAACAAAGTGTCATCCTGACCGCCGGTGATCTGACACTCGATACCGTCACCTACAAAGTCGAACGTGCAGGCAAAGACATTCACCTGACCAGCAAAGAATTTGCACTAATGGAATATCTGCTACGCCACCAGGGCCGTCCAATGAGCAAAGAAAACATCATTAGCCACGTGTGGGATTACGATGCCGACGTATTACACAATACTGTCGAAGTGTACATCAAATACCTTCGTAACAAAGTCGATGAACCGTTCAAAAAACCGTTAATTCACACTGTTCGTGGATTTGGTTACAAGCTCGAGGCGAAATAACCAAGGCATGTTTCATTCCGCAACGCTGAAACTCACGGGTTGGTACTTATTAATTTTAATGAGTATCAGTTTGTTATTTAGTGTCTATATTTTTAATTCCACAACCAGCGAACTAGGCCTGCGATTAGAGCAACTACAGAGCCGTTTTGAGCGACAAGAAACAGATAGATTGAACGGCCTGAATGTCATCCCTCTGCCACCTAGTGGTCAGCATGACACTGGATATTCGTCGTTTCGTAGCGACCAAGATGCAAATGCGAGGCAAAATATTATAGAGAATTTATTTTATGTAAACCTGTTTATTTTAATTGCGGGTGGTGCCGGAAGTTATTTCCTGGCGCGCCGGACACTTCGGCCGATTGAGGATTCACACGAAGCTCAGTCACGATTTACTAGCGATGCCAGCCATGAACTACGAACACCACTTGCCGTTATAAAAACAGAACTAGAGGTTGCATTACGTGATCCAGACTTAACAAAAAACGAAATGAAATCACTGTTGAAAAGCAATCTCGAAGAAGTGAATAAACTTAGCAATCTTGCACAGACTCTCCTGCAGTTGTCACGACTTGATCATGATCAATTAGAGTCCGAAAAACTTTCACTCAATGAGATAACAGACGAGGTTGTAAAAAAATACGACCGAAACGGCAAACGTATTTCTTTTATCCCTAGCAGCAAAGATTATAGCGTTAACGCAAATCGCGCTAGTCTGGAAGAACTTATCACTATTTTGGTCGACAATGCACTCAAATACAGCCCTAAAGATTCGCTAGTTGCAGTCACTACTAGTCTGCGTAGCCGACAAGCCTGTTTTGAAATTACCAATACAGGTACCGGGATTAGCGAGGAAGATTTGCCCCATATTTTTGATAGGTTTTATCGCGCCGATACGGCACGTACGAAAAATAATGCAGATAATGGTCATGGGCTTGGGCTTTCACTTGCCAAAAAAATTATTCAGCTCCATAACGGTGAGCTATCTGCTAGCAGCGCCCCGAATCACGCCACGACGTTTACCTTTCTACTGCCAATATACAAATCCCAAGCAGAATCTCAATAATTGTTTATAAACTACTTTCATAATCAATAAGAATTATAGGAAAGTAGGAATATGAACGTAGTCAGTAGAGGTGTCAAAAACGCCCTTCGAAGTCCGCTGCGATCGGGCGCGATCGTTATCATGTTGGGCATTAGTATCGGCCTGATTGTGGCGATGTTGGTCGCCAGGTCGAGCGTGGAAACCAAAATTAGTGACCTCAAAGGCAGTACTGCAACTGGAATTACCATTAACCCAGCGGGTATTAGTGGTGGTTTTGGTGGTGGGGATAATTTGACGAGCGATCAGTTGAAAAAAGTTGTTGGCACTGCCCATGTCAAATCTGCCAATTCGTCATTACGTGACCAAATGGCGAGTACCGACACTAACTTGACGCCGTCATTGACACTCGGCACGTTTGGTCAGCGCCAACAGCGATTCGAAGGTGGCGGCGGAGGCAACTTTAGTGGTGGCGGTGGTGAAAGTGCAGCTCCACGCACTCCACCAACTCCGCGTACAACCGTCACGGGCACAACCGACCCTAATTCTACAGTCACAAACGGTGGCACACTCACCATTAGCAGTGGCGCGACCATCAATGGCAACAGTAGCGATCTTGTCGCATTGGTCGGACAAACCTTGGCAACAAAAAATAACCTGACCGTTGGCAGTACATTTACCGCATACACCCAAACGGTTACTGTCAAAGGCATCTACAGCAGCGGCAATACCTTCCAGGACAGCGGCATAATCATGCCCCTCGCAACGGTACAAAACCTCACTACGCAGGCCGGGGCTATCAGTAGTATCAACGTTACCGTCGATAGCGCCGACAATGTTGCGAGTGTCGTCAGTAGCCTGAAAACAACACTTGCCGACAAAGCCGACATTACCAGCCAGCAAGAACAGGCTCAATCAAGCGTCAGTTCATTACAAAGCATCAGCAACCTCGCCATGACTGGTGTTATCGGCGCAACCGTCGCTGGAGCAGCCATCATCTTGCTGACAATGACGATGATCGTCCGTGAACGTCGCCGCGAAATTGGTGTCGTCAAAGCCATCGGTGGCAACAATTTCAAAGTCATCACGCAGTTCGTCACAGAAGCACTCACACTGACTATTATTGGCGGTATTATCGGTCTTGCGGGCGGTGTACTGATTAGTGGCAATATCACTCAATCACTTGTCCAAGGCCAAGAAACCAGCCAGGCGACCGCAGCACGAGGTGCCGGTGGCGCAGGTGGTGGTATCCGAAACTTCGCCAGTCGTGCAGGTGGCCAAATCGGTGCAAACGTCCGCACTGTCACCAGCACTGTCACGCCACAAGTCTTTGCATCGGCCATTGGCATCACACTACTGATCGCTATTGTTGGAAGTGCATTACCTGCATGGTTAATCGCTAAAGTCCGCCCAGCGGAAGTCTTAAGGACAGAATAGGAGAAATATCATGTCACTTACTGTCAAAAATCTTACCAAATCGTTCACAACTCACAGTGGAACCGTTCATGCGCTCAACAACGTTAGCTTTTCAGTCAAAACCGGTGAATTTGCCAGCATTATCGGCAAATCTGGATCAGGCAAAAGTACACTCCTTAGTTTGCTCGGCGCGCTTGACGTACCAACCAGCGGTGAAATCCATGTAGACAAACAAGACATCGCCAAACTGTCTGCCCACGAACAAACAGGCTATCGTGCCAAAAAGATTGGCTTTGTATTCCAGCATTACAATCTGATTCCCAATCTTTCGGCATTAGAAAACGTCATGTTGGCGCTGGAATTTGGCGGCGTTCCTGCCCGCGAGCGACGTGGTCGTGCCCAGAAACTACTCGAGGAAGTAGGGTTAGAGGAAGACGAACAGCTGCGTCACCCAAGCCGTCTGAGCGGTGGACAGCAGCAGCGCGTTAGTATTGCCAGGGCACTTGCCAACCAACCATCGGTCATTCTGGCCGACGAACCAACTGGCAACCTGGATAGCACAACCGGCAAGATGATCTTCGACCTGTTACACAATCTTTCGCGCAGTCAAAACACCACGATTCTGGCCGTCACTCATGACCTAGATATCGCTGGCAAAACAGACCGTACGTTCAAACTACAAGACGGTAAAATCGTCTAAACCAACAGCGCCACCACCCATTTCGACAGGAAATAGGTGGTGCGGCGTTGGTGAAGCAAAACCCCCTGTTAAGTTTTGCTTCACCAACGCTGAATTATTCTAGACGAGCCGCAGCTACATTAATCAAATGCCGCCTGCGTCCAATAAATTTGTGTAGTTCGACCAGAACAACAGGGACAATAAACGCAATAAGGCTTGTCACATATAAATCGCCAATTGCGACCGGATAGACGTGCAGTAGCGACCTAAACGGCCCAAAAATAGCCAGTGTTTGCAATATCATTGCGATTGCCAACCCAATATAAAACGGACTACTCCATACTTTTAGCCGTCCAAAAATCGATTGATAATCACTGCGTGCATTGATCGCATTTGACCACTGCATCACTACCAGCACACTAAACGCCATCGTCTGCGCATACTCATACCCATAGAGCTGACCAAAGTAATGATAGATGCCTAGTGTGATCGTCGCCATGCTCAGCGCGATAAGTATCATTCGTGACACCATATACCTGCTAAGAATCGGCGCATTGGGACGTTTCGGCGGATGCTGCATAATATGTTTTTCACCCGGTTCTAGCCCGAGGGGAATAACCATCGCCGAATCAGTCACTAGGTTGACCCACAAAATCTGAACCGGTACGAGCGGCAAGGGCAGTCCAACCACCAGCGCACCCATCATCGTCAGCGCCTCACCAGCATTTGTTGCCAGTAGGTAGTAGAGCATACGGCGAATATTGGCGATAATGACGCGGCCTTCGTGAATCGCATCAATAATACTTTTGAAATTATCGTCCAGCAAAATAATATCACCGGCGTCCTTGGCAATCTGCGAACCACTGCCCATTGCGACGCCAACATGCGCACTGGTGAGGGCAGGGACGTCATTGACACCATCGCCCGTCATCGCTGTGATATGGTGACGTTTTAATAGTTCTAAAATGCGATATTTATGCTCTGGCGTCACACGCGCAAACACACGAACATCATGAATCGCACTATCCAGTTCTTCGTCGCTCATGACCGACATATGACGACTATCAAAAATCTGATCACGGCTACTGACCATCCCAAGTTCACGGGCAATATGATAAGCTGTTTCCAAATGGTCACCGGTAATCATGCGGACCGTCACGCCCGCATTTTGGGCCAGTCGAATCGCTTTGCGCGCCTCGGGTCGCAGCACGTCAGCAACAGCAATAAATCCTATGAAATCAAATTTAGCATGATGTGGCACGTCTTCGAATCTGGTGATCGGATGACCCAGCGTCGTTTCGGCCAGCGCAATCACACGATAGCCATTTCCAGTTAGCTGGTGGAGTGCAAGCGTCGCTTCCTCGTGTTCTGCAGTCGTCAGCGCACTCCGCTGCAATATATGTTCAGGTGTGCCTTTGACCGCTAAAGTATAGTTAATACCGTGCTGCCACATATTGCCGCTCATGGCGACCGATCGATCAAATGGCAAGCTTGCCAGGAGGTCACCGACAACTGGGTTAGTCTTTTCTTTCTCTGCATAGTTAATCAAGGCTATATCAAGCGGATCGTGTGCTTTGACGCTGCCGTTATTAATCGTTTTTTGGATAAATTCGTGAATATGACGATGTTGGTGTTTCGGATGCCAAATCGCCTGAACCGTCAGCTGATCCTTGGTAAGTGTCCCTGTTTTGTCGGTCGCAATCGTCGTTAGTGCGCCCACGCTTTCAATCGCCGCCATATTACTCACCAGTGCCTTGCGGGCCGCCATGCGTCGCATACCCAGAACCAAAATCACCGAAATCGCCACTGGCAAGCTCTCTGGTACGGCACTGACAGATAGCGCCATTACAAATCGAATCGAATCCGCAATTTCCATTCCTCGTAGCAAACTCAGCCCAAACGCCACCACCGCCATCGCACCAACAACCGTAATAATTTGGTTAATCAATTTGTCGATTTTGTGTTGAACTGGGCTGGCCGTTTCGTTATCGCTGGCTAGCGCAGCCAGCTGGCCAAACTCAGTATCATTACCCGTATGAACAACAACCGCAATCGCGTCACCACCAACTATGAACGAACCTTGAAACAACATATTACTCTGTTCATAGATTTCTTTTTCGTCATGTAACGTTTCGATTTGTTTGCTAATGGGGGTCGATTCACCAGTTAGGAGCGCCTCGTCAGTTCGAACATTATCGCCAGCAATCAATCGTGCATCTGCCGGAATTTTCTCACCCTCAGACAGCAGAATAATATCCCCGGGTACCAAATCAATCGTGTCAATTCGCACACTTTCACCGTCACGCAGCACCTCGACCGTCTGAATATCATGCCGGGAAAGCGATCGCAAAATCCGATCAGTCGAAAGCCGCTGAATATAGTAAATTGCCGCGCTAATCCCCATGATAATCACGATAATAACCGCATCCAGCACTTCATGATTAAACACGCTAATAATTGCCGCGACCAGCAGAACGAGCATAAATACATTCACAAACGGCTCAATAATCTTGCGCCACCAAGCTTCCGTTACCACTCGAATCGCATTAGGACCATACTGCCGTAGCCGTTCAGCCGCCTCGATACCTGCCAGTCCACCTTCGGACGTGTCTAGGTCATGAAGCGTCGCGCTGACCGATTTATTATAGTAAAGCATTAGGGTTATTATACCAGATACTATAGGAGAAGAGATTCAGAGCAATCCATAACCATAAACGTTGTAATATAGTTTAATGTGAAATATCTCATATAATTCTCAGACAATAAGTCCATACTAGACAACGTAGTCAGGGAGCGCAATTTCAACACCACCTTTTGCGATTGCCGTGTTACTACTAGGAACCAGTAAAGGAGGACCAAAAAATGAATACAGCAACCACAACAACCTTTCTTAGCAAAAAGGGTATGAAAGAGCTCAAAAAATCTGTCAGCCGACTTGAGCACGATCAGCAGATCATCATTCGCGAATTACGTGAACTCGATAAAACCGATGGACATGATCAACGACTCGCCAGAATCGAGAAACTAGCACAGCTAGAAGCAATCGAATTACAGCTTGTCGACAAAAAAGCCTACCTCGCGAGCGCGACACTATTTCCACGCAAGCGCGATGCACTCGTCGTCGCCCTGGGATCAGTCGTCGATATGGTCGACACCAGTGGCCGCATGATTCGCTACACAATCGTCGATAGCATCGAAGCCGATCCGAGCGATGGCCGCATCAGCGCCAAAAGCCCACTTGGCCAGACACTACTCGGCAAAACCATCAGCGACACCATTCAGTGGGGAGCTGGGCTAAAAGCTCACAAATTCCAACTGGTTCACATCGCTTAGGGAGAACCGTATAACAAACAAAACACCCCGCATAATAGCGGGGTGTTTGCTATAGATTTATTTATAAAGAATGCGTTTTGCCAAATACGAATGCACCGTTACCGTACATAGGCCTGCGAGGAGAACACCCATGAACAGTTTAACTTGCCCCCGTATCTGGCTGGTCGATGACACGATTGGAGGAGGAATTGTTTGCGCAGAGGCGTCTTTTGTATCTGGATGGAGTATCCAGACGCAAAAAGCCATCAATACGACGACTGAAACGAACGAATATTTGTTCCGTATCATGCACTGCCCTCCAAATTAGAGTAGTCACAAACTAATTATAGCGAGTAGATATTAAATTAACGTGAAATGAATATGCTTTACGACGAGAGAGAAGAGATGAATTTCTGAGCTTCATCTCGTCCAGCAAGTGCCTTGGCTGTTGCTTCTTCTAGAGGCGTCAGGAGTGGCTGTAGGTACTTTTGATCCAAACCAACAGCAGGATCATTGAGAATATCATGCGCAGCGTCTAGATGATCCTGTATCGTACCGCACACGACATCAATCACGTCTTCCCACATGATAAGCCGCAACGCCTTCATGTCTTTGTGTAGATGAATACCAGATTTGAGCGCGTGTTTGGTCATCCATTTTTGCAAAACAAACACTGCAACCGCATTCACATGACCCAGCATCAAATCTTGTTCAAAATCATGTGCATCATCATTCAATTGACGAGCGATGAGGTAGTGACGAAAAAACGTTCGTAGGGCAACCATTCTGGGTGCATCAGACACATCACCGGCTGCATACAGCACACCAAGTCCCGCAATCGTGTGTCCCAGCGATCGGTCTGCCAATTGCGAATAATCACCGTAATCCGGAAGTGTATCAATATATAATCGACCATCCTCGATCCGCCCGCGACAATGATTCACCTCCCATGCATTCGCACCGTCTAGTCGATTCATAATCATAGCTATTTCACCGTGAAATGCCGCATTATCAGCAAGTGTTGCACGGAGCGTTACCAACAAACTCCGATTGGCAACTATCGCACTTGGCAACTGCTTTGGATCGCCCTCATCATCCAAAAAATCATCATACACCGTGTACGCCATCCAGCCCCACAGACTCGCGATAGCCAAATTATGCAGCGTTTTTTCATTCGTTTTTACGCCTGCAGCACCCTGAACTACCCATGGTAAAATCACGATTTGCTTATCAGTATCACGCGCCAAGATTTTTTCGAGCACTTCATTTGTGTTTGCTATTAGATTGGGTTCGGCGAGATTATTGATGCTATTTTTTACCTCATCAACAACTGCTTTATATTCACGTTCCAGCGGCCGAGGAGATTGTTTGGTTTGCTTTGGTGCAAGCGCTTGATCATACAAATTCAGTGCCTCCAAACAGAGGGCAGTCGTCAGTGTCGCGGCACCCGTGAAATATTTCTTGGTCTCATTCGATCGAATCGTGTCGACACATGTTGGACCGGCAGGCCAGCTACCATTGCTGGCCTGAGATTCACGCACATATCGAACATCAGCTTCCAATTTGTCAGCCGAATACCCAAGCCGCAGTAACGAACTGATCGCCAGAGCCGCGACGTGCGGACTTTCCCACGCACCTAATATTTGTCGTCCGAGCACGAGCTGGCACAGCTTGTCCAGTTGATCGCCATTGTACCATCGTGCCAAAAAATACACGGCAGGCAGGAGAGGCGGGTAGTAGGGCGATTCGATTTTGCCTTGTTTGATTGCCTTTGCAACCAATGCGTCCACATGAGGCAACGACACGTCCTGCAAAGACAAAAAATAGCCAATATTTATATTGACTACCAAATCAACATCACGCCAGACATCGTCGGGCGTTTTGTCCACTAGCCACGTCCTATAGGGCCCGCCCGTTTTTGATTCGGTCGCAAATAATAGATTCGCAATTTCGGCCATAGCGGTAGGATCGAGTTGTTTTGGATCGTGTTGCATCAATGCAGACAGTGCCAGAAATGTGTCGTCCAGATCATCAGGATAGGGCAATGTACTCATCAAAGGCGATGATCGATCCCAATAATTCCACGACCAGGCCGGACTTTTTTGTGCCATCAAAAATGTGGCTATTTTGTCTTTGATCGGCTCACTTCCCCCCACATCATCCAGTGCCAACGCAATCAAACTTGGAACAAATGTCGTCTGATACGATTTGGCACGCTTCACTTTTGGCTCGTCTAAACGATACGACTGAAAGCCACCGCCAGCCTGCTGATGCTGCTGGATATATTCAAGCCCACCCTTTGTACTCATCTCATCCTAAAGGCAGCTTTACGACAAACAACGTACCACGTTGCTTACTATATGACGCCGAAATCGTTCCCTGAAATGCTTCCTCGACAGCATTTTTTGCAATCGCTAGACCAAGCCCCGTCCCACGCGATATCTGTTTGGTCGTATAAAACGGTTCAAAGAGGTGGGCAAGCTGAGTTTTGGTAATACCGCCGCCATGATCGGCAACCGTGATTTCGACCGTTTGACCAGTGTGGGCCATTTTGACTGATACAATCTTGGGCATTTTGTCTTTGACATCGTCATAGGCATCGATCGCATTGCTCAGTAGATTAGAAATAATGTGATCAAATCGAATACTGTCTCCCTTGATATCAATCGCTTCAACCAGTTCAAATGCAAAATGAACCTTTCGAGCCTTGGCCTTTGGTTCCAAAAATCCTGCTACACGCTTAATTTCGCCAGCAATGTCAAACAATCGTATTTCGCTTTCGTTGCGCAGCTGGCGCCGGGCAGTTTCGACGTATTGTTCCATATGAGCAATGCCTTCACGTGCGCGACTGACAAATTCTGAACGATTTTTACCCTCTATTTGCTCTAACTCTAATGACACCGCCACCAGTGGATTCGTTAGTTCATGCAACAAGGTAGAGCTCAACCGCCCAAATTCCGCAAATCGTTGCAAGTTCATCATTTTTTCAACCTGTGCCTTTTCGAGCGCCTCGGTTCGTTCGCGCACCTTGCTTTCGAGCGAACGCTGCTCTTTTATCAGCGCTTTTTCCGAAACCAATGCACGCCCCAGTGATCGCTCAATCTCGCGATTAGACAGCCACGCCACCAGCGCAATCATACCAAATGTAAATCCATAGGCGATCACATCGCCGTAACTACCGTTCGTCAGCATCCATTTGGTATCGTAATGAATCGTTCCGACATCAGCTAAATGCGCAATCGTCAGTAGTGTCAGAAACATGAGGAGCGTAATATAGAACGCCACCCGACTACTCAGCAACACACCCGACATCACGATCACCAAACTATAGGTCAATATACCTTGAGGAAGCAAAATACCCCAGACAACCGTTGGCCAAGTCGCCAGCAAAAAAAATATACCCGTAAACAAATAGGCGACCAGGCGATGAAAGCCTTTGCGCGAAAGAAACAGAAACAGCACAAAAATAGCCACGACAATAAATTCTTCCAGAGGTGGCGTGCCGCCATAGGCTGCACCACGAATGATCGATCCGGCAACAGTAATGGCAAACAAGATAATGTTGAGGCAGATAATCCCAACCAGCAAAATATTGAGGATTAATTCCCGACGACGGGTATCCTCATTACGGGCTGTGGGCGATAATAATCGCCGATAAAGTCCATGCCATTTCATAATTTTTAAGCGTTTTTACACCTAAACTACTGATATCATACTACAAATAAACTTATGGAACCACTGTTGGTGATTCCATAAGTTTATTTAACCAGTAGGGGACGCTATTCGACGGCGCTCCAACCCCATGGCGCAAAGTCGTCAGCTACACGTGCAGCTGCTGCTTTGCTTGCCGAACTGCTACGTTTTGTCTTGTCGGTCAAGACCGTTTTGAGTAATTCGCTCATTGCCACCCTCCTTTCTACCATAATCAAAGATTATGATTAAGTGTTCGCTACCATACCTTCTGTTACAGGAACATCCAGCTTGTAGCCCACGCCATAAACCGTTTTTATCAGCCGTGTCGTGAAAGGCCGGTCAACCTTGTCACGAAGACACTTGATATGTACATCAACAGCATTCGTCCAGAGTCCATCACTATTTTCCCAGACGTGATCTATCACCATCTGACGACTCAGTGCACGTCCGGGGTTACGCATCATGTATTCCAACAGATCAAATTCTTTGCGCCGCAGTTTTACCTGGCGCCCCTCGCGTAGCACAGTGCGATTTGCGGGATCAAGCTCGAGATCACCAACGACAAAGTTGGCGGGTGTTGTTTTCTGCGAATCACGACGCATGACGGCACGGATCCGAGCTTTTAGTTCGTCACCGTTAAACGGCTTGGTAATATAATCATCGGCACCAGTATCAAGCAGCTTCACCTTGCTGGTCGCTGCATCATCGCCAGTGACAATAATGATTGGCGTCGTGATCTTCTTAGCGCGCAGTTGCTGGCATACCTCCTGGCCACTCATATCGGTCAGTCCCAGATCAAGCAAAATAACATCATAATTAGGAATGTTTATATTCGCGAGTGCAGCATGGCCGGAATTTTCGACATCAACAATATACGTACCACGTAATGTCGCGTTCAGTGCATCTGCTACATGCTTGTTATCTTCTACTACTAAAACTCTCATAGCCCTACCTCTATAATGACAGCAAATGATTAAATTTTAATTAACTCAAATGGAATTACCCCTCTATTTAAGCGTAGCAGGATGTGAATTGTTTCGAAAGTAGTAATAGTTCTACTCTACGCGGCGACATCTGGCCCATAGAGAGCATCTATTTCTTCTCTGAGGAGAGCAATCTCGGCATCCTCAATCGTTGCGTAATAGGGCACAGATGCAAGACCGCGAATCCGCGTCCCATCTTCGGATAGTGGCAATGTTCCAATCTCATTGAGATTGCCGTATGGAACGACATGTTCGTACATTTCTTTCTTGGACTCATCCCAAGTACTCTGGTGGCCGTAAAGCATCGCACCGGCAGCGTATTCCTGCGCGACCTTTGCAGCTACCTCTTCGTCACTCATATCTCTCATTGCGGCATCGGCTCGTACTTGGTCATCAGCCTCGACACCCCAACCAAAGCTAAGATCACCCTGATCACTGCGAGCTTGATTCATGTTTATTGGTTTGAAATTCTGTGTTTTTTGGTATTCCATAACCCTTTTAGCGACGCCAAACTGTCCATGAGACAGTCGTTCGCCCTGTGACTTATAAATACCTGGTAACCACTTTGCTGTCCAACCCGTGCCATCAGGATCTGCCTGACGTTTCATCCATGCCACCATCTCCTTTAGTTCAGGGGTGGACTGCTTGACGTATTTGCCCTCTGGTCCAAATACGTCTAGCGCACGTTTGGCGATTGGCCGTAGGCTATCGCGAACATCCGTGATTGGTATGTCCATCGAGCTCAAGGCTTCGACGCCCGTTCCAAGTGATTTAATTCCCTTGGCAAGGATTTCCGCAGCTTTTTTGCCGCGTCCAAGATTGTACCGTTTTTCCCCACCTGTGTTTGGTAGTTCCATAGCATCTCCCGTTTCCCTCAGTCTAGTACTTTTTGCAATAATTGCAAATATATCCTGTTCTAGAACTGATTCCACAAATACTGATTTGTAATTTCGTGGTGGAATATGACCTCGTTGTCCTTGACCGTCGTCCCTAGTTCCCGTGGGCTGCGATAAGCGGCGTTTTGTTTGTGTGTCACGTATTTTTCTTTGGCGGATTCACCCAAGATATCGGTGATGTAATCGCTAGCTTTGTAAATGCGAATCGCGTCATTGATATTGCCTGGCAAGAATCGTAGGCGAGCACGTTTGTCGTTTTTGTCTGGTTTTGGCGCTTTGTCTTCTAGACCCGTTTTTAGGATGCCAAAGAGTGCCAAATACGGATTCGTGTCAGGTGCAACCGAGCGAATCTCGATACGAGCCGTTTTTTCGTTGCCCAGCGGAATACGAATCATCGACCCGCGATCATTGGCCGAAACTTTGATCTGATTTGGCGCTTCGAAATTTGGATCCAGGCGACGATATGCGTTGACGCTGGAATTGATCAGAAGACATAGTTCTGGCGCGCGGTTCAGAATCTTGTCGATGAATTCCCAACCGACTTTGCTCAGACCATCCTGGCCATTTTTGTCATAAAACAAGTTTTTGCCATTTTTGCTCAGCGAAAAGTTTGTATGCATGCCGCTGCCATTGATATTTTGTATTGGTTTTGGCATAAACGTCGCTGTCAGGCCCATGCGAGTAGCGATCTGGCGACACAGCATTTTGTACAGCTGAATCTGGTCGCAAGCCCGGACAACATGCGTATAACTAAAGTTAATCTCGAACTGCGACGGCGCGACTTCGGCGTGGTCTTTTTCGTTTTTGAACCCCATGGCCCGAATTGCATCGGCCGTCGCATCGATAAATTGTCGCAGCTCGTCCAGCGGCAGAGAATGATAGTAGCCGCCGGTGCTGACTAATTGGAAGCCAACTTTTTTGTCAAAATGCTGTTCCGAATCAACGCCGCCCAGCAGGAATCCTTCTACTTCTGGCGCCATAAATGCCTCCAGACCGTCCTTGGCCTTGATTGTGTCAGCATATTGCTGCAAACGACCACGAAAGTCCGATTCATACGGCGTCAGGTCGCGATTACAAATATTGGCAAATACCAGCACTTTTCCTGGCCCGAACACGTCCGATGGCAAAAATGTCGTACTGGTCCAGTCGACCGACAGACGTAGGTCTGATTCATGCAACTGACTGAAACCCTTGATCGAAGAACCGTCAAACGTCAGGTTGTTTAGCGAGTCCAGAAAGAACTTTTTGTCATAATCCAACATATGCAAACGGCCTTCAATGTCTGAAAAACAGATGGTAACGGCCTTGATGCGTTTTTCACCGTTCAGATATTTAACATGTTCAGTTTCGGCTTTTTTGGGATCGGTCATCCCTCGTGCTTTTGTGTTCATTACCTCAAGTTCATCGTAGGTGAGTTCCAAGAAATTTTTGAGTGGTGGGTTCATAGTCATATCTCCTATCTTCTATAGTGTCGTTTATTAAAGCTCTTTTTGACGACATTCACAACTGTGTCACCAGGCGCTGGTTCGTCAAATACATAGCCGTCTTCTTCGTGCATTGTTTTGTCCAAGCCCATCATTTCGTGTTCGGTACTGACACGAAGTCCGATTGTTTTATCGACAATTTTTAGTAGTATCCAGCTGGCAACAAAGGCAAATGCCACTGCTGCGCCAACTGCAATCGCTTGGTGACCAAGCAGTGATGCATCGCCGCCAAAGAACAGTCCATCAGCTCCGGCAGGGTTGACCGCTTTGCTAGCCAGGAATCCGATGAGTAATGCGCCAGTAATACCACCAACTGCGTGCACACCGACAACATCGAGCGCGTCGTCGTAGCCAAATTTTGATTTCATACCAACCGCATACGCACAGACAATTCCAGCGATCAAACCGATCGCAATAGCCGCCATTGGGTTAACAAACCCAGCAGCCGGTGTAATCGCAACCAATCCTGCGATTGATCCCGAAACAGCACCAAGTGTTGTGACTTTGCGGTGACGTAGCCAGTCAACAAATGCCCAGCCTAGCATGGCCGCACCCGCAGCAACGTTAGTTGCGACAAATGCCGATGATGCCAATCCATTGGCAGCAAGTGCGCTTCCGGCGTTAAATCCGAACCAGCCGAACCATAGTAATCCTGCGCCCAGCATGGTAAATGGCAAGTTGTGTGGAGTGGTCAGAGCTTTGCCCGAACCGTTTCGCTTGCCAATTATCATGACCGCGGCCAGGGCAGCGACACCGGCACTAATATGCACGACGGTACCACCAGCGAAATCAAGTGCGCCCAGGTTTCGGATCCAGCCACCTGGTGCCCAAACCCAGTGGGCGAGTGGTGCGTACACCAGTAGTAGCCAGAGCGACGTAAATAGTGCATAGGCCGAGAATTTCATACGTTCGGCAAACGCCCCAGTAATCAGCGCCGGTGTAATCGCGGCAAAAAACAGCTGGAACGCAGCAAATGCCAAGTGCGGAACCGTTGCCGCCAAGGCAGCGTTTGGCTCTTCGCCAACACCATTGAAACCAATGTAACTCAAATCACCAATCAAGTGATTCACATCTGGCCCAAATGCCAAACTATATCCAATCAGTACCCACAGTACCGACACAATACCCAGTACAAAAAAACTTTGTAGGGCAGTGGCCAGGACGTTTTTTGCCCGTACCATTCCCGAATAAAAAAACGCCAGACCTGGGATCATCAACATGACCAGTCCGGCGGAAATGAGTACAAATGCTGTATCTCCCGAATTCATAATTTTCCCTCCTACCTAATTGTTATAATATTTAGTATTAATATTGCCCTCACTAATATTAATATCTCCATAATTACATTAAATAAATAATAAAACAATAGCTTTTTGAAAAATAAAAAAACAACCCTCTGGTGAGGATTGTCATAAAAATTCATTGCTGTTGCCAGCGAGGCCAGGGAAATCCCAGGCTCTCGCCAGCGCCAGCACCGTAGTTAGAACTGCTTCGAATGGACGTGCGCCTTGTCGACGTAGCCTTCGATCATCTTGAGATTGCGCCTGTGATCATCCCTGATCTTTTCGAACAACCCAACGAGGCCGTCCGAAATTTGCAGGGCAACAGGGTTGAGCTCACACCGCGGAGGCCGAAAGGACTCCTTGGGGAGGGCATAGTCATCGCCCATGATATCGTAGATCTGATCGACCGTCTCGCCAGGTGTTTTTACTACCTTTAGATGCTGCGATGTATTGATCCGCCACCAGATAACCCAGTGACCAATTTGCGACAAGAACACGTTAATCTCGGCCTCGTCGATCGGATCTTTGGCTTTGCGATGGCAAATTTTCAGCATGAGGACATGGATGACTTGATCGCAGTCGTCCGTCCCGTCGCTCGTTACCACCTGCCGCAGACCTGCTCGGTACTGTGACTGGCTCAATGTGCCGTACTGCTGATCGAGGAGGGGCAAATAGCCCGTCAGATCACCGAGATGTGGCTGAAGATCCATGAAGGTCTTTTCCAATATATCGATGTCCACCCCAATCAGTCTTGCGACACTTTTTGGCGGTCTTTGTCCGTACAAGAAATAATCGTGCAGTGCGCCGGTAATTTCGGCTGTGGTTTGATCGGAGAGCCCACCCATGCCAATCATACCCTTTCTAAAGGTACTCTCATTCTTCTACCCGTAGGGCTAGAAGCAACAACACGGTGCTGTCTACGGCTATTATGCCGTAACTGTTATATTATGCAAGCACAGGCGTTTTATTCGTTATTGTCGTCAAGGTTTACTTTGAGCGTCACATTCGATGGTGCAGCGTTCGGATCCATAGAGATTTGAGCCGCTGTCGGTGTTTGATTGCCCATCAGTACATCATCTCGCGGTTTGCTGGATACATTCATACGGACATATTCGCCCTTAGCAGATTTGAAGTGCAATTCTGTGAACGTCGCACCTGGATATGGTTCCTCGAAATAGGTGAATCCAGCTGCTTCGATCTTGCTTTTCAGTTCAGCAGAGGTTTCTTTGACTGTTGCGTTACGGATAAAATGTTTGCTAGACGAATAGGTACGACCCGCATCCCACGAATAGACTCGTTTGTCACCAAATACATCCGAATGGGTGAGTTTATAGTCCGCGCTTAGTTTGAAACTGTCATAAATCGCCGTAATTTTATCTTTACGCGCAGCGTCTGCGTTCATATGCAGGCAATATTGCATCCCAAATCCAGCCAAGACAACCAATACAATGATGACTGCCGTCACCCAGTATTGATGCTTTTTGAAAAATGTCAGAGATTTCTGTGTTTGTTTCGCTTTTTTCGTCATATCAACAGTATGCCGATATGGGCGTTTCAAAGCAATAGCATAATGGCCTTAAAGTAGCATTAACTAAGGGCCGCACGCAACTGCGGCAGATCAAGCACAGCAAACAAATGGTCTCGCTGTCCGACAAGTTTCTCTTGAAACAGCTGTTCCAGTGCTCGACTGGCAGTTTCGCGGGTCATATTGATCGAATCTGCAATATCCTGATGAGTAATAGGTGCATCAATCAAAATCTCGCGGCCTTCTTGCTGGCCAAATCGTTCGGCCAAATACAATAATTCCGCAATAATTCGTCCTCGCGCCGATCGGTACTCTAGTATTTGTATACGCTGGGTATAAATGACCAGAACATTCACCGCTTGTTTCAGCACTTCCTGCGATAACCAGCTATTATTACCCATGGCCATACGTAGCCGTTCCTTGGGCGCGCGCAACACCGTCACATCTGTCATTGCCTCATAGTACAGCCCTGTCGTATGCGCACCATCTAGCGCCCAGGGCAGGGGAACAAACTCACCGACCGAGTGGATCAGTAATAGATTCACATGACCAGCCTTGGATATCGAATAGGCTTTGACGAAACCTTTTTTGATCAAATAAACACCCTTGGGCTCGTCGACCCCATCAACAATCGTCTCACCAACCGCAAACTGCATCAGTAGACCATCACTAAAGTGCGCAATAATACTTTCATTATCACCCTTTGTCGTCGGCCGATTAACTGATGTATCTGTCGTCATACCTTTAGTATATACTCATGCAAACTTTATTCATGTGATATCGCGCACATACACGGTCTGGTTGATAGGGTATGCTATCTACATAAAGCTAACATTATTACGCACATCATTGAAGGGGAGGGTGTAGGAAACTGCTTAGGCTTCGTTCTACAAAGCTAACGTGAAGGATAATTATGTTTAATTATATTCCGAGCAACAAGAACAAACAGCAGAAACAGTCAAGAGTATCGTACAAAGATTACATCAATACTTCTAGCAGAATCTATAAAATACCCGGACTTTTGCCTGCCGATCTGCAGACAGAGATGAAGGGGAGCATCAGTGACATGAGACGACAGTTTAGACATACAGCCAAACGCATACGCGAACTGTACTCCGGCGTCTAGACAGAATAAGTATATAAAAACTCCGTGCTTCCACGCGGAGTTTTTATGTTGCCATATATATGCACACCGACGCGAACAATAACATAATGGATGTGCTAATTGTGATATATTGAAGTAAATGTTTGATTCACACTATAGACGCTATATTCAAAGTTTTCTGCTGGTACTGCCTATGACCGGTATTGTTACGGCCGTCAACACATTTGTTGCCAAGGGGTTAGCAGCTGTCTTGACCATGGGCACGTTACAGAGGTGGGGGATTAGTTTGCTCGTTGCCTTTCCCATTGTACTTGTCATCGCGCCACTAGCGGTAAAGTTGACCGATCGGCTTGTGAAACCATAGACCCGTCAAAAGTTACTCGGTAGTCTCGTCCTGAACTCGTCTATGCGCTTCGTAACCTTCATGAATATTGATAGCATTCTGGGCCAGGTCAGCCGGGGACGCAGGTTGCATGTACGCCGTTGCTTCAGGAATAAGAGACCATGCGTATTCTACTACTTCTTCTGGGCTTAAGCTTGGATTCTCATAAGCAATTTGATTGATAAGCCGCTCAGCACCGACGCCAAACACTCGCTCAAGATCCCCACTCCGTTCGTCTGGTGCATCAGTATTGTTTTTATTCAACTCCATAATGTCGCTAATTATAGTGCTTTGCGTATGCATTGCAAGCGTATGCTTTACGAAAGTCTCGGGTCTATTTTCCTATTTCATACTGCAACAAAGAAGAACATGTCTTATGGGTAAACAAGCAAAGAGAGACATTCTCATGTCTCTCTTCTAGAAGATTTGCACCAACAGATGTGACCTACTAACTAAATAACTTAGTTTAAATGAACTGAACTATTGAACTTGATCGGTCACACATAATGATTATGTGCTGCATCACTTGATCTTCCTACAAAATATATTAGCAAGTTGAATTTAACTCGTCAATACTTTTTTTGAGGTTTTTTAATGTGCTTTTTCTTGGGTGGGGCTACAGTTCGTTGATATAACTTTTGATGAAACAGACATTGAGTGCGATGTAGCTGAAATACGCAAACTCTTGGATGAAGATGAGGAGGCGTCATGTTAAGCTTTTTCCATCGAACTAAGACTCTGGCTGGCTCTCATCTATTCAACGACCAGAGATTTTATCCAGCGTTCAAGAAAGATCTATCTCGTTGCAAACGCGAGGTAATCATCGAGAGCCCGTTTTTGACAGTGCGGCGGATAAACTCATTACTACCTGTCATGAAAAGGTTACACCAAAGGGGCGCGAGAATCATCATCAATATAACATCAGCTTCCAAACGTAAACGCGTTCAATGTCACGCCATCGGGAACTGTTAGTTCTAGCTGAGCTTTGTGAGAGAACTCTGGTAGCCTGATGAGCTTGTAAAGCCGAGCACCATCGAGGTGGATTCGTCCGTCTTTGTCCACATCAATGCCACCGTTATTAGTGCTAGTCACAGGTTTGCCGTCTAGTGTTAATGACACAGTCTTGTCAGAAGAGCCATTCATGACCAAATAGACTTCTCTCGCAGAAAACATGAACCGCAGTTTACTATCATCACTCTTGGCTGTTGCTTGTAGTGCACTAATCTGCCACTTTCCTCCGAGCGACCACTGGTGTTGAGCGAGACCATCTGCTAATTTATAGTCGGCTGCTTCGTCGTCTTTGAGTTGGCTGACATTTGCGAATCGCTCCGCTCGGCTATAGCCTAAATATGTTTCTGGCGTTTGGCCAAGTGTAACCGAGGCATTTCCGTTATCTTTATTGATAGATGCACCGACAGTTTTACCGGTTTCTTTAAGGAGCGTTTGAATAGCCTCTTCAGTCTTATTATATTCGCCCTCACCAAAGTGCGTGTAGCGAACCTGGCCATCTTTGTCGATCAGATATTTCGCAGGCCAGAATCGATTATTATAGGCATTCCAGGTTGCAAAATCGTTATCGAGTGCCACGGGGTAGCGAATACCAGCTTCTTTGACACCTTTACGCACGTTTTCAGGCACTTTTTCGAATGCGAATTCTGGTGCATGTACCCCAATGATGACGAACCCATCTTTTTCATATTTATC
Organism: Candidatus Saccharimonadota bacterium; assembly: GCA_041691795.1. Taxonomy (GTDB): domain Bacteria; phylum Patescibacteriota; class Saccharimonadia; order Saccharimonadales; family Saccharimonadaceae; genus JBEPTX01. The sequence goes on from JBEPTX010000003.1 coordinate 122,357, forward strand.
GTACCAGCTATTCAGATATGGCTGCGTCCGCTGGCAATTGATACACGAATATGTCCAAAAATCTATCAGGACAACTTTGCCTCTAAGGCTTGCGAGGCTTGTAGGTTGAGTGTTAATCCAGTTGGATATGCCTGTTAGTTCCGGCGCTGGATAGGGTTGGACATTGAATGTTGTTTTAGCCGTGCTTATCGATGAAGCTCCACCTAGCGGCGATGCGCCCGGGACAAGACTCTGTTCAATATTCGTGACATCAAACGGCAGGTACGGTGCGACCAATGTTTGAAATTTTTTGTCATAGCCGGTAATTATCATCAGACCGACAATTACTAGGATGACAGCGAGTACTTTGTGAAAAGTACCGTTTGGATTCACTGCCCATCCGATTTTAGTGGTTAGTTTTCGCCCGACTAAGGCAATCACGAGGAGCGCCAAACCAAGTCCGAGTGCGTAGGCAATCATATAGATGAAACCGAGTCCAAGATTGACTGGTAGGACCGTTGCAAGTACGAGCGCATAGACTGGGCTACAGCTCGAAAAAACCGGTCCAAGTGCCGCACCGGTCAAAATCGCACCGGCGATTCCCGAGTGTTTAGTGGCATTGCCGAGCAATCTATTTGAGCTCTGTTCAAATCCTAGCCAAACGCTAATCTGTATCCATAAATTTGGGAAAAACATATTGATGCCAAGCAAAATCACTATTCCACCAGAAATATATAGCCACACGCTTGGGTCGATACCGATGAGTGCGGTCGAAACTTTTAATAGCAGTGTGAACAGTAGTACTGATATGGCCAGGCTCAGCGCAATAATGTATGGTTTGAGCCGGTTTTGTTTTTTATTCGTCCCAGGTACAATCGAGCTACCGACAATCACTGGCAGCAGCGGCAAAATGCACGGTGCCAGTGACGTCAGAACTCCTGCTAAAAATGAAGCGATTAGTAACAGCATCGTCGTGGCCTAATGTGTCATACTATCGCCGGTCGACTTTTCCATAGCGCCGTCGGTTTTTTCCATGCTTGCATCTGCTTTTGCCGATTCTTCTGCTTTCATGGCATCGGCTTCTTTTTGCTTCGCCATTGCTGCATCCTCATCCTTTTTCATCATGGCTGCATCGTCAGCTTTTTTCTGTTCCATTGCCGTGTTATCGCTATTTTGTTTTTGAACCACGGCGTATGCAACACCTCCACCGATGACAATAACGGCGATAATAATTGCTGCAATAATTGTTTTCTTGTTCATAGTGTCTACCCTCTTAGTTGTTATACTTTGAGTGTACGACGCTAAAATGCGTATGTCAAGTTGACTTTACTTATGAATATATTTACCGATGAGTTTTGCAAGCACCATACTACTAAGTGCCACTGCGACCAGCATCGTTGGTTTGTGTTGTAAACTTTCACTCACTAGGATAATTGCCAACGCGATAGCACCAACCAAAAATCCAAGCCTATCCGATGACAACATAATATGCGCCTCGCGTTCATCGCGCGGACTTTCGTGCCATATCAGTACGGCGAACAGACCGAATGCTGCAACGAACAGCGCGACCGCCAGCATTACGACGCTACTGGGCATATAGCCAGGCAGGGCATTAGTACTAAGGAACAAACAGACAAGGATGATCGCTCCGACAACTAAATCACTACGGTTGTCTTTTGAAAATAGTTGTTTCATAGCCAAAATAACTCCTCGACTGGTTTTTGTAATACCTTTGATAATTTTAGCGCAAGCACGACGCTAGGGGTATAGTTACCCTTTTCAATAGCAATGATCGTTTGACGGGTTACGCCTATTGCTTCGGCAAGCTCGGACTGTTTAAGCCCCAGGTTCTTTCTGGCCTTTATGATGGCGTTATGGGGGGCAGTTTGGTTTTTATAGAACATGCGAATCACACCCACTTCTGCTTCCACGTATCTCTATGTATTGTTCGCCCATATGTATAGTTAACTTTACCATACAAGAGGTAAATAGGCAAGTTGGAGTGCGCTACTTCGAAGGTAAGATGCCGTTTCTGGGTAGATATTTGAGCACGACGAGCCCTAAAATTCCGCTCACGACCGATGCACTTAAAATGCTAAGTTTTGCGACATCTACAAGTTGCTGGTTGCCAACAAACGCCAATTCGGTGACAAACACCGACACGGTAAATCCAATACCAGCTAACAATCCGACTCCTATTATATGTACCCACGATATATCCTCAGGCAGTTTGCCAATGCCGAGTTTGACAAGTATCCACGATACACCCGTTATGCCGATCACTTTCCCTGCAATAAGCCCGCCCGCAATTCCCCAGGCCACAGAGACCGCCGAACCAGAAAATCCACCGAGTGACAACCCGACACCCATGTTAGCAAATACGAATAGCGGGACGACGAAAAGTGTCGAAATAGGAATCATATATTTTTCCAACCGCTCGGCAAGTGATGGCCCAGCTCGGCCATAACTAAAAACCGGCGCAAGCAGGCCAAGTACGGCACCAGTAATGCTAGCATGGACGCCGCTACTATATAGTGCAAGCCATAGTGCGATCCCGATCAGCACAAAAACAGTCAGGTTAAATCGTCGCTGTCGCTCAAGTATCACGAGTAGTAGCGCGAGTAGTACCGCAACCCCCAGCATCCAAAAGTTAAACCCTGCGCCGTAAAAGAGCCCGATAACAATGATTGCACCAATATCGTCAACAATAGCCAGTGTCAACAGAAATAATTTGAGTGAAGACGGTATCCGATCACCAAGTAACGTTAACGCGCCAATCGCAAAAGCAATGTCAGTTGCCATGGGAATTGCCCAGCCCTTAAATCCAGTTCCGTCGCTATTGAATAGTATATAAATAGCGGCCGGGATAATCATACCGCCCAGGGCTGCAGCTATTGGCAGGATTGCAGTGCGCACATGACGGAGTTCACCTTTGACCATTTCACGCTTTATTTCCAGACCCACGACCAAAAAGAAGAACGCCATGAGCCCCTCGCTAATCCAATGTTTCAGATCCATAGAAATAGACCAGTCATTCAGACCAATCGTAAAATGTGTCAGCCAAATATGATTATAGAAACCGAGGAGTGGCGAATTGGCAAAAAGCAGTGCCAATCCAGCGGCGATAATAATCAGTTTGCCGCTGATCGCCTCGTCGCGCATAAGATACCGCGCAATTGTCGGTATCTTGTTCGGATGAAAAATCCTGGCTATGGAGATGATTTTATTGATTGTCATTGCGATGCTCGTCTTTCGTATTTTTCTTATATCAATTGTATACTGTAACCATGAGCAATGACAAACAGCCCGCACTCAGCCTGCAACACGGCCTAAATGGCACACATGTGCTCATTCTCCTGGCTGTTATCGTCGTCCTGACGCTCATCGGCTGGATTGATTTTACCCGACGCGATGTGCAGACGTAGAGCTTGCTAACAAAAATCGGACTTTTCTCATCTGTTTAGGGTTAGACCCTTGTTCTCATACATTATGATCGGGTCTATGCGTACCTGGGGCGGTGGATCGTAAGTAAAACCCCGCTTCTAAGATACAGAGATTGTATTATTGGTGAACAGATGACATAAAGTTATAGCCAGATGCAAGCTAACTTCTGCTTCTAGTTGAGTTGGTTCGATGTATGCGCCTGTAGCATGCCTGTCACTATGTCCTTGCCATAGTCTCTTCATATTCTGCAAAATCATTTCAACGCTCGCTCCTGCATGCTTATCCTTAAAGAGCGTCGTTACTTTACCACTTTTATTTTTTGCCTCAAGATCAGCGATGATAGTACCTAGTGTGGCAGTACTATGCTTTGGAGTAACCATTTGCCATGAAACGGCCTCTACTGCCTTTACGGCATAGGTATAGGCTTCTGAGGGTTGTGGCTCTCGACCATAGCAATAGCTCCAAGCTTTCTTGAGCAAGTTTGCATAATCTTCAGCAGAAGCGGCAAGCTTTTTATATGCGTTTTCAGTTGTTTCGTCTACACGAGCCTGGATTATCGCCTTTCGGCCACTTACAACTATGTGCCACTTTGATCCCCCCTTAACTAAAATTGCGTTGAGCGACACTACGGAAGAAGGTTCAATACGATGGGAAGTTATTTCGTAGCCATCGGTAATGTCCGCAGTTTCAACATAAGCCTGAATGATATCAAGTCCATAATCTGCATTTGATTCAAGTAGTTTTACGAGAGCATCATAGCGCCAGCTATCATGCTTTAATGCTCCAATGTCGATGCGCCCGGACAGTTCGATAGCAGAAATAGCGCTCCCGGCATAGGATGTGCTGCCTCTTCCGTTAGACCGTGTTAGCTCCTTTTCCAGCCAGTTACGGACTGGGTTTCTCATCCACTGGCGAATTCCGTCGTAAAGAGCCTCGTCTTTTTCTATTTCAGATCCTCGAATGGTAGGTATTCGTCTTGTTGGCATAATTCTCTCGTCTCCAAATCATATTATACCATCTTAGACGGATGAGAATCAGGCTCTAACCTAAACAGATGAAACAAGTCCGAATATGCAGTTCATAGTGCCAATTGCTCTTTAATCTCCCCAAGCAACTTTCGGCGATCTTCGTAGTCTTCTAGAAACTGCTCATTTTTCTTGAGAACCGTTCTATTGTCCAAGTGAGTATGTATTATGTTCAAAACAATCTTATTTTTATCAAGATTGGAGGGATTCGAGAACTTATTTCTGGCTGGGCTGGAGGGATTCGAACCCCCGAATGTCGGCACCAAAAGCCGATGCCTTACCACTTGGCGACAGCCCATTATGAGCCAGAAATAAAATCTCGAATTGTTAATTGAATGGGATTCGGTCACGTTCCGCGACCCCGCAACTTCGCTATTGACGATTAATCGTCATCGGAAGATTGCTCTCAAACTACCACTGGCAGTTTTCGCCCCCGAATGTCGGCACCAAAAGCCGATGCCTTACCACTTGGCGACGCCCCAATATATAATCACGCTTTACCGCTTGGCGACGGATGAATACGCTTAGAAATTGTAGCATTTTTTAACAGATTGCTCAAGAAGGGCTATTTGCATGAATTCTAGACATGATAGAGAAATCCACGGATTGACAACGGTGGTGGCGTATAGTACTATCGGTTTAAAGCGTTTGAGTTCCAGTCACGACGGAACAAGCTGAGCGTCAAAATACGCTACGGAAGTTTGACCGTAAAACAAGCAGCCGAAATCGCATTCTCTGTAGAGCCGGTACCAAGAGCCATGTTGTAGCAATATAACATGGAATAAGGATGGGACCGCGGAAGGTCTTTTTTATTTACCTTTCGTTCCTTAGTAAAAATCATATTTGTACTAAGGAGTTTTATATGAACAATAATTTACAAATGCACACTATACTTGGCTACGATGAAGTCGCACAGCACAGTGCTGGTGACGATCCAGAGAAACTAGTTGATGTCCGGCTTTATGACCCGTCAATCGTCGCCGAATACCACAAAGAAGACATGCTCGAATTGACGGGTCATATTATTTATATCCGCGATACTCTGGCCAAAAAATTAACTGTGGTTAATGGCAAACTGCAACCACGAGGCTACCAATTAAAGGTCGTTTACGGGTATCGACACCCTACAGTACAAAAGAAATATTTCAACCAAGAACGTGAGAAAATCAAGCACGACTTCCCTGAATATACAGGCAGTCAAATCGATCGCTACGCGCATAATTTCGTCGCAATTCCTGACGTTGCCGGTCACCCGGCAGGTGCTGCAGTCGATCTGACAATCATTACGCGTGAGGGAATTGAACTAGACATGGCAACTAAAATAGCTGATTATACAGATTCATCGAAAATTATTACCTATGCAACAACTATCAATGAGGATCAGATGAACCATCGCTTGCTGCTGCATGATCTAATGGTTGAACAAGGTTTTGCGCCATTTTATGGCGAATGGTGGCACTTTTCCTACGGAGATAGGGAATGGGCAGCCTTTTATAACAAAAAAGCACTCTATGGTGCTATAGAATTCGTTATTAATTAATTGTTTCCATTTCACTCTCGAGGACGACTGCGCCCTCGGGGAATTCCACAGAAATAATTTTTCCTGTGGGTTGAACAACGGAAGAGGCACCCGTGACTCTTCCGACCGCAATAGTTCCAGAGCCGCATGATGTCTCGTAGAAAAACGTGTCGATAGCTTTCACCCAAACAACAGGATACATCAGGATCGCGTCATCCGTTCTTGCGAACCAGACAACTCCGACCGCATCTCGTTCACCAAGCTTGAGTTGCTCGGTGATTGAACGGTGAGCGGCTGTGTAGTCGTCGGGATCATTGGGAAAATCTCCCTCGATGACAACGTGGACAATGCCACCAAGATCAACAACTGCAGCGGATTGCCCGTTGTTCAAAGTAACATTTTGCACATCGGTTGGCATTGCAGGAAACACACAACGCACATCATACCGGTTGTCCGACTGTTTGCTGACGTCAGCGTTGACGACACCGCTAAATCCAGAGACAGTGAAAGAAACTTCCTGGCTGTCCATGGCTTTAGAGAATAAAACGGCTGCAGCTCGTGATGCGTTTCCGCAAAATTCGCCACCGGCCATCTCGAAATGCTTGTCATCAAGCACGAGGAACCCGGCTTGTTCAGCACCGATATTCTCCATGCTTTCACCAAGCGCTTTGCCCTCGTACTCGTACTCCAACCGCGTGAGCGGCCTGTCGATAATCCGGATTGCTGTACCATTACCACCGGCGGCGGTAATGAGTGTTTCTTGTATACCCACTCGAACTCCTAACTTTTTTATAATGGGTCTTCTATTTACGATCTTTTAAACGATAGACAAACTTCAAAGCAGACCAAATATCATCAACAGCCGCTACCTTCACATCAACCACCCCATGTTCCAGCCCAAATTCACGCACAACATTCTCATCAATATCACTCACGATACCTGATGCCTTTTTCGGCCATGATACCCAAACGGTGCCATTTTTGCCCAATTTGGACAGCGAAAAGGTCATCGACCTCTGTAATTCATCGTGATTGCGTACAAAGATATGGATAAAATCATACGGTTCGGGTGCATTGAACGTCATGTCATCTCTGACCTCGGCATAATAGGGTGCAACCGTATCAACAAAACTAGTCTGGCCACGTTTGTAGCCTAGTTTACGCAAAAGGGGAGTGTTTGAATAACCTGCCATACATTTAGTATGACATGATTTTCACTACCTAGTGAGGTAACATATTATTGATTGCAGCGTTTGCGTTTGCAATCATCTGATTCACGCTGTCATTGGCGGCTTTTGCCTGCTCGGCTATGCCTACAGCGATGACTTTGCCCTGATCACCAATGTCTTGCGGTAGACCAGCTTGCTGTGATTGATCAACAAATGTGTCAAAACTCGACTGAGTCTGATCGACGACTTGATCGAAGTTTGGCAGAGGTGGCAAAGCAGGAAGTTGAGGAAGATCGATAGCTGGAAGGGTAGAAGAATTCGCAGACGTCTCTTCGGTGACATGCGCACCACTAGCAGTCGTATATTCCACGGTTGCAGTTGGATCTGCCTTGAAATTATTTGGTTCGAACGAACCATCGTAGTGATGAATCGTGTCCCATGCAAGACCAAGTGGGTTATTGAGTTGTCCTTGGTCGTTAAACAGACCGTTAGACCACAAACCGTTTTTAGTTTTGAGCACCGTCACATCGACATTAGGACCCAAATTATCAAGATTTTTCGCAGGATCAGGCCGTGCACCTAGTAGACCCAGGACATCGCCAACAAAGCGCAGTTGACCGGTATTAACCTCATCAGCAAATCCACCACGGCCATATTCGGTATCAACCAGTGTTGCAGTATACTGCTCACCTGGGCGTGACGGCGTGACGTTTTGCAATGTTCCAATCGTGGCACCACCACCAGCAGAAAATGCTGCTAATTCATGGCTATCATTTTCAATAACCGCCTCAGTCATCGCAGCCGTTCCAGCATCTTCTGTTTGTCGAAGATTATGGGTACCAAATGCTGATGGACCAATCAACGGAGTCGGGTCGAACCCAATATTGAACACGCTACCCGGTTGAGGGACGAGAAGCTGCGTTTCACCAGTAATATTATCGTATGTTCGCACTTCTTGCGTTTGGCCAATTCCCCCAGAACCAACGGTCACATTGCGACCACTGACAGGTTGTTTGTAAGCGTTCATGATCGACCCGACAGGGGCAGGTGTTGGTGGCTGATCAGCAACAGCAGGTTTGACACCAAAATTCCAGATAGCAGACAGCGAAACAGCGATAACGCCCATTCTTACGCCCATTCTGCTCGAAAGTGATCGTTTCGCCTCATGACGACGCCCAGATGGGGCAAAATTTTCCCTGTCCAATAACTCATTGGCAGGTATCTGGGTTCGACGTCGGCGATTGTTAGGATTAAACATTTTCTATAAAACTCCTGTATTTGTGTTCTATATTACCATATAGTTGCTATATTGTAAATACTCTTGAAGAATAATTTATACATTTGCAAAATACCACAAAGCGTATATAATTACATCACTTATGGCGGATACACTACCGGGTGGCCCAAATTTCGGCGATCAAGAGCCGCTGGTATACAATGTCAACGCTCTATCATCTGAAATAATAGAGAGAAATAAACTAGAAACAGATACTGAAGGCCTGTTCAGGGCCGAAGTATGGAGCGATCCAACGGATCTGATCGACTATGAACTTTTTGTCTCATACGCCCCCGATGGTGGGTACTTTTATTCACTTCACGCACATCATATAGTTGACGGTGGTGACGTGCTTGCCTGTACATATGGCCCCTTAAATGCCATTTATTTTGCAGTAGCGAAAAACGAATATGAACTTTGCGAAACCGATGTGCAAAAGCGACAGGCGGTTCAGGAGATTCTCCTTTCGGCACCGCAGGTCGAGGTAATGCCAGAAGTTAAAGAAACCAAGGAAATGAGAAATGAATTTTGGAACATTGCCGGACGATTTGCACTTCAGCATCTTATGGCCGACCAGAAGATGGCGGAACTTGTGTATCATCTTCAATGGATTCCGAACGAAGAAAGTGGTCCTACTTACGACCAGCTATACCACAATTTACGTGCAGGTTGCATCTATTTGCCACCAGAAACATTAGCTTGGGCAATTACTGACTTACTGTCGCGCCAGCAGCACAATCGCATTGAACTTGATTACAAGCCAAATCAACAATTCTAGATATTATTAACGCCCCCTGGAGACCTGACACCACGAGGGTGAGGGGTCTCCAGTAGGGCGTTTGGGTGGATGAAACGGTGGCTAGTCGGAGCTAGCGGGGGATCAAGGACTGCAGCCCTTGTACCAGCTGATTGGCAAGTGGTGCCAACTGGGGCGGTACGGGCTGAGCTTGAACCCAATCTGCAGCCTGTGCGGCTACGTTGACGACGACTGGCGACGGCACCACTGGAGGTGGCATCGAAGCAGGCGCGACAACCGGATGTGCCACATTGTCCACGAATTGCTGAACAGGAGCGACAACATTGTCTTGCCAGGCCTGTGCAACTGGATCGGCAGGCAGCGGAGGCGGAACTGAAGCAGCTACCTGGTGAGTTGCTGCTGCCACCATATCTGGCGATGTCGAGATTCCTCCTGGTCCAGGATCGGGCCGGGCGGTATCTTGCCTGACGGCATTCTCCCAATCTTTCGGAAGATAGACACCCCGTACATGTAGCCATTGCAGAAGCGGCGTCTCGCCACTAGGGTTCAGGATCGTCACATAGTGGACGTTCCCAACATCGTAGGAACGGCTAGGAGCCAAACCGACGTTGTTGTAACCATCGCGGTGAGTGAGATCGTATCCCGCAAGGCCATCCAGCAGATTTATCCCGTCATATACCCGGGGGAAATCTGCGATTGAATCGCCCTGATGAGAAATGATCGTCACTTGCACGTTTGGACTGGTCGGCAGCGGAGTGCAGCGAGAACCAGTGACCATCTGGGCCAGTGGTTGCTGCATGATTCCAGTGCCTTCGACGCATGGATCACCCGTAAGAGTGATCGACATCGGTGGAGCATTCGGCCCCATACCGCCGACATAATTCGTGAGTGCATGTGCACCTTGCGAATAGCCGGATGTATTGACCCTTCCCTGACCAACTGCCGGACCAACCATTGTACCCATGTTCTGGGCACCCTGATCGATACTCGACTTGTATTGTCCAGAGAACGGCGAAACTGCCGGATACTCCACTGTAACGGGATGCGTTCCCTCCGGAACAGCGACTCCGCTCAGCCCGGGACTGCCCGTGCCTTCCAGCACGAACGTGTCCCCAGTGGTGTTTGCCATCAGGACGTAGTCGTGACCAAGCGTAGTACTCGCATGAGTACCTTGCTCACTCTCGACATTGACCGTCTGAGCGACCCCCAACGTGAAAAGCGACAATAGCGTCGCAACTGCGGCCACGTGACGTCGATGTCGACGTGGCACCATGTTTAACATGGCTTCCTTCTTTCTCTCCTCGAATCCCTTTGACATCATTGTCAGCGGGTAGTGCGTGTCCCTCTGTTGAAGCTTAAATCAAGCTTGCAGGGAGGCATAAGCGAATAATATCACACATATGTCAATTTGTTAAATAATTATTAACTTTATGCTTTTTAACAGGGGTAGGTAATACTATTTTCCGTTAATATCATGGCCACCAAACTTGTTACGCATAGCCGCGAGTAGTTTGGTTGCAAATGTGATCTCACCATTTTCGGATGCATTACGAACATCGAGTGCTACCTGAATAGCGGGAAGGGGAATACCTAGTTCATTGGCTGTTTCAACCGTCCAGCGACCTTCACCATTTTGACCAACAATACCCTCAATACCATCAAGATTTGGGTTTTCGTGGAGTGCCTGGCGTGTCAAATCATTCAACCAGCTGGTCACGACGCTTGATTCTTGCCACACATCACCAGCTGCGGCTAGGTCCAAATTCTTGTATGGACCTTCCTTTAGCATGCGATATCCCTCGGCCAGTGACTCCATCATGCCGTATTCGATCGCATTGTGGACCATTTTGACATAGTGGCCGCTGCCGTTTTCACCAAAGTGGCGATGACCGCCACGTGGCTGCGCAAGTGTATCTAGAGCAGGAGAAATGGCCTCATACGCGATTTTTTCGCCACCAACCATCATCGAAAAGCCGTTTTCGATACCCCAAACACCGCCACTGGTGCCGATGTCGAGTAGTTGGCTACCAGCTGCAAACACTTTGTCAGCCCGAAGTTTGTCACCGCGATAATCGCTATTACCACCATCGATAATCACGCTATTTGCAGGCAAAATCGCCAGCCATTCATCAATTTTGGCGTCAATCACATCGGCAGGTAGCATAATCCACAGCACGACTGGTTCGCTGTCAAATGCATCAACAACTTCTTGGTCAGAGTAGGCGGGAATCGCCCCATATTCTTTGGCTTCGTCAACTTTGTCGGAACTACGGTTGTGCGCGACCACTTCGTGACCGTTTTCGGCCAGTTTTTTGGCAATTTGTCCGCCCATGCGCCCCAGGCCAGAAATAGCAATCTTCATAATACACTCCTCGTTATTTAGCTCTATTATACAGTAGCTCTATAAATTGTGTGTATTGCTTGTGCTTGATATGTCCAGTGCGAAGAGCTAGCATTGAGTCACTATGAGCATCGAACATATAGCAACCCAGGTGGATCTGACCGAACAACAACTACGCGTCGCCAACCTTGCCGGACGCGTCATTTCGATTGCATCAATGGAACATGCAAGCTCTTTTCCGCGTGTTGGGCTGATGGCATCGAGTATTGATATCGCACTCTTGCATCTAGGAAGATTGCTCGGAAGTAAAAGCGATGAAAAGTTTTCTGACAAAATCAATGAAGTTGTCCATGGAAATATTATCGGGGACGTGGAATCTCTTCTCGTAGTCCTCACACACTCAGAGCTTCTGCACAAAGACAGCTCGGGCATTCTGGTGCCAGATGATGAACTGCTGACGTTTCAGGCATTGCAAATATATCGGGGACACAACCTAGACGACTCTGTTCCTGATGGGGTGATGGAGCTTATCTCAGATAGGTTTATTCCACACTATAAAAGACAGTTAAAGCAAAATATAGATCTCCAGCGTCAAAGCCAAAATAACCGTGGTCAAGGACTTGGTCTTGCTCACCAGTTCGGTAACCATGCTCTCGATGCGGCCTTTTGGGTCGAGGATTTTCTCGAAGAAGCAAGTTAGCCTTTTCCTGGACAACTGCGCTACAATTATTCCATGGCAGACCAACCAGAAACGACCAAGATAGAGCGCGAACATATCGCCGAAAACATGAAAGAACGCGTTTATTCGACGATCACACTGATCGCTGTTATCGCCGCCTACTGGCAAAACAGTGGCGAACATAGTGTCAAAAGCACCGTTTTTGCAATGGCTGGGACGGTTGCAGCCTTGTGGCTGGCAACACTTGTATCTGTACGCATGTCGTATCGTGCGGTTCATGGCCGCGGTGTCAAACCATCCGAATATCGCAAACTTATGTTCACTAGTTCAGGGCTGCTAGCACCGGCAATTGGGCCGATTATCCTTGTTTTGCTGAGTCTCACAGGTATTTACAGTATGAAAACAGCCTTGATGGCGTCGATGGCGATCCTGTTACTATCACTATTTCTGCTATCATTTGTGGCTGGCCGCAAGATTTACACCAGCACTGGGCGTTTGATTGTCGTTAGTCTTCTTGAGATGTCGGTAGGTGTTGGGGTGATTCTACTAAAGCTGGCGGTTGGGGAGTAGAGCGCGTTCCAGAGTGAAGTGAGTAAAGATACGCTGGCATAGGAAAATGTTTGTTTTCTGCCTTTTCTTTCTCTGTAAATGGTGAGGCGATACGACCCAGTGTTCGAGGATCGGTTGGGACAGCCAGGATTCCAGCAGTTTTACCATCGATTGTGGCGAATGCAGCCAGGCTACGCCTGCTATCGCTTTTCATAAATCGTGCCAACATATTTTTGGCTGAATTTCCTATCCAGAGCCCAGCTTCTTCGTCCTCATTGATAGCCAGAACATCTTGTCTATCCGGTTCTATTTCCGAAAAACCGTCAGGAAGTACCAACCCATGCTGCTCTACAGCCAACACAAGTCCAGCCAAACGCTTTGAAAATGATACGCCTTCTTCCTCATGATGCTTGCGCCCATATCTACTCACCACAAGATGCGCACCATCATCAGGACGTCGGTATGATCCAAACACCTCTTGCGTGCCGTACTGCAATTCGTCATCTCGCTTAAAATCACCGTATGCCTTGGGAAACTCGTATGGCTTTGTCATAGGTATATTATACCATAAAAGCATAAGTTAAACATTCGTAAGCTTGCAGGGAGCTGAGAATGGGTTTACACTACAAATTAAATATGATCATCGATAAGTTTCCGAAGTTGTGTAAGACCGATATTGCTAGTGTGCGACCAGAGGATGAGAAGTTGTCTGACCACCCTGTCTTTCCGCTAGCTAAAGAGATGCAAGAGCTATTTTTGGATCATGTGGCGCGTAGGAAGGACCTGACGCTACAGCTCGGTATGGCGGTTCGTGTGCTTAACGAGTTTGCTGATGCATCAGAGCTGGGAGGGCGAGTAGCAATGATACGTGGCGATGCCGACGATGTACTTATACCTGAAATACACTTAAACACCACGAGTGGTGAAGCGAGCGTCGATGATTACGACGAGGATGAAAAGTACGGGCCGCCTGGAGAGATCGATGAGGATGAAGAAGAAGACGAAGACGATGATACAGATCTACTGTCATATCGGTCTCAGCTACTTGGCAAAAGCGTCGTTCGGAACGTGCAAGGGCAATTTTATGGATTTTTCTACAATACAAGACATGCAATCTTGACAGACTCAGAGTTAGACGGCAAATACGATGATAATGAGGATGATCCGCTCTCCACAGGCGAACTTGTTATGAGACTCGTTTCAGGCCAGGGTGAGTCATCGGCCGCACAAATACTAAGCTTTTACACGGGCGTCGTAGGTAAGGTGAAGATTGAATTTGCAGATGACATGGCGAAAGAAGACTTAGAACGAGTAAATGAAACGATAGATCAGTTCAAAGATGATATAGAATTAATGTCAATGATCGAGAGATTACGAGATGCCTTAAAATCTGAAAAATTAAAAGCACATAACGGTTTTAAATCACTTGATAAAATTACCAGTGCACTATTAAACTCGTCTCAACTTACAGATCAGCATGTGTTATCAAGTGCAATTTTAGATTTAATTACCCACTCGCTACAACTTGATAAGGCCGATTTTGCATTCGCATCACAGATTTTTATGCAAGGTGATAGTGCCGATTCTGAAATGGTTAACCTTATCGATCTAAAATCAGCCGATGATACGCCAATTCCTCTCTGTGAACCACGCGTTGTCTGTGTTTCAGCCCTCATCAAAAGCGGAGACAAAAGCTACAAGAAACGAAAGTCGATCTACATAACATGCGAGACGGATGAGGAAACGGTCGGTTACATCCCACTAGCAAGTATTTCTGGTTTTGAAGCCTAAGAGGACTAGTTCCTGTATACTGTTAACAGATGACGGAAAAGCACGCAATTGGAAAAGGCGCACCCAGAAACTCGTATGAGTTCCAGGTGCGCCTTCAGTTCCATCCGTGCACTAGTGCCGATTTCACTGACCCGTCGCCAGGTTTTTGCTTGAATTTTGAGGTTTCAAGCTACCTATCTATCTCCGTTCGCACTCGCCAATACGAGCTTGGGATCTGACACCTCCATGAATTGCTTCCTCTCGGCTATCTCCCGGTTGGCTCCTTCGACGGTCTTGTTGATCATCTCGAAGCCCTTGGGGTCGCCCATGAGGAACGCTCTGACCAAAACGTAGAACGTCATGATCGGAGTGATCAACAGGAACGCGAGCAGGACAGCGCTTGCCATTTGTGCAACACGGTTAGCCAAGAACTTTACGCCCCCGGATTGATCCGTGTCGTGTCGAGCGCTGTTGATCCAGCCGCTGTAGGCAAAAGTCAGCAACCATGTAGTGAGCGAGAACTGGAACATGTGCCACTGCAAATCTGTCGCGTGGAACACGCCCAATTGAGCACACACTATGCCCATGACGGCTGCGATGAACGTTGCAAACCCAAGCAGGTACTTGCCTGCCACGAAGAATCGTCCCCATGTCGGCAAAATACCCGGCGTCCTGATAGCGTGGATATTACCCCACAACCAGCGTCGACGCTGCTTGATGTAGTCCATCATCGTCCAAGGGCTCGTGAGCTGGATGTACTCGTGGAAAAATCCCCACTTGAAACCCAGTCGCACTGCGTTCTGCCCGAACACCAGATCCTCTGAAGCGTAGATCCGATAGTTCCAGCCGACCACTTGTTCCGCCTGAGTTGCCACCACCATTCCTTCGCCGTGCGCATATACAGGATGCTTGATAACACCCTGAGTGAATGAGCAGTAGACCAAACATGCCAAAAATCGCATGTCGTCCAAGTGGCTCAGGAACCAGTGACCAGGTGATACCTTCCCGTACTGAAGACGGGGAGCAGTGATGCCTTGGCACAGATCGTAGTCGGAAGCCAGTCCTGCGGCAAGATACCCACGTGTCGGCTCGACGTCATCGTCGAGAAAACACATCTTTCGCGTAGGAGAGACTAGCCCTAGCTTCTTGCGGACGATTCGTGAGTACTCAAGCGCACGCGCCTTGTACTGCGATACCGCCACAAAATCCCTTGGCACCGTAATAACACAGTCCGCATCAGGATAGCCACCGTTCTCCATATCGGGCATGCCTGGTTCGTTTACGACCCAGATCTGCTCGATGAACGCCAAGTTGTATGAGCGAACGACAGCGATGATCTCGTTGACGCGCTCGTATTCCTTGCCGACGGTTGTGATCTGAACGATCATGGATTTATAGCGGCCGGTACGTCTGTACCTGGCCGCTGCATGACAGTGAATCTCACTGACAACCAGCATCATCATCTCGACTCCTGGACGCAAAAACGCCAGTGTAAAGATGGTAGCCAGTACAGTACCGACGATATTCATTTGTCTCCCTTCAGAGACTCATTGAGGCGGTAAATGGCGTCCATCAATGGCGATGGAATACCATAGCCGTCGAGGAACATCCTCCATGCATGCAGATCTTTAGGCAGACACTCACCCCCGAAAGGACCAGCATCCCGCGTTCCGTAAAACGGATTATACATGCCTTCTGAGGTGATCGCCGCGAGGCGAATCGCCAGATCAGCATTGATACCAGCCACGCTTGCGGCCCGTCTCACATCGTTGAAAAATGTGATCTTGGCCGCATTAAACACGTTGTGTACGTACTTCTGGAGCTCTGCTTCGTCTGCGGAACATTCATAAATGTCTACGGCAAAACAGCTGTACAAATCACGTAGACGACGTCGAGCCTCGACGTTCACCTCGTCAGACCCGATCAGGATCAAACGAGGAGAAAGTGAATCCTCGAACGCCGCGTGAGCACGTAAGTACTCGGGATTGTAGCAGACACCAAAGTCTACTCCAGCCCTTTTACCCGAGTGCTTCTCAAGCACACTGGTGAGTTCCGTTGTGGTGCCAGGCGGCATCGTCGACCGATAAACGACGACTTTATATTCGTCACCGTTCAGCCAACGCAGCTTGTCGCCAAGCGTTTGTGTTGCTTTGACGAGATAGGACTTATCGATTCCCGTCGATATCGAAGGTGTAGGGACGGAGAGAAACACAAACTCAACATCATTGAGTTTGAGATTCTCAGGACTTACAGCAGCCAGTCCGCATCTCTGCAGATCGGCTACTCTTTCCGGATTGACATCAGCAAATGTGACGTCGTTACCGTGGGTAGCAAATGCCCTCCCAAAGGCGCTACCAACAACTCCGGCACCAACTACGACAAGTTTCGTCATCGTTTCTCCTTGGTTTCGTGTGAT
This sequence comes from Candidatus Saccharimonadota bacterium, assembly GCA_041691795.1. GTDB lineage: Bacteria > Patescibacteriota > Saccharimonadia > Saccharimonadales > Saccharimonadaceae > JBEPTX01. Next base: position 139,281 of record JBEPTX010000003.1, read on the forward strand.
TGGATATTATAAGGTACAGACGCCTCCAGGGCTATTTCGTGCCTTAGTATTGTCGCCTGGTTATTTTAGCACAATTAACAGATGTGTCAAGCAGTCTATGGTGGTGTGAATGGGTTGGGACACTACACTAGCATTGTTTTATTGAGTAAATAGTTTTATAATATATTCGAACGAAGGCTTGCAACGACGCTTTCTTTTCGTTTTGTCCTTTTCATACTCTCAGGAAGGAGGTGGTGAGATGATGCGTATCGCTACCTATGTCACGGCAATCGTTGCCGTGACAATACTTGCGAGCTGCACACAGTCATCACCCAGTACACCCAATGCAACCACAACTCACGGCCCCCCAAAGCCCGTCACTTTCTTTCAAAAGGGAGTACAGGTCAACTGGCACACAAAGGGCGACCCTGCGTATGTTGCCAAAGCTGCCAAACGATCCGTCGACTATGCAGCAGGACTTGGCGCCAACTCGATTGGCATCACAACGCCTATCTATGTAGATGGAGACAAGCCGACTACCGTTTATGCAGGTGAGCGGACCCCGAGTCCCAACGAGTTGGGAATGATCCTGGATGCGGCGAAAGCCAGCCATCTACGGACCATGGTACGCCCACTCGTCGACGATGCAAGTGTTAAGTCGAAGGGAGCGACAGACAAGTTTCGAGGCAAGATTGAGCCTGTTGACGTACCGAAATGGTTCGCCGACTACGCGAGATTGTTGGATTCGTACGTGCCTACGCTCATCGACCACCAGGTTGACGAGTTTGTGCTTGGCACAGAACTTGTCTCACTCCAAAACTACCCCGAGGAGTGGCAGAAGCTGTACGACCACGTGAAGGAATCTGGTTACCAGGGGGTGCTGAGTTTTGCACTTAACTGGGACGACCAGCACACGTTCACGATGCCATTTGAAACATGGGGTGTTGACGCCTACCCGAAAACAACTCTTGATGACGAAGCAACCGTGCCTCAGATTCAGGACGCGATTACAGGCTGGCTCAATACCATACCAACGGAAATTCGTCACGATCTTACCTTTCAGGAGGTCGGGCTCGCGGCACAGATAAGCATGTACAAACGACCATGGAACGCGGGCAGCAATGCTCTCAATCAAGTACTGCGGCCGGACATGCAAGCCAAATGGTTTGTCGCGATGTGCAATGTCGCAAAGCAAAACAACATCCAGGGCATCTACTACTGGGTGATTGATAGCAATAAGGACCCGGCGTCAGCAGATCCAATCGCTGATCCACCCAAAAGCTGGATCGGTCGACCTGCCGAGCAGGTGGTTCGCGATTGCTTTGCTACACCCTAGAGAGGAGAAAAGGACTGGCTCACAGAATATCAACCACCGCGTTGATACACCTGTGGGCCTTTCCTATGTTCCAGAACTGTTAATTATATGGTATTATAAGTAGTAATGACTCAAAAATCTTTTGCAATTGTCGAGACAACACTCGATAAGATCGTCGGTGGTGGCCAAACAATTGGTACACTTGAATATGGCAAAAAATTGTTTGCCTGGGGTGGATTACCTGGTGAAAAGGTGAGTGTCCAGCTAACCAAGAAAAAATCCAGCATGGTCGAAGGCGTCGTCGTCGAAGTCCTCGAACCAAGCCCAGATCGAGTGCATCCACACGACGAGGACAGCTATTTGTCGACCAGTCCGTGGCAAATCGTCAAATTCGACACCGAACAACACTACAAATCAGCCCTCATCGAAGAGGCATTCGAACTACATGACATCGTTTTGCCACAGCCAATTGGTGTCTATACTGATGGCAACGAATACGAATACCGCAACAAAATCGAATTTAGTTTTTGGTGGGACAAAGAATCCGAACAGCTAGATTTGGCATTTTTCCGTCGTGGTACTCATGGCAAAATCCCTGTCGATGGCACTAGTTTGGCACGCCCGGCCATCAATATTGCAGCCCATGCTATCCGTGATGTGCTCCGCAAACGCCCAATTCAAGCATTTATGCTCAAAACCGTCATTATCCGCTGCGATCAATCTGGCAATGTTGCCGCACAGTTGTATGTAAAGGACGAAATGTTCGATGCATTCACCGAAAAAGAATTGAATTCACTCGGTATTGCAGGCTTTGAACTTATTTTCAGCAACCCCAAAAGCCCCGCCAGCGTGATCACCAAACGACTACAAGCTTGGGGCGAAATCACCCTGACCGATAAAATCCTGGACGTACCATTTACGTACGCTGTCGAAGGCTTTTTCCAGATTAATATTCCTGTCTATGAACAAGCGCTGCGTGACATGAAAGAGTGGGTAGATAGCGCCAAACCAACCGTCGACCTCTACAGTGGTGTCGGTAGTATCGGCCTGACCATCGGTGGCGACAATGTCACAATGGTCGAAATCAACGAACATGCCGTGCGCGAAATGGAACGCAATATCAAAGCCATGGACCGGGCAAAAACCGCCAAAGCCATCCTGGCCCCGAGCGAAACCGCGCTCGAACACATCACAAGTGACAGCACGATCATCCTCGATCCACCACGCGCTGGACTGCACGAAGACGTCGTCAATAAACTGTTAGAATCAGCACCAGAACGAATCATTTATCTCTCTTGTAACCCCGTCACCCAAGCCCGCGACGTCGCCCGTTTGGCCGAAAAGTACGGTATCCGTCACCACCAGGGCTACAACTTCTTCCCACGTACGCCACACATCGAACATCTCGTTATTCTCGATAAAAAATCGTAGATAATTTGAATGAATAACCTGGATTCCCTGATCAAGTCAGGGAATGACAATTGGTGGTTTAATGATTGGATCCTGAATCAAGTTCAGGATGACAGGGCGAGGGCGCAGAATGACGGGAAACTAGCTCGTTTTAATCCGCCGATAGGCAAATTTGGCCGACGTGCGCCACCCACTACTGGCATCAGTGTCGAACTGTTTGATCTCTCCGTCGACGACTTCATGGATCTGTACTAGGGCAGGGTTGTATGGGGCTAGGGTACGATAAAATATAAGATCTTGGCTAGTTATATGGCCACGACCGGGGAAAACGTCGCGGAATTTGTCGCGACCGATTCCGTCGAAATAATCAATATGGCCCTTAGGCGGGAGATACAATTCGGCTTTTAATCCCATCCGATTGACGATCTTTTTGACATCACCCAGGACTTGTTTTGAATGCGCAGTCACATACACAAACAACTGCTTTTTAGTAGTCAGAAACACCGTTGCCTCGCCCGTATGACTGACGGGCACTTGGCGTACGATTACCTTGTCGATATCGACGATCAATCCAAACTTATCCTTTGCAATCTGTTCTAGGGCTAGGTCGTCGTAGATATCGTCACTCATTATTATCTGTCATTATAGCATTTCAGGCGTTTTGTGGACGAAAAAATCAATTCATGACATAATGTGCTGGTCAGATTCATTCTCATTCGAAAGGATAGGGAAGTGAAAAAGAGTACCGTGAGAGACCACGTTTATGACGTGATAACCAAATATTGGGACTACGAGCCAGAGGTATTTCGGACACGTACCCGTGTTCCAATGACCGAGAGTATTCTGATGTCGCATGAGATGAGACTCAGACTGCGGAGCCTGCGTCGGAAAAACCGGCGACATCCGAACCAACTTGACGATATCATCGCACAAGCGGCGTTGACGCAACTTTTCGAATGTAAGTCAGTGGATGCAGTGAGTTGTTTCGAGCGCCTGCTCGATGACCATTTCGAACCAATTCGGATTCACTGCCTCGCTCTGGTCCGTGCCTACAGGCAAGCTTATCCCGACGGCGACCAAGTGACCACCGACGAGAACGTCTTCGCAAGTTTTATTGATCTCCTCGTGACCGAGCTGGACTCTATAGGAAAGTGGATGTATTCACCACTCGAACCTGCCGGTCACATATTGGTCTGCCTCAACTGACACCCCCACAACCCGCTCGGCAGCGAAAACTCCATTCCTTGCCTCGAGCAGGAAGTGGGGTTTTCGCTTTGTTGACACCAGTAACATTTAGTTTTATTCTTATACCATTCATCCCGACGTACCTACACCGACAGTGAGGCAAACATGAACCGTTACAGCAAGTTGCTGACAATCGTTACCTTTATCGTCCCCAGTATCGTTGTCGTCAAGCGACTGAGCATCCACGTACGGGGAAGAATGCTGCTGGCTGAACACCGCGCAACATTCAGCGAATCGATCAAGATCGAGGACGAGGCACTACGCATCATTATCGATCAGATGTCTGCAATATCTGCAGACCCATCCGCAATGAACCGTCTCTTGTACAAGATGTACAGACGACTCATGGAACAGGCTATCCTTCATCAATACGAGATCGAGATGAGCAGCCACCCAGACAGTGATTCACTTGCAAAACAGTGGTACAGAGTCAACATTCCGTTCCTCGCAGAAAGATTGAGTTTTCATCGCAATGCGTGGATGCTCGCAGGTCATTCTACTGTCGAACTCGACCGCTACGGGACAGAATAACCCCGTCATGCACGCTCGCCGCGACCCCCGCTGCTAGAGCAGTATGGCGGGGATTTCGCATTTATTGACAAATATATAAAATAGAGTATAGTAATCTCACTATGAGTGAGCTAAATCCAAAGTCTAACCTAATAACTGGTATTGTACCTCAGCATGATTTTCCAAAAGTTGATCTGACAGATAGCAATGCCGCCGTACTTGATTTTCTGCTGCGCGATCGCGAGTTTACCCAGGCAACCCATGTCGCTACCGAAGAAAATATCTTTCTCTATAGAATTGCGCATCCAGCGCTTCTCCTCATCGGTGAGAATGGTTTCGATAGTTCCGCTAACCTTGTACGATTCGACGCTGGTATACGTTTCCATGAAATCGTATCCGGTATGATGTCCCCAACCCTCCGTCAATATGACGAAGGTACTGCCGTAAAACTCACTCGCCGTGCACTCGATCGAGTGGAATATGTTCATCCAATTACAACACTCCTCGATATGCGCGATGCTTTCATGGACACTCAGCCTAATACAAGTGATCTGCTAAGGTCTGTCATTCCGGGCGTAGGTGAGGCCGGAATTATGGGAGCAGCGATAAGTCGTCAAATAGATCTGGACGTTGGTGAGCTCTCGCTGCTCGAAAGTCTCTACAACGACGAAGATTAGTTGACATTTTCTAGTTTTCATCCTACTATATACATACATTTCGTCTACAGAGTTGGAGAAGTACATGACAATTCGGAAAAAGGCTAAGCAGAAACCCTCGCTGAACAATGCAAGGGAGCTGGAGCTCAGGCAAGACTTTATCAAGGAAGTTTCAAGCGAGCACGGTTGGGATCCAGAAAGCCCAGGAATCAAGGCCATATGGGAGAACGAGCAGCATTTGCTCTCTCTCGACTGGAATTCGTTCTACGATTTCGTCAACGGAGTCATAGATCCAGTAACGCCGCTGAACTACGAACGATTGCCGGAAGGCATCATCGTCAAGCGAGGTTTCCACCAGCTGGGCCCGACCCCAATCCAGATCGCCAACTGGCACATCCATGAGGGTGGTGGCTGGATGGTGAACAGCCGGACGATTACCGTCGGAACCGACCAGACAACCGTGCGCGATGCGCAGGGAAAAGTCATTGTCGTTTTCGAAATGGCAGGCAGAAGGTTCGGTCACAACGGTATCGGCAACAGTGTCTGGTGGCTCATCGAAAACGCCACGACGCTGGTCACCGCGATCACTGGACTCAAAGTCACGCACAGCGAAATCATGCGCGACAGAGACTACGGCTTCGGCGATCTCGTGTTCGAGAAAACCAGCGACGGCAAGTGGCATAGCCACCAGGTGAAAGTTCCATTGGCACAATGATCCAACTGCAAGACGAAACGTCGGTCACCCCATTAGGGTGGCCGAATTTTCGTTTTATGGTTCTGTTATAATAAAAGGACAAATGTACACCGAAACCCACCACAAAGAAATGGGAAATACCCCCAGAAAAGTTGCATCATGGTTCCATGCAACCGTGCTCTATATACTGCTTGTTGTGTGTGGAATTTTGGTGACAATACCGTATTTTGATCACACCACTTCAGCCGAATCCCATCAAAACCTTGGCACCGATATACCGGCTGACCCCAAACAAGTTGCCGCCAATCTTTCGTATGTATCAATTGGCGATTCAATCGCATCGGGTGCTGGCCTCCCAACGCAAACCGGAACAAGCGAGTGCGACCAATCACCAGAGGCATACCCGAACCTCGTCGCAAAATCGCTACAAATGAAGTTAACATCTCTTGCATGTTCTGGCGCCAGAACATCTGCTGGAATAATCAAAACGCAGTTTGTCTATGCAACCGCCACAACCATCCAGCCGCAAATTGATCGACTTTTTGAGTCCAAAACCACACCAAATCTTGTCACAATTACCATAGGTGCCAATGACCTGGGCTGGATGCCAATATTCACAAAATGTATGACATCGACGTGCGACACAGATGCAGCGACGATAGCTATGTATCGCCAGTTGCCAATCCTTCGCAAGAATCTTGATACAGTTTTGACGCGTATTCACGAACAGTATCCATCACCACCTCACGTCATTGTGACCGGATTTTTTCAGCCATTTCCGGCAACTATATCGGCTGATTGTTCAGATATGAAAGGTGTTACTCAGAGCGAGGCAACCTGGACACGCGATGTCACAATCCAGATCAATAACTATATTCAGTCAATGCTGGAAAACTACCCATCAGTTAGCTTTAGCCCAATCGATTTCACAGGGCACGAGGCCTGCACATCAGATCCTTGGATACTAAGCGATGATTCAAAAGCACCGTTCCATGCCAATACAAAAGGAGAACAGGCGATGGCTAGCGCTATTATTGATACTTATACCCGGCCGACATCTGATGTGCTTTATGGCTTTTGGCGTACAATAGATAGTAATGGATTTTGAGGATCGCTACAAAAAACTGAATGACGCACAGCGCCAAGCTGTCGATAGTATCGATGGTTCTGTGATGGTCATCGCCGGGCCAGGAACAGGCAAGACCGAACTGTTGTCGATGCGCGCAGCGAATATTCTGAAAAAAACCGACACCTTGCCAGAAAACATCTTGTGTCTGACATTTACCGAAAGCGGTGCAAGCGCCATGCGGCAGCGTATGGTTCAAATCATTGGCCGTGACGCGTACAAAATTGCCATTCATACCTTCCATAGTTTTGGCAGTGAGATCATCAATCAGCAAGGTGAATTTTTCTACCACGGTGCCAATTTCCGCCCAGCCGACGAACTCAGTAGTTACGAAATTATTCACAAAATCTTTGACGAACTGGAATATAATAGCCCACTGGCTGGCAAAATGAACGGTGAATACACACATCTGGGTGACACGTTACGATCAATTTCGGAATTAAAAAAGAGCGGATTAACCAGCGATGAATTGATCGCCGTGCTGGACGTTAACGACGCCGTATTAGACGCAGTCGAGCCACAATTAGCCCAGATTTTTGCCGCACGCATCAGCAAAACAACCACCGATCAGTTGACACCAATCGCCCTGAAATTACAAAAACTCGACGACAAACCACCGATTCCAACCATCACACCGTTGTCGCGAATCATGGCAGACAGTTTATCGTACGCACTTGACGAAGCATCCACGAGTGGCAAAACAACCTCTGTTACCGCCTGGAAAAATAGCTGGTTAAAGAAAAACGAAAAAGACGAATTTATTTTCAAATCTCGCGATCGTCAGGCAAAACTCCGTTCACTCAGTTTTGTTTATTATCAATATTTGGCACGCATGCAAGAAGCCGAACTATACGATTTCGACGACATGATTCTACGTCTCGTTCATGCCATGGAAGTCTTTCCAGAACTGCGATTTAACTTGCAGGAAAAACACCAATATATCATGGTCGACGAATTTCAGGACACCAACATGGCGCAAATGCGCATCCTCAGCAACCTGACGCATACCGTCGCAGGTGATGCACCAAATATCATGGTGGTCGGCGATGACGACCAAGCGATCTATAGTTTTCAGGGTGCCGAAGTTGGCAATATTATCAACTTCCGCGATATTTATACCGATACAAAACTCATCACACTGACCAATAATTATCGCAGCAGCGCCGTCATCTTGGAACATGCCCGCAACGTCATCACGCAGGGTGACGATAGGCTAGAGAACCATATTCCCGAGCTCAACAAAACACTGACCGCACATCAATCTGCAGCCAAAAGCCAGATTAATTTAGTCCAGCACGACACGATCAGCGACGAACATAGCTGGTTGGTCGCAGACATACAAAAGCAAATCAAAGCGGGCGAAAAACCATCATCAATCGCCGTTCTGGCCAGGCGCCATCATGAAATTGTCGAACTATTACCATACTTTTCCGACGCAGGTCTGCAGGTAAATTACGAGCGACGCGATAACGTGCTTGACCTTGATATCATCGAACATCTCGAACTACTCGGAAAAATCCTTGTACGTTTATACGAAAGCCGTCACAGCGATGCCAATGCGCTACTGCCCGAATTATTATCACACCCCGCCTGGAACATCGACCCAGTCGAAATATGGAAACTCAGCCTGACCGCCAAACAAACTCATCTCAGTTGGCTAGAGGTCATGTCAACCACTCCGTCATTCGTTCCACTTCACAACTGGCTCATTACATCATCACAAATGCTCACACACACCCCACTCGAACAAATGTTAGATCAAATGATCGGAAAAGAAACACTTAAAAACCAAAGTCGAGCCGAACCTGCCAATCTTTTGCCGCCCGACCTATCAGCGCCGACACCATCAGGTGTGGCAAGGTCGGAAGGCAAAACGGTTGGCAGGTTCGGCGATCATGATTTCAAGTCTCCAATCTACAACTACTTCTTCTCACCCGAAAAACTAGTCGAACAGCCCGACGAATACCTCACATATCTCGAAGCCCTCCGAACCATCCGCACAAAACTCCGTGAATACCGCCCACAGGAAACACCACACCTCCAAACCTTCCTCGAATTCATCCGCCTCCATCGACAACTCGGCAGTACCATCGAAAGCATCCGTCCACATGTCGAGCAGCTGGATAATGCCGTCAATCTCATGACCGCCCACAAATCAAAAGGCCTCGAATTTAACAGCGTCTACATCGTCGGCGCCATCGATTCAGCATGGGGCGAACACGTTCGTAGCCGAAACAGCCTGATCGGCTACCCAGAGAATTTACCACTCGCGCCAACCGGCAATAGTTTTGACGAGCGCCTACGACTATTTTTCGTCGCTATGACTCGTGCCAAACACAATTTGACCATCAGCTATAGTCTGTCCGATCTCGCTACCAAACCAACGCTACGCGCGAGTTTCTTGACCGGCGAAAATTGGGTCAACCAAGCGCCCAAAAAAGCCCATACCATCGAAACCCTGACCCAAATGGCCGAACTCAATTGGTATCAGCCGCTGCTGTTAATTCAACCAGCCACAATGAAAGAACTGTTGCAGCCAACACTCGACGACTATAAACTCAGCGCCACACATCTCGGTGCCTTTTTGGACGTCACACATGGCGGCCCACAGGGATTTTTGTTATCACATTTACTGCGTTTTCCGCAGGCAGTCAGCCCACACGCAGGGTACGGATCGGCTATCCATAAAACCTTGCAACAAGCCCATTCACATCTGTCGGCAACCGGCAAACATCGCGCCGTCGAGGATATTTTGCACGATTTCGAGCGCAATTTACACGAACAAAACATGACTGATGAAGACTTTGCAGAATTCCTCCAAAAGGGCAGCGACACCTTGCAAGCCTTTTTGGCTCAAAAATACGTCAGTTTCGACGTTGCCCAGAAAGTGGAGTTAAATTTCGCAGGCCAACATGCCATATTGGACGAGGCACACTTGACCGGTTCGCTCGACCTCGTTGATATCAACAACAAATCAATGATCGTCACCGATTACAAAACCGGCCGTCCCGTGCGCGATTGGAAGGGCACGACCGACTACGACAAGATCAAGCTCCATCGCTACCGCCAGCAATTAATGTTCTACAAACTACTCGTCGAACATTCACGCGACTACAGCAACTACACCGTCGACCAGGGAATATTGCAGTTCGTTGAACCAACTCGCAGTGGCGAAATTATCGCCCTCGACACCGCATTTACGGCTGACGAACTAAGCGAATTCACTCGGCTCATCCAAAAGGTCTGGCACCACATCACCACACTCGATCTACCAAACACTGACGACTATGACCAAACCTACAAGGGCATCCTGGCGTTCGAACAGGACCTACTGAACTAACCTTAGCTGTTTCCAAACCATTGACTATCTACGCTGGTACGGGGGAGATTCCTGGAGCGTAGCCCAAGATTCTCACTGGCGCCACGATGGTTTGAAAACAGCTAAGGTCAGTTCAGATCAGGTAAGATCTCTTGACGAAAAGTAAATTAACGCTTATAATAAATATCTATGACAGGCCACCCGGTCTGAATGTAGTGTTTCATTTATGACACACTACTTGCCCTTTTAGCTCAGTGGAAGAGCATTCGTATATGGCGAAAGGTCAGAGGTTCAATTCCTCTAGGGGGCTCGATGGGTAGGCAAACCATTCGGTTGCGTTCGTGCTTACAAGCGCGGTCCTTCCAACAGGGGGATGGTTTGCCTCCTATCTCCAAAGCCATGAGATGTGACCATGTATATAACCCCTCACCAGGGTGCATGTGACGCTCTCAATATGAGGCAAGGAATGTTGGTACAACATCACTTCCTTGCCTGGTGGCGCGCCGTTCCCTCCCCGGCACGACGGCGCGCCACCCCGAACCATTCAGGTTCACTCACACTCCGGTGTGTGCAGAATCGAAAGGTTCCAAATCTTTAAGCCCATCGCAACTGCGCGATGGGCTATTCCATTGCCAAAAACCGTAAAAAGCGTTAGAATATACCACTGTATGAGCTTCTGGGACGAATTACCACGACCATTCTACATCTTGGCCCCAATGGAGGCCGTAACAGATGTCGTTTTTCGTCATGTCGTCACATCAGCCGCCCGACCCGACGTATTTTTCACCGAATTTACCAATGCCGCTAGTTATTGTAGCGAAAAGGGCATGCATAGTACTCGTGGACGTCTCGAATTTACCCCTGACGAACAACCAATGGTTGCCCAAATCTGGGGCAATAACCCCGACCAGTTCGCCCAAATGGCGCACGGACTGGCCGAACAAGGCTTCGTCGGTATCGATATCAACACTGGCTGCCCAGACAAGGCCGTCGTCAAACAGGGCAGTGGTAGCGGCCTGATTGGTAACTACGAACTCATGGGCAAACTCATTGCCAGCGCCAAAGAAAGTGGCTTGCCCGTCAGTGTCAAAGCCCGCCTAGGGGCACGAAGTATCGATGAATGGCGCGACTGGCTCGGATTTTTGCTGCAACAAGACATCGCCAATCTGACAATCCACCTCCGTACCCGCAAGGAAATGAGCAAAGTTCCTGCCCACTACGAATTAATCGCTGATATCAAAAAGCTACGCGACGAAATCGCCCCACAGACATTACTGACCATCAACGGTGATATTCGTGACCGCCAACACGGCGAAGCATTAGTCGCCCAGTACGGCGTCGACGGTATCATGATCGGTAGTGGTATTTTTACCAATCCGTTTGCCTTTGCAAAGCAACACGAGAGTCAGTCTGGCAACCTTTTGCCACCCGACCTATCAGCGCCGACACCGCAAGGTGTGGCAAGGTCGGGAGACAAAACAGTCGCCGGAACTGATGAACACAAAAAAGCACTGCTTGATCTGCTCAATCTTCATCTTGACCTACATGACAAATACAGCCGAGAACTAGAGCCACGTCGATTCGAACCACTCAAACGCTTTTTCAAGATTTATATTCGTGACTTTGCTGGCGCAAGTGAACTACGAGATCGGCTGATGCATACAACATCAACCGATCAAGTTCGTGCACTCCTTAGCGAAGTTCAGCTTTTGCCCTAACTAGTGAGGTTGAGCCCCGAGGGTAATAGCAGTTGAAATCACACCCTGCATCGTACTGGTTGCTTGAGTTAACATGTCAGATGAAATTCCTAACTCAGTCATGATAGTTGTCATCAGAACCAACGCAGCGGATACAGCACCGGCAGTGTCACCCGTCTGAATAGCTGTGATAAGTGCGATAACTGCGACGATGATTGACGCAATAAATGCAATGATCTGTGTGATTTGTTTGATGATATCCTGAAGGCCACCGCCTCCGCCACCGCCACCGCCAGCAGCCGAACAACCCGTTTGGGCAGGTGTCGTTGAACTAGTGCTCGAAGTTGACGAACTATTTGTCGTACTAGAGGTGCTACCAGCAGCTTGGCTACAAGTAGTACAACCGGCTTGGGCAGCCGCCGTCGAACTTGTTGTGCTAGCGCTTGATGAACTATCTGTACCACTAGGAACACTCAGGCCGCTCGCCGCAGCGCTACAAATTGCATCGACTTGCGTCTGGGCTTGTGTCACGAGCGTGCTCAATTGCTTCTGGGCTGCACTCTGTGTGCTTGCGTCTGCCCCAGCAGACCCTTGCATGTTAGCTATCTGATATTGATTATAACTTGCATCTGTTGCAGTGGCTGCTTGCTGTGAGCTGGTCGTACTAGACGCGCTATTAACCTGCGCCTGTAATGCCTGAAGTGAGGTTAGTTCTGCCGTATTAGTCTTTGTGAGGCTCGCTTTCACATCCGGAGATAGCGTTGTACTCGCAGCGATAGTGTCGCCGTTTGCCTTGACGCTAGCGATGCGGCGCGCCAATTCTAGATTTGTTTGTGCGTTAAGGGCAGATACGGCGGTGTTTGTATTATCAACTGCCAATTTTACCGTCATTGCATTTACTGGAACATTTGTACTGACGACTACCGCCAGAAGGGCGATGATCAGCGAGTAGCCGAGATTGATTTTTCGTGATATAAGATTCATTTTCATAGCTTCCTGTCAATCCACAATTAGTTTGTGAGCTTTATTCGTTTAGATTGGTCATTCACAGAGTCTTTGGCCTTTTGATGATTGATAGCCTCTTGCTTCATCGTCTCGTTCAATTTGGTCAAACCTTGGTTCAGTACCTCTGGTGGTACTGGTGGGCGAACAGTAGATTTGGTTGTGTTAGTCTGTGGAGATGCCTTTGGCTGGACTGTCTGGTAAATTGCATAGCCAGCGCCACCCAAAATAGCTAGGACAACAACAACGCCTAATATAATCAAAACTAACCTTGTTTTCGACTTTTTCTCTGCCTGGTTCATCGAATCAATGTATCCTTTTATATCTGTTATGCTTATGCTTATGCTGAGGTCATTGTACACCACCACCACGCTCAGCACAACACCCACCGATAGGAGGAACGTAAGCCGTACTTTATACTGTAAGTATGTACCGTAAAATGAAGCATTTTTTCGCGTCACGACGTGTTCGAATAACCCTTTTAGCCATAGGTATTACGGTCATCGCATTCCATATCTGGCTTCATTTCACAAACCCCTATGCACATAATTCTATTGTGCAGCAGCCCTACATCACCATCGTCCAACCATCGGGTGATATTACCGTCAAAAAACAATTCGATTTGCAGACGAGCGGCAATGCATTTGCCAGAGCACTCGGGTATTACAAAAACGGTTTTTTGATTGTCCAAAACACCTATTTTGGCAGTTATCCGGCTGCCTCAAACTCGGCTGATGACATTATCAACGACATTCACAAGCTACGATTCGATCCTTCCAAGCCATATCTCATTTCTGGCGACCAGTTTAGTGTGTTGTACCCCCGTAATCTTGGCGTGTTCTATAATTCGATTTTGGATCCACACACGGCACATAATCAACAGGATTGGGGAAATCGTCAGCGAATTTATCTACAGTCTGTTCTTTATGCAATCGATGCGTTCTCGTCAGCAAATGACCTCACCACAACAATCGTACCTATTGCACCGCAGACGGCAGTTCTAACCGAAGTTCACCCGGGTTCGGTACCATCTGATACGCTGTATGGCATGCTGTACGCGCTCCAAGCCCTGCAGGACACCTCAAAGCCGAGTGATACTCCGTACAAATTACAAACAGCCACAGCCACCAAACAGATACTGACAGGCCGCAAAGCCGATCTGCAAAAACTATTACATATATATCTTGCTCAAGTCCAAGATCCACAGACCGGCATGATTCGTGCCAACGTCAATCTGGCGAGCGCGCGCGATGGGGTCGTTCGTGATCGATCGTTTTATGATAACGTCGTACTCTGGAAAACACTATCGCTGGCACAGCAACTAGGTATCGAGACACCGAAAACAGATCTCGCTGCAATGCGCACGCGAATCCTCAGCACCTATTGGGATGATCAAGAAGGTCATTTCAAGGACGACCAAACTGATAGGGGAGCAAACGCCAATTATTCGTCAGATTGGCTGATCACGCTGCCAACTGGTTTCTTGCAGCCAGACAATTCCGCCGACCAAGCCTATCTCACACGCATCATCGATTTCATTCGTGCGCAGGCCATCGACAAACCTTTCCCAATCAAATACAACGCAACCGGGAAGTCAGTAGATGCACCATGGGCCGTCCGCACCTTCGTCCCTAATTATGGTGGTGACGCCATCTGGAGCTACTGGGGTGCGCAGTACATCACTCTGCTCGCACAACTATCCCACATCACAACTAACGTCTCGTACAAACAAGACGCGGCTTATTACATTGATACCTACAATCAAAAAATCGTGCAAAACCACGGGTTTCCAGAAACCTTTGATGCCCACGGCAACTTCCTGCAAAATATTGTTTACAAAAGCATCCGGCAAACAGGGTGGGTGGTACAGTTCGAACAAGCCAAAAGCCAGCTCAAATAAGTAAACCAAGAAATATATTGATTTTTCTAACAGAGAAGCGTACCATACAATATGGTATAAAAGCAGTCATGAAACTGCTAGGTTAAAATAATTATGACAAAATTACAAGAAGAGACACGTCCAGAAGTGGGCGAATACGAACACGATCACGATTTCACAACCAACGTAATGGGAGCTATTAGCGTGCACGAAACAGAGCAAACACACGAACAAGTACTTACACCCGAAATATCTGCCGAACGACAGGCAACTTTTGTCGACATGATCCCTGGTACAACGTATCTTGCACTCTGCGGCGATGATCGCGAGCTCACCGTCGAAAGCGCCGAACAATTGGCCGAAAATTATGAAGTCGAAAGTCCTGATACATCACTTCGCTATCTTGGTGGAGTAATGGGGATTGCACGCGTTGCAGCAGTTACTATCGTTGCCGAGCATGGTATCGAAACTCTCGCTAAATTTGGCAACTCGTTTGTCGACTTTGTGAGTACAACGACGAAACTCGTCGAAGCAACTAGCAATGTTAAACTTGCTGCTCATAGCGCACGCGATAATGAGGGTAACGGTGTCGCAATCGATCACGAAAGTGACATGGGTCTTGGCTGTGCATATGCACATGGTATTGGCACAGTTACCGATCTCAATAGTAACCGAACTATCATCGACCTTACCGTCGTCGAACAGCCAAAACTCCTCCCAAAGGCACCACTTTCTCTTGATCAAATAGCCGAAGCCAACAGGCTAGTAGGTGAACTCTTTTTTGGTGATGACCCAAACGAATTTCATCTTGGACGCAAAGATTACCAAGAACTCGATGCCCCAGTCGGTATTGTTGAGGGTCAACATAATCTTGCCGCTGACGCAGTTGCTGTCGAAAACTTTCATATTGATAAGGTAAGTAACCCGCGTATGGCTAACAAAAATGGCGTACCGTATTACGACAATGATGTTACACAGGTAGCGAAAATGATCATGCAAGCATTTGGTGATATCAAACTATCGCCCGCAGTAATGTTCCAAGTTATGGACGGTGATATTCGTGCTGTTCGCGAAGCACTTGCATCAGGTGAGGGCCTACATGCGGACAGCCTGAAACTTGAACGTTATGGCGATCCAGAGGCGGCAATTGCCTACCTCGAATCACTCGATATTTAGTAATCTACGCACATGAAATAGAGATCACAGCATTTACTTTTCATAATCTTTATGTTATAACTAAGAAAGTGCCCACCAACGTTGTTGGGCACGCACACTCCCGACCAATCCGGTCGAGAAACAATTCGAGAGGATATGCATGCGGTCTATCGTCGTTGCTGTTTTCGCAGCACTGGCCATGATTTGCTCAATCCACCCCGCCACAGCAGTTCCTGCCCAAGCAGAACCCGGAGATTTCTTCTTCAAATCGGCCACTTGTGCCAATGGTTCTCCGCACGGTCTTGGACTACTCGCTGCTAATGGAACCTACTGGCTCGAGGTTCGCCCCGAACCAGGTGTCGTCCACCATCTCACCAGTCCAGCATCATTGCTCGAGGGTGACATCCTGAACCTGACAGGTCCATGGCAGCCATCCGGTACCACTTCGGAGGAGATCTTCGTGGTGAGTGCCACGGATGGCAGCCCACTGGTCGTCGCCCACGGCGTATCCAAACGGCCATCCGAGCAGCAATGCAAGGACTGGCACGTTCCGGTCACCGATCCACCTGCGGGGAGTTTTTAACACCCCACCTCTCGAAAACCCAGCCCTACCAACTAGCGCGCGCAAGCGTTGCAAGTCGGTAGGGTCTGGGCCCTACCACGTTTTTATGCAACCCGAGAGGGTTGTTTTTTATTGTCTACAAACGGTGACGACGGCGCAGGCCAGCAACTTTGAGACGAACAGCGTGACGATCGACTAATTGGTGAGCTTTGTCGAGATCGACTTGGCTGGTCGCGTTGTCGCGAAGTTCAATCGCACGTTTGAGCGCGGCTTCTGATTCGGCTTCGATAATATCATCACCATGTTCGGCTTCATCGACAAGTACACGAACGATCTGCTGATCAATTTCGATCACGCCGCCGCTAATAGCAAAATATTCTAATTGTTCGTCAACATCATCCTTGCCATAACGCACCGCAATGGCGCCAGGAACCGCTAGGCTCACCAGTGGTTCGTGCCCAGGAAAAACGGCAATTTCACCATCAGCCGTCGGCAAAATGACTTCATAGACATCTTTGTCGACTTTGACGCCAGAAAGTGTAACAAGTTTTAAATTCATCTCTATTATCATACCAGATTGGACGTTAGCTGACTAGATATTTCATCTGTAGCGTTGACCATTCCCACTTCATTCCAAACCATTGACTATCTGCGCTGGCGACAGATAGATTCCCGGAGCGTAGCCCGAGATTCTATCTGGTACCACGATGGTTTGGAATGAAGTGGTAATGAGTCAACTGTATGATATTGACACAAATATACATTAGTGATATAATAGTATTTAAGCTAAGCCTGGGCTCACTGCCGTCCACCGACAGCAAGCAAGATCACCAGCTTGTACGCCATACAACTCAGAAGGGAAATCCAATGTCGACTTTGGTCGAAACGATCATGTATGCAATCGCCGAGTTCTTTCACGGCGGTACTGATCACGCCAAGGATTGCGAACTCGTCATCCACGAGTCCGGCACCTGGGAAGACTACATCGAAAAGCAGCGGCTCGCCGCCACATCCAAGTGACCTAGTCACACCGCGTACACCCCGACCAATGCATTATGCAGAGGCCGGGGTTTTCTTGTAATAATCATACATCAGTTTCCCCGTGGCATCTGCAGAACCCCGAGACGGTGAACAGGAAAAGAGTGGAGTCATTCACTGAAACTCAGTCCATTTCAATATAACTAAGAGAATAGAAATGGACCGACCAAAGGGAGTTGTTTCAGTGACCACTCTTTTACTGAGAACCGACACGGCGGTTTGAAGTAGCCACAAGAGTTTTGCTTCTTTTGCGGTACAAAAGAAGGCTTTTTGGTACTTTCCAGCGGAAAAGTACACTGGATCCCCGGGTCAAGCCCGAGGATGACAGGAAGCGACTAGTCTTTCTTCTCAGACAAAGCCCCACCCGCCATATAAAACCATGACTCCGGTTTGTCATCGTATTTACCAGCCAGGATATCACCTGCATCTTTGACCGTGTCGGCCAGTTTGATGTAGGCACCTTTGGCACCGGTAAATTGTTCGGCAACAAAGAATGGCTGAGCAAAGAATCGTTGCAAACGACGAGCACGCTCGACCGTTTGTTTCTGATCGTCAGAAAGTTCTTCCATGCCAAGGATAGCGATGATGTCCTGAAGTTCCTTGTACTGCTGCAAGATTCGCTGACATTCACGTGCCACGCGGTAGTGTTCTTCACCGACAACCTCTGGATCGAGACTGTTACTCGAACTATCCAGCACATCAACGGCAGGGTAGATGCCGATTTCAGTCAAAGCACGGTTCATCACGATCGTTGCGTCGAGGTGAGCAAATGTTGTGGCTGGTGCTGGGTCGGTAAAGTCATCGGCAGGCACATAGACAGCCTGAACAGAGGTAATCGAACCTTTTTTCGTTGATGTGATTCGTTCTTGCAGGGCACCCATTTCTTGTTGCAAGTTCGGCTGATAACCCACAGCTGATGGTAGACGGCCAAGAAGGGCAGATACTTCGGCACCGGCCTGAGTGTAACGGAAGATATTGTCGACGAAGAGAAGTACGTCTTTGCCTTCGTCACGGAAATCTTCCGCCATAGCAAGTGCCGATAGGGCAACACGCAGACGCGCACCTGGTGGTTCGTTCATCTGGCCAAAGACCAATGATGTTTTGCCCAAAACTCCGGCTTCTTCCATTTCGTAGTAAAGGTCGTTACCTTCGCGGGTACGTTCACCGACACCGGCAAACACCGAGTTACCAGAGTGGAATTTGGCGATGTTGTTGATGAGCTCTTGGATCAAGACGGTTTTACCAACACCCGCACCGGCGAAGAGACCGGCTTTGCCACCTTTGGTCAGTGGCGCGATAAGGTCGATGACCTTGATACCTGTTTCCAGGATTTCGGCTTTGTTCGACTGTTCAGTCAGTGGTGGTGGGTCGCGGTGAATTGGCGCACGTTTGCTCCAGCCATTTTTCGTAGGCGCTGGTTTGCCATCGATTGGGTCACCAACGACGTTAAACATACGACCTTGGGTTTCGGCACCGACAGGGACACTGATTGGCGCACCGGTATCGATAACGTCTGCACCACGGCGCAAACCATCGGTACTGGATAGGGCAATTGTACGAACAGTGTGCTCGTCCAAATGCTGCGCGACCTCTAATGTAATTGTTTTTCCTTCGTGCTCAACATGGAGCGCGTCGTAAATCGCAGGTAGTGTTTTGCTATCAAATTCGACGTCAATCACGACTCCGACTACCTGTACGATTCGACCTTTTGTCATTTCTTTACTCATCATTTTCTCCTTAATCTTTCATCGCTTCTACACCACCTGATATTTCGGCCAGTTCCTGCGTGATCGCGCCTTGGCGGGCTTTGTTCATCGCCAGGGTCAGGTCATCGGCAAGCTCGCTGGCGTTGTCGGTAGCGTTTTTCATGGCCATCATACGCATACTCCACTCGCTGGCATGGGCGTCCAGCATTGCTTGGTATAGCTGTGCGCCGACCAATCGGTAGGCAATACCATCCAGCACGGCACCGGCATTTGGTTCGTAAGTAACTTCCATTGCATGCGCCACCGTTTCGGTTGGAACAAACCCAGCAGGCAAAACGCGCTGGACAATCACTTCCTGGGTAATACTCGTGTGGAACTGCGTGTAAATCACGTCCACAGCGTCAATTTCGCCATTTGTGAATTGCTCACGCGCTGTATCCAGAATGGCTTTCATTTCGGTACCTTCTGGATCGTCGGGCAGGTCTTCGTAGACGCCAGCAACTGTCGTGTCTTTCAAACGAGTCACAAAATGGCTGGTACGACGACCGACGGCAATCGTGCTGTTTTTGATGCCCAGTTTGTCGTCGGCAGTCAGTTCACGAACATATTGTTTAAATACATTGCTGTTGTAGGCACCGGCCAAGCCTTTGTCGGCGGCGATCACAATCAACAGACGACGTTTGATCGGCCGAGTGATGAACAGTGGGTGACCGTCAGTTTCCACCTGGGCAGACAAACGCGTCAATAGTTCGCGAGCAGCAGTGGTATACGGCGCAGTCGCCTTGGTCGTTTCCTGCGCACGACGCATCTTGCTGGCCGCAACCAGCTGCATGGCTTTCGTAATCTGCTTGGTGTTTTTAACCGAGCGGATACGAAGTTTTAATGCGCGCGTTGATGGCATTTAATTATCCCTCAAACCCTTTCGCGGCCGCATGTGCTACTTTTTCGATCAGACCAAGCAGTTTCTCGTCAGGTTTTGCGCCTTTGTTGAGTTCTTGCATGTCTTTTTTGTGATCGGTCCATAGTTTGGTCAACAGTGCTGCTTGCGCGTCCTTGATCTTGACGACAGGAACGAGTTTGAACGCACCGCTACTGACGGCGTGGATACTGGCAGTCTGTTCCCAAACACTCGCAGGCTGATATTGATGCTGTTTCAGAAGTTCGGTCAGACGCTGACCGTTATCGATTTGGGCTTTGGTTGCTTCGTCGAGATCGCTCCCAAACTGGGCAAAACTGGCAAGTTCACGGAATTGTGACAGGCCAAGTTTGAGGTGACTACTGACGGATTTGACAGCCTTTGTCTGGGCGTCACCACCGACACGGCTGACGGAGAGGCCAGCAGAAATAGCCGGACGAATACCTTGGTAGAATAAATCGGTTTCGAGGAAGATCTGGCCATCGGTGATCGAAATCACGTTGGTTGGAATGTAGGCCGAAATGTCACCAGCCTGGGTTTCGATGATAGGAAGTGCAGTCAATGATCCAGCACCCAGGGCGTCGGATAGTTTGGCTGATCGTTCCAATAGGCGAGAGTGCAGATAGAACACATCGCCTGGGAAGGCTTCGCGGCCCGGTGGGCGACGGAGTAGTAGTGACATTTGGCGATAGGCGACAGCATGTTTGGTCAGATCGTCGTAGATCATCAGCGCGTGCTGTTTGTTGTCGCGGAAATATTCACCCATGGCAGTTGCAGAATAGGGCGCCAAGTAGAGTAGTGATGCGGGGTCGGCTGGGCTGGTTGCAACGATAATCGTTTGCTCCATCACGCCTTCTTCTTTCAGGCGCTCGACCAAACGAGCAACCTTTGAAAGTTTTTGACCAATCGCAACGTAAACGTTGATCACGCCGGTTTTTTGGCGAGCTTGGTTGATCATAGTATCGATCGCGATGGCGGTTTTGCCCGTCTGACGGTCACCAATGATCAGCTCACGCTGGCCACGACCGATAGGGAACATGGAGTCGATGGCCATAATACCAGTCATCATAGGTTCGTGGACGTGTTTACGGCCAAGTACACCGATGGCTTCGCGTTCAACGCGGCCGGTTTGCTTGGTCTTGATAGCAGGGCCACCGTCGAGTGGACGACCGAGTGGGTCAACCACGCGTCCCAATAGTTCTGGACCGACGGGGACTTCCAAAACAGTCCCTTTTAGGTGGACTTTTGCACCGGCAACGACATGTTCGTCGCTACCTAGCAGTACGGCACCAATTTCGTCTTCGTTCAAGTTGAGTGCAAATGCTTCGACGATACCGCCGCTTGATTCGATCTGCAGTACTTCGGCATAGCCAGCGTTTCGCAGGCCATGAATCCAGGCAACACCATCACCGACGCGTACGACGATTCCGATGTCTTCCATACCCTCAGTCGCCTCGAGGCCAGAGATGGCCGCGCGGAGATCTTTGGATAGTTCTGTTACTGATAGTTCAGCCATATTCTTCCTCTTCCTTATACTTTATGTGCCGCCAGGCGGTTTAATTTGCTTTTCACGGTATGGTCCAGCTGTTCATTTGGTAGTTCGATCCGAACACCAGCCAGAACAGATGGATCAACGTGTTGACGTAGCTGGACGCTAGTCGCCGAATGGAGTTTGGTGATCAGATCCATGACGTTTTTCTTGGAACTGTCGGTCAATGGGCGAGCAGACGTCACGTCAGCGACGACGGTGCCACGAGCCGCCAGTTCGGCTTCGATATCACGAACGACCAGTTCGTATTCGCGTGTGCGACGAGTGTCTATCAGATAGGCAGCCAACTGCGTCGCTAGCGTGCCAGGCGCAGTACCTTTCAGCAATTGCTCGGCGTAGTACGTCGCTAGTTTTCGTCGTGACACGCGGACAGCCATAGTCTACTGCACCTCTTTCAACGACGCGGCAATCAGTTTGCTGTCGATATCAGCCGATACGGCTTTGCCGACAACTTTTTCGGTGGCAAGTGCGACCAGTTCGAGCGTTTCGTTGTGCAGCGTCTTTTTAGCCGCGATGACTTCTTTGTCAATCTGGCTTTTTGCATCTGCAACAATGTTATCTGCGCGTGCCTTGGCTTTTTTGTCGGATGCTTCGCTAGCCGATGTTGCCTCTAGATGCGCTGTTGCGACGATCTCAGCTGCTTCTTTGCGTGCAACTTTTAGCAGCTTGGCGATATTCTCTTCAGCTTCTTGGGCATTTTTCTCGGCTTCCTGAGCCGCAGCCACGCTTGCTTCGATATCAGCACGGCGACCATCGATCGTTTTCATCAAGATCGGGTAGACATATTTGCCCAGGAACCAGACGAGGATGAGAAAGGCGATTACCTGAAAAAGCAGGATTTGCCAATCAATCCCAAGCGCGCCCAAAACACCACCGGAGGCCGGTTCTGTGGTTGCAAATTGAGTTAATAGTGCCATTTTGGGGTAATTCCTATGCGAGTGATTTCGCGATAATAGCAACAACGATACCGATGATGGCGAGTGAGTCAGCGAAGACAATCGCGGTGATCATCAGTGTACGAATGTCACTGAGTTTTTCTGGGTTACGACCAAATGCGTTCAGGGCGCCTGATCCGATGATACCGATACCGACAGCTGCACCAAGTGCAGGCAATGCATAAGTAAGTCCAAATGCGAGTTGATTCATGAGTTTATCTCCTTTATTTAATGTCCGCCTTTCGCACATGGGTACATTGCATCGTTGCCAGTTCCGGTACTCGCCACCGTACTTGTATGTACGGCTAGCTCCGTTCCTCGCTGGCGCCTTGCACTGCACTCACGTGCGAAAGGCGATTCTACTCTGTTAATTGTAACATCACTCCGCTTGCTCGGCCTTTGCAGTATGAGCAACAGAGGAATGTTCAGGTGAATGAGGGGTGTGGGCTTCAACAGCCAGCGAGGTGAAAATAACCGACAGAACAAAGAACACATAGGCCTGAATCAGTCCGATGAATAGTTCGAATGCCATGAAAAACGGCAGTGTGACGGTCGCAAAATAGCTGGTCAGAACAGATACGATAATCAGCAAAACTTCACCGGCAAACGCATTACCGAACAAACGCAGCGCCAGGGCAATCCCGCGCGAAAACTCGCCAATAAATTCCAAAACACCTTCAAATGCACCGAGTGGATCTTTGAATGGATTACGGAAATAACGGCCACCGTTGCCAAACACACCCATGTGTTTAATAGCGTACATTTGGACCGTAAACATCGTAATAACCGCTAGCCCTAGCGTAAAGTTCAAATCAGCCGTCACGCTACGAATGACCGGGACGCCGTTGTAGGTGATCGTGTCTAGACCCGGTAGTACGCTCAACCAGTACCCGACCAGTACAAAAAAGAAGATCGTCAGAGATAGTGGTGCAACTTTGCGCGCCAGTTGTTTGTCAGCAATAATACTGTCGACTTGGCCTAGCATGCCTTCGAATCCCCATTGCACCAGACCGATGAATCGGTTGTAACGGCCAGCTTTGACCATTGATGCCACGTAGACAAATAGTGCGACGACGATGACTGTCGTGATAAGGCCAGTGAAAACGGCGTTCGTAAACGCAAAACTACCAATATGGAACAAGGCCTCCGAGGCCATGCTGACATTTAGTTGTTCTGCTGCAAAATTATTCATCATTTCTTTACTTTATCCATCTGTCGTTTTACGAGCGCCCAGGCCAGAACGACCCCTAGAACAAGTCCGACAATCATCAGCCATGGTTTTGTGCCAAGCTGTCTATCAATCATCAAACCCGCCAACATCAATCCAATAGTAGGGACAAACATCCTCCACGTCGTATCCGCAGCAGTCGCTAGCATTAAAACGACCGTCGAACGGCTCGGCGGCGTAGGTTTGTCATCGCCTTTTGGTGATGTGCTCATCTACATATATACTGTATCAGTGAAAGGCAGTTTTGCCAAGGGTGGATACCTATCATAACCCAGCTTTCAGCCCTGATCCATGCCACTTCCGGCCAAAAACATTTTGACGTTTGTCGACGTATACATGAATATGTCTTCGCACGTCAAAACGTTTATTGACTCGTAATTGATCATGTATCAAAACTAAAAGTTGGGCTATGATAGGTATCACAGATATGCCACGAAAAAATAACACCCAAAAACACGTCCCATTTCAGTCCGTAAATAACGAGGCATCCAAAACGCGCTACGCCACAAAACGCCAGGCCGAAGAAGCGGCGGAATACCGAATGTTGCTAAAACCCGATCTTCAGCTACATGTCTATAAATCCGATCTTGACGGCGGCTGGTACTTAACTCGACAAAAAAATTCTAAATAGCAAAAACCGCTGGAGATAAAATCAATCCAGCGGCTATCCAATATAGCGCTTGGGGTGGGCGACGAACTGAAATCGTCAGTATCGTCGCCCACCGACGAAGGCGTATCGATCAGAGATCGCCGAATGAGGAATGATCCTCGCTTGCGGCGCCGTGACCGGCAGGTTCGTCCTTCTTGACGTTCGCATCCCGAAACTTCTGGGCAGTACGTTCGCCAATACCAGCATCCTTGATCAGTCCCTCTAGGGCCTGAGGATCAACTCTGGTCATTATCATTACCCTTCTCGCGTGCCATTAGGAACTTTTCTATTATCGCATCTGATTTAGAATATGTCAAACCTTTTTCGTTTAACCAAAGGGCTAGGTTAGCCAAGACTGCCTTTTGTGAGATTGTATTTTCTGAACGCCGCATTGTTTCGGTAATGGGGATGAGGCTAGGCCAATGAGCCGACCAAAATGAAGGAGGGAGAGAGTCGTCACAATAGCTAGCAAAGTCACTTAACACCGAAAAACCAATCCTTGCATGGGGTAGCCCAACTTCCACTCCCTCATGCATCCATTGACGCCAGCTATTCTGTACTGTGTCTTCTAATGCAATTGACATGCATATTGCCGCTGGAAGATATACCAGATCCAAAACACGCCTCCCTAGGTACGCCTCGTCTTTTTGGGCACGTTGTCTTACTTCATCGAGTGGTTTACCCCAAAGCACATACTTATCAAATAACTTGTAAAATGTACTTTGCAGCAGACTCTCACTCGTGTCAGTCTCTCGATCTATAGACTTACCCGCAAGCACCTGACTAGCGGTATACCTCTGGACTGAATCTTCCTCCTGATGAGCAATCCGCAAGAATTGAGGGAGAATTACCTGTGTATAGATTTGCTGGGGAACGGATTCGTCTGCTGAAAGAATTAGATCTATCGCAGTCTTAACAATCTCAGGCTTGATACTACCATCCTTCAGGCACTCCGCTACAACATGTTGCAAACCAGTCTGAAAGTTAAGGATATTTGTGTTACACGAAAGCTCAAGATTCGGTGCACTCGTCTCAAATTCCTTTAAAGTATCGTATGCTTGATCAAACTTTTTTCCCGCGAACGTTGGTACAGGACCTGTAGCACTAAAAAATGGATCAACCTGAGTCCAATTATCGTCATTAAGTCGCACGTACACTGCTGCATGATAGCCCGTATCTTCAGCCAATCTCTTATCGACTTCATTGGATTTACCCTCGAGATTGTCAGCAAGCAAAGGCGACAGACCTCCATTGGGGGTTCGATACCACTTAACTAGTCCATCAATTCCATTTGCAGTATCTTTTAGTTGTTGTTCGTAACGTGACACAGCGACACCCGCGTGTAGATAGGGAACTCCTGCCTTCTCAAAGAAACTTGATACTAAGATCGAAGTCATTAAACACGTAGGAGTGAGCTTGTGATTTGGATACATCCCTGTAAGTTTTGGGGAGAGTCGCATTGGATGGTAGTGATACTCATCATCATCACTTTCCATTTCGCCACATTTTTTTCGTGCCAGATCAAGAATACGGTCCTCGAGCCAATAGATTGCCATTAGTTGTTCTTCCGGGTCTGATGACTGCATAGATTTTATCTGCTCCGCTGCATCCTCACCCAAAACAGCGAATGACTCATCAATAAGAGCTTTACCAAATCTTTCGGCCTGTTTAACAATACGCGGACGCGTTCTGTCGCAGAATAAATATGGCCTACGCAGAATCGTATCAAACGACAGCGGAACAAGATCTGGGTCATCTTCAGTTGCTTCAAGTCGATTAGGATGGAATTTTTCTGTGCCCATCTGAAGCTCAAGTGCTGCTCGCAGTGCCAGGGCACCATTTTGCAAAACAAGTCGCTGATTTAGCGAAGGTTCCTCCGTTGTTGTTTCTTGCGAAGGAAGAGGGCGATCCAGACATGCCTCCCAGGCAAGCTCAAAGAGATGGCGAAAATCCTCATTCACCATATAAGATTCAAGCTCATCAAGCACAAAATCTTGATCTGTACGTAAATCTGTCGACTTTTCCTTCATACTAGATAATTACTATAAAACAATAACTGTTTAAAAGCAAGTATTGGTAGATAAAGTGTCAAATAATTTGCTACTCATGGATCATACAAAGAAAAACTCCGCTGCTAAAATCGCAGCGGAGTCATTCTTTTGCAGTCTGCCAATCAAGAGATCGGGGGATATTCGAGCATTTGATGCACGAGCACCCGACCCATTGCCTCCTGACCAGCCTTGGTCGGATGGAACGACGCCCACGTCCACATCATTGGATTGAGGACATCGCCACTATACGGCGTCATTGCCAGCCGTCCTCCCCAAAGCCAAGCATTGGGAAAGGGCGCACAGAAATCGTGCCGTCCCTGGGTCCACGGCGAATCAGGCCCAGCCATGTCGACGAAAATCGCACCGTTTTGATGGGCAAGATCTTCGATCATTTTGTTCAGCTGAATCAACAGATCGTACAGTGGTACCACCTTTGCAGGTGAAAGCCACGGACACGCGTCGATACCAGCACCAGGGGCAGGTGCAAAGGGCGGAATACCCATTGCAAAAATCCGTGCGTGCGGCGCTTTGAGCTTGATAGCATCGTATGCGGCCTGTTCCTGCAGCGCGTCATCCGTGTATGACTGCAACGTCTGTCCGATCACATCGGCGCAGGCGAGCAACGGATTGATGAGACACGCGACGACATTACCGAACTCTGGGTTACCACGGCCGCCCATGACCACGGCACTCATATCGGGTGTCAACCAATCGGTCTGCACACCTTCGTTATACTGCGGCGTGACATAGATATTCTCTAGCTTTGCCCCTGAACACGAAGCGTTTACGCGTGGCATTCCTAGCTGATCGGCCGCATAGATCGGTCCAGCCGACTTGCTACGAAAACAGCTATTGACTGGTCCAGTTGTGGTTGGATCGTACGCCGACGTATCGGAATCAAGCAGCCATGCATTGTCAGCGCCATCACCAGCAGTGAATGAATGGCCAACGATTCCCATCGTTTTGCCGTCGTAGGACGACACTACTAGGGGAGGCGGCGCAGGCTGCAGGGTTGGAATTGCCTGAGCGGTTTGCGTGCCTGTTACGAAAGCACAGGTCATCAATGCTGGGACAAGCCATCTGATCTTCATGGGCCTCTCTCGGTGGGATTGAATTGCAAAAGAACTTTGTTAACTATATCATATTTACCGATATATGCAATGATGATCTCAGGGACATCCAATTAGGTAAGTTGTTCGCTTAGCTCCATCAACCTCTTCCATTGATCTGGCTGGTCAGGATTTCCATCGAGGCTTCCGGATACATTGAGAAGTTCGTAGAGAAGCGGCTCATCTTTTTCGTTAAACCAGCCATCATTTTCTACACCACTTGCGTCCTGCCAAGCAAGCACGCCACACATATCTATAGCGATGCCATGACCATAGCCTCCATCGCTGAGTAATTCATCCCGAGACAGCTTCTTAGCTTCCCCGATTAAATACAGTACGTGCTCGACCAAATAGGGTCGCACTTGTTTAGTTGACAGCTTCGGATATATGAGCTGTCTTGGTACTTTCTTGCGTTCTTTGGATTCAGTCATATGTTTTATACCTTATATCTATTTAATCATTCGGTTTGCAAAAGTAAAGCCCGTTCGGGCTGGTTGCGTGACCAGCCCGAACGGATGTTGCACGGTTTTACCCGTGGTTTTGATTGTGACCCTTCCGGCGCTTGGGGCGCTCCCGCTGTGTCCGATGACCGTTTTGCTTGCCCGGCTGACCGTAGCGGGTGTGCGGCTTGTCGATGGCCGCCGATCCAATGGTGCTGTGCGGTGATCGCACGAAATCATCACCTGCGTGACCGTGCTTATAACCGGTCTCACCCTCTATTGATGTAGGACCGAAGATCGACGTACCGTCCGGCAGCTCCCTTTGGAAGTTGCCATCAGATTCTGACGGCATGCACTCCATGCACGTGCAGAAGGGACTGTGATCCATCATATACCCACCTTAGGGTCGGCAAAACTTCGCGTTTTGCACTGGAAGTTGCGTAACACAACTTAGAACTTACTTGTGTAAATTCCAATAATTATTTTGTTATAAAAATACTAGGGTGTCAATCGTGGTAACGGAGTTTGATATACTGTTGACAGCACCATTGCAAACCACACGCAATTTGATATACTAAGTATAGTAATTGAAATAGGGGAATCTTATGAGCGATACAACATCAAAAGTCACCATCTACAGCACCACCTGGTGCGCGTTTTGCCACACCGAAGCCCAGTGGTTGGACAAACTTGGCGTGCCATATGTCATCAAGGACATCGAGGAAGACAAAGCTGCCTACGAAGAATTAATGGGGAAAATCGGTGGTAATTTCATGGGTGTACCTGTGACTGACATTGCCGGTGACATTGTCCTAGGATTTGACCGTCCCAAAATTCAAGCCTCGCTCAAAACCCACGAACTCGTATCTGCAACAGCGTAATTAACGCCAGATAATCCCCAGCCAACTATCGTCATAAGTATTTTTGGCATTATTCTTGCAATCGGTTGTCACCTGATGAATATGTTGGCCATTGTTAATGTCATCCTGCGTTTGATGGTTTAGATACGATATCGGGTTGCCCGCCTGTACATCTTGTAGATTAATTTTTTGCCAGCTCTCGCAAACATCAAGCGACTGATTATAGGTGTCCAGCACCGATCGGAACGAACTCATCACAAATATCCCCAGACCGAGCACGATGATCGACACAAAAATCATACCAATCGATCTGGTATTATGATCCAGCCCAACCCGTAGACCAATATTAAAAATAATCAGTCCAACAGAGGCAAAAATGGCAATATCAACCACACCTAGCGGTGGTTTTGGCCCAATCATCAGCGCCAAATAACAAGTAATCGCAACAATTATTTCGACGGCACATATCCATTCGGTTTTGCCGATTGAACGAATAAATCGTTTTAGATGAATAAGCGTCTGCCGCCTGTGTTGTTTGCCCATTGCTAATGACTATATAGAATTTTCGGCAAACTGGCTATGGTTACGAATCGTATCCTGCAATTGTCATTCCAGACTTGATCTGGAATCCAGTAAAAAATAAATCAATGTCCCCGTGGC
>JBEPTX010000004.1:0-143196 GCA_041691795.1 Candidatus Saccharimonadota bacterium
ACGAAACAATTCGTACCTTGAGAGGAAATTGAATATGGGAATCCCCGTTTATGGTTGGGACTGGCTAGTGGTTATCCCGGTAGTCTGGACGATCGTCGCCATTCTGGCAGTGATTATTCTCAGGCGGATGATAATCAACGGACATAGGCACGATCGTCGTCCCGGTCCTAGCGATCTCACGCCCTCCAGACCCTGGAGAGCTCACCCGGATCCGAAGATCATCCCGTAGGATACCTTCCAGGATCACAACTAAACAATTTCTACCCAAGGTGCCCCGACTGTAAAAAGTCGGGGCCCTATCCTTTTAAGATGCTAAAATGGATGTATGAAACAAAAGCTTGTCCGTGGGGTGCGCAAAGCTCTCCCAAAAACCACTGTTCGCCGTTTGGAAGAAACCTACCGCCGGGGCAGAATCAAACTCATCTCTGCTCGCTATGGGCATCCAGCCCGTGGCCAGCGTGTTATTGCCGTCACGGGGACAAATGGCAAAACGACTACTATTAATTTCTTGAACGAAATTCTGAAAGAAGCCGGATGCGTAACGGCGATGTTCAGCACCGCAGTGATAGAGGTCGCGGGTGAACGTAAGCTCAATGATCTCAACATGACGGTTGGTAATACCGATCAAATGCAGCGGTTCTTTCGTGATGCCAAAAAGGCACATGCCGATTACGTTCTGCTAGAGGTCACAAGCCATGCTTTGGACCAACACAAACTCGACGGTGTCCCTATCGAAGCCGCAATTATGACCAATCTGACACACGAACACTTGGATTATCACAAAACGATGGAGCAGTATGCCAAAGCAAAGGGTAAATTGTTTGCTGGGACGCCAAAGTTTATCATTTTGAACCGCGACGACGACTGGTACGATTTCTTTGATGAATTCGTGGCCGGTGCACAAAAAATCACTTATGGAACCCACGACGAAGCCGAGGCAAAAATTACCCATGTCAAACTGTACAAAAAGGGCAGTGAAGCTACAGTTTTGATCGATCATCAGACCAAATTAGAGCTTGCAACCGCGATGCCAGGCAAATTCAACGTCTACAACATGACTGCTGCCGCGGCGACCGCCTATCTGTTAGGCGTCAAATTGAAGGACATTGTCGAGGGCGTCGCCAATCTCGAAGGCGTCCCAGGGCGATTCGAACGCGTTGTCGAAGGCAAAGGCTACGACGTCATCGTCGACTATGCTCACACCCCAGATGGATTAGAACAGTTGCTCGAGGCTGCCAAAGCCGTCACCAAAAACCGCGTTATCCTCGTATTTGGTGCCTGTGGCGATCGCGACAAAGCCAAACGACCTGTTATGGGTGCAATCGCCGCGCGTCTTGCCGATCGTATCATCCTCACAGATGAGGAAAGCTACAACGAAGATCCTGCATTTATCCGCGAACAGATCTTTCAGGGTATCGAAGAAGCCGGTGGAACCGCCAAAACAACCGAATTACCCGACCGCCACGATGCCATCGAAAAAGCCCTCTCTATCGCAACCAAAAACGATACCATCCTCATTACCGGCATGGGTCACGAACAATTCCGTATCATCAATGGCAAAAAACAGCCATGGAATGACGGTGCGGTTGTCCGTGAAATCCTTGGCGAATAATACTTAATAATAATTTTCGCGATGTCGACGTGTATGCAATCGCCTCGCCAAACGTTCACCTACCATCCGCCAAATCCGATGTGCAAACGGTCGAACTGTAATCTCGTAACAGCCAACATAGTCAGTCACGTGAGGGTTAAAACTCCGTTTAAACAGTCCAATCCCGTAGAATTTATGCGCTTTGTTATCAATCTGGCTAAACGGAGGAACCGCATAGAGATCATGGATGTTTGAACCGCGGGCCTTTGCCCATTCCATAACGCGCCACTGCAACAGATGACTTGCCCCATAGGCCTCACGTTCACGGATAGACGCACCGTCCTTGTAAAAGCTCTTCGCCCCAAAAACAATCGCGTACACCCCAGCGACTACATTTCCCCCATGCATCGCAAAAAATAGTTGTCCCTGGCCAGCTGTTTCAAATCGACGCCAGTATTCCTCGTAGTACTCATAGCTGCGAATACCAAATTGTGCAGACTCAGCAGTCAGCGCCAACAGATCATACATGATCTTACAGTTCGTATTACTTGCCCTTACTTGTTGAACTGTTACGCCATCTTTGACCGCTCGGTTGATCGAATAGCGACCAGTTTGAGGAAGTTCGGTCAAAATTGTCCCCATATCTCGGCTGATATCCACAACCACTGTGGAAAAGTTGGGCTGAATAGGGAGGACCGGTTGCAGTTTCAGTAATCGTAAGGCCTGTAGGTTTTTATCTGTTCGTAGCAGTTCAGGCTCGATTTTGATCGCAAATACTTGACCGTTCGTCACAAAATGCTTCAATGGCTCAATCAGTGGCGCTAATTGCTCGACACTGCGGATGCCTGGCCCCTTTGGGATATACCAGATCCGGCCGAGTCCAAACACACGTTTTTCCAGCACCATTATCGCCAAAGTATCAATTAACAGGTAGCGAGGTTTCCAGCCGGTTGCCTGTTTTAGTTCAGCAAAAACCCGTCCCTGCAAGAAATTACCGCCGTCAGGATTGGTAATAACCCTTTGATCCCAGTCCGTAATCTCGGAGTCTTCGGCAAAACGAATAATCATATCATTTATTGTACTATGAAAATTGAATCTCACCTCTCCCCACTCCGTCATCCTCGGGCTTGACCCGGGAATCCAGCCTAATAATAGAATTTCGAGAATTCAGGCTATGAAGCTTTGAATCACACCTGCTATAATGGGGAAATATGAGTAATATGTTTTCTGGTTTTGATATTCGCGGCCGGTTTGGCGATACGCTAACGGTTGAGTACGTGTGGAATGTTGGTAAAGGTTTGGCGGATTGGCTCCCAACCGACGGTCAAGTCATTGTCGTGAGCGGTCCATCTGCTAATCCTGGTGTTGTTAAAGCACTTATCGAAGGTATCCGTCTGCAAGGTCGCGGTGTCATCGATGGTGGTCAGGGTGACAAACAAACCCTCGTTCAGATCAGTAGTGGCGCCCAAACAGCCGGTGGCGTACTGGTTTCGCACGACGAACTAGAACATCTTGAAACAATCGAACTATTCCAAGAAGAAGCGACACCAATTAGTAGTGATACTGGGTTGTCTCAGATCGCATCTCTTGTCGAAGCAGGCAATTTCGTCCCTGCTGCTACCAAAGGCGAACTGACCTCAATCGTCTAAAAATGGGAAAGACCCAGCGAGTTGAACTCGCGGGGTCTATGACTCCTTTCGCTTGTTGATGATGGTTGCTTGCGCGGCGGCAGACAACTCGTCTGGCAAGTGCAGTGTTACGAGGAAATCCTCGTTTTCGCACTGAACTGTCAGCTCATCTGTGGATGGGTTGATGGAATTTATCTTGAACGTGCGTGACGCCCCGTGAATGTCGAGACCGAAAGTCATATCGCTCAGTAGGGCAAAAGCGATGTCGGTCCGGCACTCACTCGATGAAACTCCGAGATTGGCGATAAAAATCGCCATCGGTACTCACCTCCTGACAAAAGTGTACTTTAGTATACTAACATAAATACGTGGATCTGTAAAGTATATCTAAACCCCTGGTTCACGAGAAGCCATGAACAGTTGCATGGCATTAAAATCCAAGATTTGATTCATCCGTGCCGGGTCATCGCGGAATGTAAAATTATTATCGAAATCATTGTCATCAAACCCGGGCCAAAGGATAACATTGCCACCTTTTCCGATAGAATAGGCAGTTCCATCTGAACCATTATTGTTTGAATCAACTTTGGTGAGTGCAGATTTTACATCAACTTTCAATACTTTGGCAATTTCACCAGTAGCTGGGTTGGGTATCTGCACAAAAAAGTCGATGCCGCGCAGGTCTTCATTTGTTGAGCCTTCAATAGTTCCAAATCCAAGTTGAGTTGCAACATCTTTGAACCCTTTTTCAGCTCGTGCACCCCTAGCAATTTGCTCAATAGACTTTTCTACGAATTCCTCACGACGTGGAAACATATGGCGCGTATGTTTGTAAATACTCTCGGTCATATCAGAAAATTTAGCTTCAGGATGAGCACCCATATATTTATAGAGTCGGCCATTATACTCACTTGCCAAAGTTTTCAATTCACGTTCTTCTTTGTGATCAAGTTTCTCTTGTTCAAGTCGATATTGTGCGTGAAACAATGGGCCAGCATCAGCAATAAGTAACATTTTCTCGAGTGTCTCAGGTGTTTCAGTACCGTCTTGCATACGAGCCTCAATAAAGTCTCCAGTGTACTCTGCTAAATGCTCGGCGTATTTCAATGTATGCACACCAGTATCTCCGCCTTTTGCATGAAGAGATTCAATAAAATCAGGTTCCTGAGCCAAGGAATCTACAAGCTGGCCGCTACTATCCCATGACGACTCATCATCAACAAGATCAATACTTGTTTGAGGCGCTTCGGTGAAGGTGGTTTCGTGATTTGTTGTCATATTTTTTTGTTTTTGAACTGTTTGTACTAATCTAACACATTATCATTCAATAGTCAACATCTAGCACTCGCACCTTGCAAGTGCTAGTTTTTTTGGCTACAATAGAAATATAATTTACATCGGAGGAGTTTCATGAGTTCACCTATCAAACCACTTGCTGATCGTGTGGTGGCTATCCGCGAAGCAGCCCAGACCAAAACTGCCAGTGGCCTTTATCTGCCAGATACCGCCAAAGAAAAACCAGTGGTCGCCAGTGTTGTCGCTGTTGGCCCAGAGGTAAAATCACTCAAAGTAGGCGACAAAATCGTTTACAAAGAATACACAACGACCGAACTCAAGATAGAAAGTGTCGAATATTTGATCGTTAAAGAAGAAGACGTCCTCGCGACTGTTTAAGGAGAATTCCCATGGCTAAAAAAGTTTTTTATGATGATGATGCACGTGCGCGAGTACTCGGCGGTGCCAAAGCACTCTACGACGCAGTCAAGGTAACCTACGGACCAAAAGGTCGCAATGTCGTGATCGCCAAGGGCTATGGTGGTCCAACAGTCACACATGATGGTGTAACGGTTGCAGAAGCCCTGGACCTTCCAGAGGTAGACGACGAAACACTTGGCTATAAAGTCGGTGCAGAACTTATCAAACAAGCAGCAAGCAAGCTCAACAAAGTTGCCGGTGATGGTACGACCACCGTTACGGTGCTGACATACAGTATTCTCAAAGAGGCAAATCGCCTGATCGCAGCTGGTCACAACCCACAAGAACTCCGAAAAGGTATCGAACAAGCAAGTGCAGAAATTATCAAACAGCTCGACAAAATGAGCGAAAGCATCGAAGGCAAAAGTGATCGTGTCGCCGAAGTTGCGACCATTAGCGCCGGTGACGAACAAATCGGCAAATTGATCGCTAGCGTTATCGAAAAGGTCGGCAAAGAAGGCGTTGTTACCGTCGAAGCAGGCCAAGGACTTGATCTTGAAGCCGAAGTTGTCGAGGGATTCAACCTCGACAAAGGTTGGGTAAGTGCATTCTTTGTGACTGATGCCGGTCGCCAAGAGGCGGTGTACGAAAAACCAGCCATTGTCATCACTGATCGCAAAATTAATAGTGTCCAGGAATTTTTACCAGTCATCGAAAAACTCGCCGCAGCAGGCAAAAAAGACGTTGTTCTGATCGCCGACGAAGTCGAAGGCGAAGTACTGTCTATTTTGGTTCTGAACAAACTCAAGGGCGTACTGAATACCGTCGCTGTCAAAGCTCCAGCCTATGGCGACCGCCGCAAAGATATCCTCGCTGACATCGCCACCCTTACCGGTGCGACAGTCATCAGCGAAGACCAAGGCCTGACATTCGAAAATGTTGACCTCGATGTTATCGGAAGCGCTCGCAAGATAATTGTTGGCAAAGACAGCACCACGATTATCGAAGGTGATGGATCTGCCTCAGATGTCAAAGCCCGTATCAAACAGATCATCACTCAAGCCGAAAACGCTCCATCTGAATACGACAAAGAACAGTACGAAAAACGTGCTGCAGCCCTATCTGGCAAAGTTGCCGTCATCAAAGTCGGTGGTGCGACCGAAACAGAGATCGACGAAAAGAAATTCCGTGTCGACGATGCCGTCGCTGCCACCAAAGCTGCGCTTGCCGAAGGTATTGTCCCTGGCGGCGGTGTAACCCTTGTCAATCTCTCTGCTGGGCTCAAAGCTGATGGTGCCGATAGCATCGCAGCAGGTCGCCAAATTCTGAAAAATGCGTTGCGTCAGCCATTCCTTCAGATCACAGCAAACGCTGGTCTCAATAGTGAAGCTCTGCTTGCCCAGGTAGAATCAGGCAAACCAGGCTTTGGTGTCGACGTTAACACCCCTGAAAAGGGTATGATCGACGTCAAAAAGGCTGGGGTAATCGACCCAACTCGCGTTACCAAAGAAGCCGTTCTAAACGCCGTTTCAATTGCCTCAACAGCGGCCACAATGGGCGCCTTGATCGTCGAAATTCCAGAACCGGAAGCGCCCGCTCCATCTGGTGGTGGTATGGGTTTCTAATAGTCCACTGATCCTTACGTATAAATACTCCGCCAATTTCGGCGGAGTATTTATTATAGCGTTATATAATATTGACATTATGTAATCATTGTGCTAATGTTAACTTATAACGCAATAAAAACAAACAAAAGGAAATATCATGTCGGAAAAAAGAAAAGCAGCTCTTCTTGATCAGCAACCACTCTTTTCAGAGGAAGAAAAAGCTCGTCTCCGACAGCTTGGCCAGCAAGATGGTCTTGAAGCTCAGGCAAACGTCGTCGAAACACCGGTCGTCGAAGAAGAAACTGGTGGACGTCACAGTATTTCTGCAATCGGCAATGAAAATGCCGTATCAGTCGCTGATCTTCAGGCAAAAATGGGCGTACCACTTATCGAGATCGTCAAACCTATAGAAGTTGTGTCGCTCGACAAACCCATTTCACTCGCAAAACCAGAAGTTAATGTAACCACTGAGGTTCTTGTCGATTCACACATGCCTAAAGGCTTCCCAACACTCGAGCAAGCCAAAGAAGATGTTGAATCAGTTGATCCTGTCCGTCTCGGCTTCTGGAAACGAGCTTGCCTCGCTGCTGGCGCGCCTGGCCGTCTTGTATGGAAGGGCTATAGTAAACTTTTTGACCGTGCACTGACTAAAAGCCAGATGTACCAGAGTATGACACCCGAACAACAACGTAAATTAAAAAAACGTTCTGCAATTATCTCAACCCTTGCAGCTATTGGTATTGGCACTGCCTACGGACTCACCAAGTCTGAACAAATATTATCACTACTTCCTGGTCACGAGAGTAGTGGCGGTGATCAGCCTAATCGTATCCGCGGTCATGAAGAGTACAACACGAACGGTCTCCATACTAGTGAATTTACGTACGATGCTGCCAAGGATCCACTCCTGCAACAGGCAGGTAAAACCGATCAATACAACTTCGGTACACCACTTGCCGGTGCGACTCCAGAGGAAAAACTACAAGATTTGATGAATAATAACTGGAAGCGAAGCCCACAATCACTTGCGAGTGCAATGGCTGCCATGGGGCTTATCCCACTCGACAATGATTCTGTCGCAAGGACTGCCAGTGATATGATGGCAAATCCACAATTGATGTCAGGTAATTTCCACCAAGTCGAACAGTTTGTTCACAACTCTCAGCTAGGAAGTGCCGATAGTCCCTTTGGCTATTCAAGTTTCATGGCCGTCAACAATGGTAATGGTGCCTCAACCGTTGCTCTTCAGAGCTATGTTCCTGAAAGTCAAAAGATGTTGACACTTGTTAATAGCCAGACCGGCCAGACTTGTAATTTCGGTGAAGATTGCGCCCAGGCGATATTCATTCTTCCAGAACAACCCGCAGCGCCACAAGTAAGTTACGCAGTACCAGTTCAAACCGCTAATGTCGAAACAGTTGCCTATGAGCAAGAGTGGCATCCAGAAGCTCCAGTGGTGCCTGAGCAACCAGTTCCTCCAGTTATAAATATACCTTCGGTTCCGACCCTCCAAATTCCTGGCCTCCCTCCAATTGTCATCCCGCAAATTCCTGGGATAACAGCACCGCCATCACCCCCATCACCCCCAGCTGATTTTGCTCCTAAGACTAATCACTTCACCGACCTGGATCGCGTCGTACCACTAGGGGCTGATCCGCATCCAAAGCCTGTGCCAAATGTTCACCAGGAGGCTGTACCAGTGGTACCCGCTCGTCCTAATGTTTCTGTTCCACGTCCTGATAACTCTATGAAACCACTGGGTACGGAATCGGGCATTCAGAGACCTGGTAGCGGTGTTCCAAAACCTGCTGCACCTGCTCCGCACAACATTCCCGCAACTGGATTAAATAATAACAATAACCACGTCAAGCCACAATAATAGAACCTAAAGGAATACAAACATGCGTCACATTATAAACAAACTCATCGCCAAACTATCACCAAAAACAATCGGTATATTAATTGCCATCATGGCAGTAGCGACCATTCCGACTGCTGTCGTATTTGCCTGGGGTCCAGCCCGTGCAACATTTACGATGGAACAACCTGCATCATACGTAACGTTTGATTCAATTACGAATAATCCAAAGTACGGTGATGAACGCAACTTCATGCGTGTTCGTGATATTGCGGCCAACGACGATTTCGGTGATACCGAAGCGGTGACGGCTGGCAAAGAATACGAAGTTTTGGTGTTTTACCACAACAACGCATCAAGTAGCCTGAACGAAGGTGGAACGGGCATCGCCCACGGTGCATACACTCGTGCCGAGATCCCAGCCATCGTCCCAAATGGTGGTACGGCAACTGACGCAGCAGCCTACATAACTGCCGCCAATGCCAATCCTACGACTGTTTATGACACGATTGATTTCACCAATACGACTGGTACGGATATGGCTATGCGATATGTGCCTGGTTCAACCACGATTCATAACTTTGGATCAACCAATGGCCAGACACTTGGTGATACAATCCTATCTGGTAGCGGCGTTCCTCTCGGGTACAATGCACTCGACGGTGACCTGCCTGGTTGTAATGATTTCTCTGGCTACGTTCTATTCCGAGTCAAAGCCGAACAACCAAACTTTACCTTCAGCAAGGAAGTACGTATTAGTGGTACAACTGGGTGGCAGAAAAGTATTGTTGCCAAACCTGGTGACAAACTAGACTACCTGCTAAGTTACGAGAATACTGGTACAACAGCCCAAAATGATGTCGTCCTCAAAGACGTTTTACCACAAGGTTTGGCGTATGTACCTGGTTCGAGTAAATTAACCAACGACCAAGGTGATGGTGTTGCTATCCCTGATGGTGTCGAAAAAGACGGTGTAAATATTGGTAACTATGGCGCCGGTGCGAATGCCTTCCTGGCGTTTAGCGCAACGGTCACTACTCAGGGCTGTGAAACACTGGTGAATACTGCTGATGTTGAAACCAACAATGGGTCACTCGATAATAGTGCCAGTGTCAGGGTGAGTACTGGTGGTTGTACGCCACCTCCTGCAGCGCTACCAACGACTGGTCCTGTCGAGATTATCAGTGGATTGATGGGTATCGCAGCGATTACGCTAGGTGTCGTGTACTACATGAAGAGCCGTAAAGATTTGACGTTGGCACTCCATAGTGCACAAAGTCAGCCAACCGCAGCGAATGGTAAAAATGAAGAAGAAGTTGAACACAAAGATAAGTAATCGTTGATCCAATAAAAATAACCTCCCGTTTGGGAGGTTATTTTGTTAGGCTGCGTGTGGATTGGATAGGTAGTCGATTTCTTTGATGACGTCCAGGAGGGCTTGGGCGCGACGAGCTTCGTCGGTAATGCCTTTGGCGGCGTCATGGGCGGGAGCGATCAGGCTCTGGTCATCTGTTGAGCGGAGCAAGAGTAGGTACGTATCGAACTTTTCCTCTGATGAAACGTTCAATTTGTCGACGAGTGGACGGAGTTCGTTCAAAGCGTCTTTTTTGATGCTGTCGAGGGCATCACTAACGGGAGCAACAGACAATGGGTCTGGTTCTGCTGGAACTTGCACAACAGGCTCAGGTAATACTGTTGGCAGAGAAGGGAGGGCAACAGGGTCTGCCACAGGTTCCGCTACTGGGTATGGGGTAGGAGCGGCACCGACAGCTGCGGAGATACCCGGAGTTGGTGTTTCTTCGAAATGTAACTCAGTTGCTGCGTCGCCTGACTGGTCTTTCTCGATTTGTTCGTTCACACCTGCGAGTACTTTGGCCAATTCTTGGTCATCAGTCGCTGATTGCTGATTGGTTGATTGAATATCCATGCCCACCCCTAATTTATTATACTTATGCTTCTTTACTAAAAAGTGTATCATAGTAATGGAATAAATGACAAGAATGTGAGACCGCCAAGGCAGGGTGGCGGTGTGAAGGGGCGGAAAATGCTTGATGATGACAATGTACTAAAACAACGTGACCCACATGGGGCACTGGCTGTTGCTGCCGAGGAATGGATACAGGCAAAACGCGAAGTTGAGGTGATTGATGGGGCGCACGACGGTCGTCAGTTAACTCGGATCGTGGTTGCTGGGATGGGCGGTTCGGGCCTGTCATCGTTACTTGCCAAGGCATGGCTAGGCAAACGATTAAACGTGCCGTTTGAGGTCGTACGAAATTATGATTTGCCAAATTATGTCGATAATCAGACACTGGTGATCTGTAGTAGTTATTCGGGGAATACCGAAGAAACGCTGAATTGTTTGGGACAAGCCCGCGATCGATTTGCCCAGGTGGGAATATTGGCGGCCAAGGGCCATTTATTAGGTATTGCGCAGCATCAGTCGATTGCACATGTGGTACTGACCGATAACATTCCGCAGCGAATGGCGATGTTTGATATGCTACGTGGATTATTGGCGTTACTAGTGAACTTTGGCGTGGTGCCTGTATCGGTCCTAGAAGAAATTGCTCATACAGCCGATTGGTTACATGAGGAAACGGCCAACTGGCTGCCATCGGTGACGACGGACAAAAACGAAGCCAAGCAATTGGCGCTCCTATCTGTGGGTAAAACGCCAATTATTTATGGTGGTGCGCTGACTGCGCCGGTTGCCTATAAATGGAAGATTAGCTGGAATGAAAATGCCAAAAACACGGCATTTTGGAACGAATACCCGGAATTTAATCACAATGAATTTTTAGGTTGGACATCACACCCTGTTGACAAGCCTTTCGTTGTCTTTGATATTATCAGTAGTTTTGAACATCCGCAGATATTGAAACGATTTGAAATGAGTGATCGATTACTGAGTGGCAAACGGCCAAAGGCCAATGAGATACATCTAAAGGGTGATACATTGATTGCGCAGTTGCTGTGGGGATGTATTTTTGCCGATTTCATCAGTATATATGTGGGAATTGTAAACGGCGTTGACCCAATTAATGTTGCGCTGGCAGAGAAACTGAAAATAGAATTGGCTTAGAAATGAGTTGCCCCCGCACAAAATCGTGCGGGGGCGTAACTCGGTGACACTGGTACCTCGGGCGGTTTGTTATGCCACTCGGGCATCTTCTGAGCGAAGTACTCGCTCCAGTCCCTCAACCTTGAGAGGTTTTTTGAGTGGGACTTGGATCGGATAGAGGCCTTCACCCTGGAGGACGAAAACTTTGCCGCTGATCATGATCATCACATCCTGTGGGTGGACCCACAGATCGTAGTGATCGCAATCCGTGATCTGGAGAGAACTCCCCTCGACGATCAGTGTGATCGTGAGTTTGAATTGCTCCCAGGTCCATGCAAAGGACTCTGTTGCGATCGTTTGCCTGTTGGAAAGCTTGTCGTCACCGACGGTGTTCTCCGCAAGGCAGATCTCCTTACTACTCACCCTACGCACGTGTTGCGTGGGCTGATGCTCGGTGATATAACGGGCAATTCCTTCGGGTAGGGCTTTCATGTCGCTCCTTTGTCTAGATGTCGTTCCGGGGTAGTGTCTACCGGAATCACAAAAATAATTATATCATAATTGGTATAAATATCTAGTGGTATTGACGGAGGGCTTCGATGGGGTCTTTGCGCGCGGCACGGATGGCGGGGTAGAGTCCAAAGATGGTGCCGACAATAATAGATACACCGAGGGTAATGATGGCGATTTGCCAGTTGAAAACGGGGTCAAAGGTGAGGAACGAGCGGCTGATGATAAAGGCGAATAAATAACCAAATAGATAGCCGAAAATTCCGCCGCCGATGCTCATTGCCAGGGATTCGATCAGGAACTGTGTGGTGATATGACCATTTGTAGCGCCGAGTGATTTGCGAATACCGATTTCGCGGGTGCGTTCGGCCACGCCTACTAGCATAATGTTCATGACGCCAATGCCTCCGACCAGTAACGAAACGGTGGCTACAGCCGTCATGGTAGCGGCAAATGTGTAAAAGAACTGGCTAGTTGGCTGGGAAATGTCCTTGCCAGACAACACGGAATAATCTTGTTCACCATTGTGATTTTTGCTGAGTGTGTCGTTGACGCCTTTTAGCACCCCTGTTAATTTGTCTACATTGCTGGCTTTGACGTCGATTTGTTGGATTTGGGCGATGTTTTGATTGAAGCTTTTGCCGGTTTCGAGGCTGACGATGGCTGCATTGTCAAAATCAACATTATTATAGTTAATTGGCTTGTTGCTGCGTTTCAAGATGCCAATAACCCGAAACTCTTTGCCGCGGATCTTAAACAGTTGGCCAATTGATTGGTCGGTACCGAATAGATCAATCGATAATTGTGGGCCAATAACAGCCGTGTTTTGATCGGTGACGCTATCGATAAACTGGCCGTCACGCATTTTGAGATCACTAATACCGATTAAATCTGGAGTCGTCGCAACGATAGGAGTGTGGGGCGGGGTTTTGTCACCGGCACGAACGCTACCACTGACGATCATGATAGGGGCAACGGCCTCGACGTTGGCAATCGACTGAATGCCTTTGATGTCATCTTCGGTCAGACTACTGGCGGCAAATGCCAGGCCGGATGGGGCAGTGATATCGTCAATGCGAGGATTTGCCAGTCCACTGGATGGTCGAATAACAGCAATATTACCTTTAAGATCAGCAATCTGGTCACTAATTACTTTGGTTGCGCCACCACTGAGCGACAGTATTAACGTAATGCTGGCGACGCCGATTCCAATGCCAAGCATTGTGAGGCCAGTACGCATGCGTGTGCTATGAAGCGATTGGTAGGCGTTTTGGATGTGATTAATTAATAGTAGTCGCATGGTTATTTCGCCTTTTTCTTTTTAGTCGATTTGGTCTGGCGTTTGACTTTGATACGAGGTTTTTTGGTCGGTGCTTCTTTGACCTCGATTTTGTTGGCGTCTAGTCGGCGCTTATCAACATCTGTCGTTTTTTTGGCACGAGGTATTTTGGTATCCTGATCGATCCGGCCGTCGATCATGCGAATGACGCGGCTAGCGTAAGTGGTCAGATCGGGGTTGTGAGTGACCATGATGATGGTGTTGCCGCGTTTGTGAATGTCGGATAATTCCTCCATGATGACGTGAGATGAGCGGCTATCAAGATTGCCAGTTGGCTCGTCAGCCAATACGATCGACGGGTCGTTAACCAGGGCACGGGCAATTGCGACACGCTGAGTCTGGCCGCCGGACAGTTGCCACGGCATGTAATATTCACGTTCGGACAGATGAAATGTCGCGAGCATCTTGCTGGCAAGTTGTAAGCGTTTGGTCTTGTGAATGCCTTTGTAGGTAAGGGGAAGTGCAACGTTTTCGATGACGTTTAGTCGTGATACGAGGTTGAAATTCTGAAAAACAAAGCCAACGTGATTGCTGCGAATATAGGCTTGACGACGATTACTGAGTGAT
This sequence comes from Candidatus Saccharimonadota bacterium, assembly GCA_041691795.1. Lineage (GTDB taxonomy): Bacteria > Patescibacteriota > Saccharimonadia > Saccharimonadales > Saccharimonadaceae > JBEPTX01. Next base: position 13,860 of record JBEPTX010000004.1, read on the forward strand.
TCAACAGATTTGCCATCAAGAAGATAGTCACCATCGTCGGCGCGGTCCAAAAGTCCTAAAATGTTCAAAAGCGTTGTCTTACCACAGCCGCTAGGGCCCATAATTGCAATGAACTCACCTCTGTCAATCGTCAAATCAACACCATCAAGCACAGTGTGCTCGGCATCACCAATACCATAGCGTTTCGTCAGCCCATTGAGAGTAATAACTGGTGTTGTGGTATCAGATTCCATTCCCTCTATTATAGGGAGGTCGCACACAAATCCGCAACCGTAAGTGTGGCGTGAATTATACAACCCCCTCAATCCGGAATCTATCTGGTAAAATGGAATAATGCATGGAGAGGTCGCATAGTTGGTCTAGTGCGCACGCTTGGAAAGCGTGTATATGGGCAACCGTATCGAGAGTTCGAATCTCTTCCTCTCCGCCAAGTTTTTATTTGTAGCTAAAAAGTTCCACATTAATCAAGCAATGCGCTGTGAAACTTCTACGGCGTCGTAGAGTCGGTGATAAGTCCTAGTGCGACGAGTGCTGCACGCAGTGAAGCTGTTGAGGCTGGCTCGCCCGTGCGAGAACCGCTGACGACTGGTTTAGTCACAGGTGTGGTGTCAAAAAAGCCGACTTGAGTCGCGTCTGAATTCCATGATACGGCATCATGGACGGACGCTTGGGCGTTAAGCCCTGTCAATCGGCCACCAGTCAATCCGGCGGCAAACGCCCACCTGTTGTCGGTTTGTGCCTGCAGCATTGGATACCATAGTGTATCCGAGGCGCGACCTTTAAATGCAGTGCCGTAGCCCATATTGTAATTACTTTGGCCATCAACAATCTGGTCGATGTTCCAGGCGACGTGTGGACGGCTAAGGTTGTTTGGGTGAAGCGGTAGTGTTTTTGTGAGAATCGTGTCGTTTATGAGGTTGGTGTACAGCCCGTTAGCGTCAACCCCAGCCAGTTCAACTCGAGGTAAGTTGTCCACGACTGTTCGCGATAGCTTGATAACATCGTTATGTGCGACGTCGGTGTCAAACCAGGCGCCAAACAGGCCGAGGTAGCCACCGCGCAGGTCGACGACGTCGATAACAGGTTCACCAAAGGCAGCGTTTGTGTAATTTTCGACTTTCAGGCCATAGACACTCACGTGCAGCGAAAGCCCGCCTTTGACACGCAAAATACTGTAATTATTGTCACCAGACAGCCCAAATATACGGATTGTCGAGGTACAATCGTCGATATTAACAGCGATACCTGAGTGGAAAATACTGATGTTTTCCAGATGTGCTGTGACTTGGTCAGTCGTCATATAAATACCAACGGGTACTTCATAGATGGCGACATTGCGGATGGCCGCAGCTTCGCCCATTTTGCCGGGGTTGATACCACCTGGTCCGGTGTCGCGGTCAAAGCCTGCCAGGGCGAATTTTTCCAGGATGCCCCAGTGGTAGGTGGTGTCGCCGGTTGGTGACGGTGCAGCATTTCGTTGGCGGATCATATAGAGGCCGCTGAATCCGGCCTTTGCCTTGATAACAGATGATAGTTTGTTGACGTTGAGGTCGTGTCCGAGGTAATCATACATCCATGACTGGCCACGCAGTGACACGCCTGAGTCGATCAGGAGAGTCGATGATATGAGGTACACGCCAGGTGGCATGTAGACTTCGCGGCTACCATTGCTAGGAGCGGCATTAGCAGCGTCAAGTGTGGCCTGAAGCGCCGCTGTGTCATCGGCAACGCCATTTCCAATTGCACCAAAATCTTTGACGTTGAGGACTAATTCACCCTTGGCTACTTTGGTTGCAAGTGCAGGAACAGTTGGCAACGCGGCCGTCCCCCCCAGAGCTCCAGCCAGTTGAACAATTCCTTTTGCCCCAGTCGTTGCATCTGGTGCCGAACCGACGCTATTGAGCTTGACCTGAGCAGGGCCATCAAGCTTCGCTTCGGAGACGACACCATTTGTGATAGTAGCCTGGCTAACAGCATTGTCTTTGAGCGTTCCATCAGACTTATGCGCCTGAGAGAGAAAGTCATTGAGAATGTTCCCCCAGCTACCTGAGTCTCCTCCTGGTTGTGGCAATCGAGACATTACATGTTCCCCTGTATTGTTTACTTAGTTCTTATTATACATAAACTGTTTACGTTGCCCAGGTTTAAGCGGTATATAGTATGAATACGAATATTATCAGGACGCTACATATAGCGTAGTGTTTGTTATTTACAACGCTATAGGGACATTGTAAGGTGTTAACACAAGCGCAATTGCCATGTGGTTAAAAAAACATGTAAAAAGTGCTTGAAAATCCATATGTGGGGGCATATAGTTCTATACAGACACTACATATGTAGTAGTTCAACAAAAATACACATTTTGCAAGAAGGAGGGTAAAAACCGCCAGATCTGCTAGATAGGCTATCTTCTTGCACCGCCCAAATACGTACGAGAGACACGGAATGAGGGTAGGTGTATAACAAAAAAATAACTAATATCCAACAGGGGGAAACATGAGCATTCACGTGGTAAAACGCGACGGCACCCGCGAACCATTTGACGCCAATATGATCAATCTCGCTCTGGTAGAAGCCAGTGAGGGGCTTCCAGATCAGATTCAAAAGGTTGTTCAAGTAGCTACAGAGGTACAGTTGACATTATTTGATGGTATTACGACCCAGCAATTGGACGAATCCGTCATGCACGCAGCATTGCAGAACGTCAAAGACGATCCAGACTTTGACAAAATTGCGGCTCGACTACTGTTAAAAAATATCTACAAAAACTTGCTAGGGCACTATGATAGCCCTGCAGCACTCAGAAAACTGCACGAAACTAAATTTGCAGACTATCTAAAAGAAGGTGTCAAAGCCGGTCTGCTCGACAAACGTATGAGTGACGGCAAGCTATTTGATCTGAAGAAACTTGCCAAAGCGATCGATCCTACAAGAGACAACCTCTCTAAGTATCTTGGTGTTATCACCAGCAAGAACCGTTACGGTCTTCGTAGCCTGTCTGGCGATACGATTGAGGTTCCACAGTACACTAATATGCGTATTGCGATGGGCCTTAGCTACAACGAAGCTGATCCAACAGCTGCAGCACTTGATTTCTACGAACACATGTCTAACCTCGATTATTCCCCTGGTGGTTCGACTCGTATCAATGCTGGTGGTTCATTCCCGCAACTATCTAACTGTTTCTTGTTCAATATCGAAGACGATATGGAATCAATCGCCAAAGGTGTCCGCGACACAATGTGGATCGCCAAAGGTACTGGTGGTATCGGGATCGGCATGACCAAACTGCGTGCATCTGGCAGCCCCGTCAAAACGACCAACACCGAATCAACTGGCCCGATTCCGTTCATTAAAATGATCGATACTGCACTGTTTGCCGTCAGCCGCAAAGGCAAAAAACAAGGCGCCGCCGCTATCTTTATGGAGAACTGGCACCTTAACTTTCCACAGTTTTTGGATTTGAAACAAAACTCTGGCGACCCATATTTGCGTACTCGTATCGCAAATACCGCCGTCTATATTAGTGACGAATTCATGAAACGCGTCGAAAACGACCAGGATTGGTACATGTTTGATCCTGCTGATACCTCTGATTTGCCAGAGTTATACGGTTCTGAATTCAGCAAACGTTATAGCGAATACGCTGATCTTGCCGAAAAGGGTGAAATGCGTGATTATGCCAAAATCAGTGCCCGTGAACAATATCGCCAGATTTTAACTGTCTTGCAGGCAACCAGCCACCCATGGCTGACCTGGAAAGACACAATTAATGTTCGCGCCCTGAACAATAACACCGGTACGATCCATCATTCTAACCTTTGTACTGAAATTACTTTGCCTCAGGACAAATTCAACACAGCTGTTTGTAACTTGGTCAGTATTAATCTATCAGCACATTTGATGGCAGACAAAACATGGGATTGGGACCGCCTAAAAGCCAGTACTAGGAGCGCGATTCGTCAGCTAGATAACCTGTGCGACATCACAAATACGCCAATTCCAGAGGCAATGCACTCTAATATCAATAACCGTGCACTTGGGCTTGGGATCATGGGCTTTACCGATGTGATCGAAAAGCTTGGCTATAGCTACGAATCAGAAGAAGCCTACGATTTGATGGACCAACTGACTGAATTTATCAGTTACCACTCAATCGACATGTCAGCTGATTTGGCCAAAAAGCTCGGGAGCTACCCAATGTACAAAGGCAGCGGCTGGAGCAAGGGTGAATTACCATTCGACACTATCGATCAACTAGAAATCGATCGTGCAGTCAAAGTCGAAATCAGCCGCAAAAAGCGCCTCGACTGGGAAAAACTTCGTGCCAAAGTCAAAAAAGGTATGCGAAACGCCACACTTATGGCGATTGCACCAACGGCGAACATTGCACACGTTGTCGGTACTACCCCTGGAATCGATCCACAATTTGCACAGATTTTCAGTCGTGCAACACTGAATGGCAAGTTCCTCGAAGTAAATGTTAACCTGATCAATGACCTCAAAAAACTGGGTATTTGGGACGATGTCAAAGACGACGTTCTGCGTGCACAAGGTGATGTTCAACAGATTGCTGCGATTCCACAGACCGTCAAAGACGTCTACAAAACCAGCTTCCAATTGTCACCATATGCGTTCATCGAAGTTGCTGCCAGGGCTCAGAAATGGGTCGACCAAGCAATTAGCCGCAATATGTATCTCGAAACTCGCGATATCGACGAAATGACAGAAGTCTACATGGCAGCCTGGAAACGCGGCCTGAAAACAACCTACTATCTGCACGTCAAACCACGTCATACGGCCGAACAATCAACAGTCAAAGTCAACAAAGCTGAAACAAGCGCCGGTGGACCACGAAAAGCCGGATTCGGATTTGCGAAAAAACAAACGGTGGAAGTCTAGCCTATGGATACTAGCACATAAAAAGCCACACCAAAAAAGCACAAAATTTAACAGAAAAGTATAGGGTATAAGGGGATAATAAAACTATGAATGCATCAACAATCATCAACGACAACATGACACTCGACGAGAAATTAGCCGCAATTGATGCTGCTATGGCAGCTGCGCAGGCAACGGCAGACGACGAAGCTGCAAATAGCGGTGGCATCTCGGCACCACTTGATCCACAAGATCTACTCATGTGTGAAGGCTGCCAGTAAAAATGGCCGGTATCCTTGGCACCGGTATTCAGGATGGGCTCCTACTAAAACCTGTTCATTATCAGTGGGCAATGGATTTGTACGATCAGGCTGTTGCAAACACCTGGTTTCCAAACGAAATTCAGTTAGGGCAAGATCTGTCTGACTGGAAGAAAATGAGCGAAGAAGAGCGCCACGCGTTGACGTTCCTGATGAGCTATTTTAACCCGAACGAACTACTGGTAAACAAAGCTTTGGCCTTTGGCGTATACCCCTACGTCAACGCAGCTGAATGTCATTTATACTTGGCAAAACAGATGTGGGAAGAAGCAAACCACTGTATGTCGTTCGAATACGTACTCGAAACATTCCCAATCGACCGTACGACTGCCTACGCGGCGCATGTCGATACTCCATCGATGGCACGCAAAGAAGAATTTGAAACCAAATTTATCAAACGCATGACCGAACAAACACTTGATATTACCACCACTGAGGGCAAAAAAGATTTCGTGCGCAACTTGGTTGCCTACAATATTATCCTCGAAGGTATCTGGTTTTACAGCGGCTTTATGGTTGCGTTGTCATTCCGACAACGAAACTTGCTCCGTAACTTTGGCGCGTTGATTGACTGGGTCGTTCGTGACGAATCCCTGCACCTAAAATTCGGTATTAACCTGATTTTGACCGTTCTGGAAGAAAACGAAGACTTGCAGACCGACGAATTTGCTGCCGAGATCAAACAAATGATCCTCGACGGTGTCGAAATGGAAGAAGCCTACAACCGTGACCTGCTACCAAACGGTATCTTGGGTCTGAACAGCGACTACATCAACCAATATGTTAAATATTTGGCCGATCGCCGCCTAGAAGAGCTTGGTTTTGGCGCACATTATAATGTGTCCAACCCAGCCAAATGGATGGCAACTGCCAATGATACGCTGCAACTGGTGAATTTCTTTGAAGCGACCAACACCAGCTACGAAGTAAACGGCCCCAAGAAGTAGTACCCTCCGCAGACGGCGCATTGCTGTGTTAGGATTTCCAGTGCTCGCTCACCGTACCAATATGTACGGCTCGCTCCGCGCTTCAATCCTGCCTTGCACTGCATCCGCCTGCGAAACGTACATGTCGCTCTCTACGCAAAACCTGTAATAGCAAAGGAAAGAGCATGAATACAGAGATAGAAGTCAAATTTCTCGATGTTATTATCGATGATGTTCGCAAGAAACTGCAGACTGCCGGTGCTGTGCTTGAACAGCCAATGCGCCTGATGCGGCGCAGTCTTGTCGAACAGCCACATCACGCTGCTGTTAGAGGTTTTGTACGAATCCGTGATCAGGGTGACAAGGTGACGATGACATACAAACAGCGCGACGACGAATCTTCGCTGCATGGTACCAAGGAAATTGAGGTGGAAGTCAGTGATTTTGATGATACTGTCGCACTACTGCAGGCCGCTGGCTGGCCATCGACGACGTATCAGGAATCGCGGCGCGAAACTTGGAAATTAGGTGATGCCGAAATCGTGATCGATGAATGGCCGTGGATAGCCCCATATATCGAAGTCGAAGCACCCAGCGAAGCATCAGTACGACAAGCAGCCGAAAAACTTGGGTTTGCGTGGGCAGATGCAGTGATTGGTTCCGTCGATGTCATTTACCAGCGTGATTTCCCTAAAAAGACCAATAGGGGAGTCATCGATGTCAAAGAAGTACGATTTGGCGACGATATTCCAGCGGCGTTCCTGGGGATAAAATAATTACCCTCTCTGGTTCTAGAACACACTAGTATTCTGTTAAATTTCGCGAGAAGTCTCTTTTATCAAATAATCTTAAAAAATAGCTTAGGATTTAATGATTATCTAACAATCGTCCTGCATAATTAGTAATATGAGAATAAAAGCGGGAAGATTGTTTGCTATTAGCCTAGCTATTGTGGCAGTACTTGCTCCAACCGTCAGAGCTGCTGATGCCTGGACGTCCGGAGCAGATCCGACCGTTAGTGCTATTAGTCCACAGCCGTACGTTGCCCATTGTAATCAAGAAACGGTTTCGGTCGTAGGCGTCAATGGTACGGGTGATATCTGTTTATATCAGGCAAATAATTATCGCTACGGTGTATTTAGTCACTATGTAAATGATTTTGGAAGCTATAGGTTAGAGACCTATTTTGTCGTTAGTATTGGTTCAGATACGCATTTATATAAGGTAACGAATTTTAATCTTTCCTTGCAAACTGTTTATGTGCCAGGTAGTAGCGATCTGTTTGTTCGAGCAGGCGGCACGTATCTGGGACCTGCAATTGGTGTCATACATAATTTTGTCTCTCAATTACAGCGCGGTATCAACGCAAATACCGCTGCTATCGAATACACGCTACCCGACCCAGATAATAAAATCGACTACCTGCTCAAAAACGGTAGCGGTACCCCAATGTCAACGAGCGGTAGTTTGGGGGTATCGGATAGTGGCCGTTGGATTGCGGCATTTGTCAGTGGGAGCGGCCTGTTCAAGATTGATACCAGTAACTATTCTGTGCAACGATTCTCGACCGTATCCCCACCATATGGCCAGGGCATGGACCCGAGGATGGAGTTTGCCGTTGCTGATGACGGTGTGCATATTGCTTCGATGGGTTTGAGTGTGCCGTTTGACATGTATAGCATTACGACAACCTGCGGCCAAAGTTCACGACCATCAGATGACCCAGATTGGCAAAGTCCGATCAGTACGCCGTGTACTAGCAAATCACTGTCCGGATTGATACCAAACTATGGTTGGGTGACAACGGGGGTGTTTGACATCACGGCGCAGTCGCTGACGTTGCAAAATAGCCAATTTGGGGTTGGTAATCAGTGGTACCGCATGAGTTTGCCAGGCTATTCTCCTCACACTTTAGATTATCTGGCTATGGGTGATTCCTACTCTAGCGGGGAAGGGGATACGGAAGTTGATCAAGCGACGCATCAAAAATTTTATCGTCCATTAACAGACAATGAAGAAAACCCAGCAATTAATCAACCTCGAGAAAAGTGCCATCTTAGTACTAGGTCGTATCCATATAAACTTGCTCTTGCTATGGGTTTGGGGCAACCAACGAATAATCCGAACACTAGTTGGCAGTCAGTCGCATGTTCCGGGGCAGCAATTTGGGATATTAAAGAGCAGGCCAGTGATAATTATAAAGGCCAGGCGAAAGGGCCACGTACCTTGTTGTCTAGTGATGGTGGCGACGAACGTTTGAAGAACTATTTCTATGATGTACTCAAAACTCAAGCACTTAATGAGTTTATACCTGGGAGACAGAAACAAGTTATGTTTATGAAGGAGTACCATCCCAAGGCGATTACATTAACAATTGGCGGAAATGATGTTGACTTTGGTGGAAAGATATCAACATGCATAAGGTCATTAGCCACTTCATGTAAGTTGGCAACTGAACAAGGTCGTAAAGATCTCGGTACCGAACTTCAAGGTGAGTTCAAAAACCTTACATCGCTCTATCAGAAGCTTCATGATGCTTCTCCGTCTACAAAAATATATGTCCTTGGCTATCCACAGGCTATAAATGGCGTATCTAATGATGTCGACTGTCTCGGCTATAGCATCGGTGGGCTTGACTCATCGGAGCGTCGTGTAATTGCAGAAGGCTATTCTTATTTTGATAAAGTTCTTGAGGCCGCAGCACAATATGTAGGTGTCAAATATATTAATATCGAAGATGCATTCAATGGTCATAGAATATGCGATGGACTAAGAGCTGACCACTACGTTACAGGCTTTACTTTTGGTAATCCATTAGACAAAACAAATGAACGTCAGGAATCTTTTCATCCTAATGCCAAAGGCAATCAGGCAATCGCGGACAAGATTAGTGATGACTTAAAAGTCGGGGCGAACTCATACACGCCTTTGACTTATCCTTACACCCAACAACCGGACCAAACAGTCGTAGCACCGGCTCCTACTGGCTATCTTGCCTTCGATATTACCCCAGACAAAATAGTTCAAACAACACATATGATTGACGATAGTGTAACAAAAACGGCGATCACTACCACAGCCTTCAATCCATACATGTTTGCAGCAGACAGTGTCGTTAAATTTATATTACACTCTGACCCTATTGATCTAGGCGAATACAGAACCAACGCGGATGGATCGCTAAATGTGAATATTACAGTTCCCACAACCGTACCCGCTGGTTACCATACTCTTATAGCAACAGGTAAAACATATTCAGGTGAACCTGTCCAATATGAACAAGTTATTTTTGTACATGGATCAGACCCTAACGATATTGACGAGGATGGTATTCCAGATAACGCCGACAAGTGTCTCTTTATTACTCCTTCGAACGTTGACAAAGATTCCGATGGTATCGACGATGCTTGTGATCTTGATGTAGGGCCACCCAAAGATGCTTACCGGATTCGCGCCGGTGATCCATCGCGAACGTATAATGGTGCACCAGAACTAGCTAATTATCTCTATATAGAACGCAATATTTATGCCACTTCAATGACGGACATCAGTGGTGATTACGATCCTGATCATGATGGCTGGGCAGTTATAGCAGCCAGCCAGAATCCATCGCAGGCTGGTCCCTATGCCAGATTCTGGGTAGATGGAACTGATCCTAACAAAATCCCCCATGTTAGTCTGCGTACCAGCGAAAATGGTTGTGTTCAATATAAACCGTCTAATCTTTCTAAAGTAACGGACAGTTCCACCCGTACTCTGTTACAGGAAGCCACGGATACTAATACTTGTCGTTCAGACCCGCCTACTGCCGACTTGGATAATAACGGTCAACCCGACAACATCCAGCCTCTCTATCGTGCCAGAAATGGGGATCCAATAAAAGGTGAGGATCCGACCAGGCTCTATCTTGAACGCAGCACTCGGGCAGCCGAAGCTCAGCTTGGCAAATCAGACTATGCAGCGAATGACACGACGATACCAATCAGCCCGACGGATATTACTGATCATCGTCAGGCATGGTCTCTTGTCGCATCATCTCAACCGTATCTGCCAACCGGTACATACAAGAAACTACAACTTCAAAATAGCCAGTTCTATGTTGTTACTACAATACTGCCTCCATTTAACTTTTGCACCGCCTACAAACCACAATCTCTTGGTACAATAAAGAAGTCAACACAAGCCACGAGATTATTACAGGTGGATTTAATAGAAACAATAACACTACAACTACAAGGAGGGTGCAATGGGTAAAAAAAACCAACAAACCAAGAGCAACAGGATACTAATATGGGTCAGTACGGGAGTCGTAGTTTTAAGTATCGTTGCTTATTTGATTGTAGAACTGCTCAATACGTATTCAGATGTCTCAAATGATAGGGCAAAATTTAGTATAATATTGATGGTTTCTACACTGACTGCATTCATAGGGTTTGTTCTCTCTGTTGCTAGTGTCTTTAAGGTCTCCGGTTGGCAAAAACGAGCTTTTATTTTTAGCATTATCATCACTATGATCCTAACTTTATTACAATTGATCTCACTAGCTTTTACTAATTCACTATCATAATTTAAATCTAACGTGAACCACGCGTGGAGGGTGCAATGGGTAGGGTAACAAAAAAGAATATTAATCAACCTATAATAGAAAAGGGGAGTTTAGCTCGAAATACGAGCATAGGTATTACTGTTTTTACCATGCTAATCATCTGGATTGATGGATACATTTACACTAATTATTATACTTCCAAAACTAAGCCTTGGTTCAATGTTATGTTTCTCGTTGTTTCTGTCATCGCGTTTATTGGTTTTATTGTGTCCGCCATTGCCTCAACTAGGACTAAAGGCAGAAAGAAATACATTTATATTCTATGTACCCTTATAACTCTAGGTGTGACATTACTTGAACTAGTTTCGGTAGCATTTCTCAACTCTCTAACGAGTATCTAGCTAATATATTGAACATGACTTGAAGTTCTTGCGTAACGATTACTCAATCGTGACTGCTATACTAGATACAGATGAAAACAAAACTAATTATCTTCGGAATCACAGGCGATTTGGCTGGGCGCAAGCTGCTGCCAGCACTCGGTCGTATCATTGCGACGGGGGATTATGATGATCTGTCGATCATTGGTGTGTCGCGCCGCCATGTGGAACAGTACGAGGTACTGGGTGATCATCACGAACGCCTAAGTGGCACGACATCGATGTTTACGATGGATCTGACCAATCCCGACGACTATACCAAACTTCGCGAATATATCGGTCTGGCGGACGACGAACAGGCCATTTTCTATCTGTCGGTGCCGCCATCGAGCAGCGCGCAAATTGTCGAAAACTTGGGTAAAAGCGGGCTCAATACACCGAATGTCAAACTACTGTTAGAAAAGCCATTTGGCACTGATTTGGCATCAGCCCGCGAGATGATCAATCATGTCGGGCAGTATTTTGAGGAATCACAGGTCTATCGTATCGATCATTATTTGGCCAAAGAAATGGCCCAAAACATCCTGATTTTTCGATCATCCAACGCTATTTTCAATAACATTTGGGACAATCGTTTCATCGAAAAGATAGAGGTGATTGCCAGTGAATCAATCGGAATCGAAGGCCGCGCGCATTTCTACGAACAAACGGGTGCACTACGTGATTTCGTACAGGGGCATCTGATGCAACTGTTGGGTTTGACGATCATGGACATCCCAGACAACGCCAATCAGGATGATACACCAGCTGGCCGATTGGCCGCTATTCAGCAATTACAACCAGCCAAACCAGCGCTGGCGGTACGTGGCCAATACCAGGGGTACCGCGACGAAGTTGGCAACCCGGACAGCATGGTAGAAACGTTCGTATCGCTACAACTGACGTCAAACGACGAAAAGTGGCGTGATGTACCAATGATCTTGATGACCGGCAAGGCCTTGAAAGAAAAACGCACCGAAGTTCGCATCCACTTCCACCGCCAGCACGCCAGCCAGGCCAACTGCCTGATATTTAGCATTCAGCCAAACGAAGGGGTGGAACTAGACGTGTATGCCCGCCGCCCTGGCTACAACCAGTCGTATGAGCAGAAAAAACTACGATTCGACTATACCCACGACAGCGAATTACCAGATGCCTACGAACAAGTTGTCGTCGACGCCATCCGTTCACACAAAAGCCTCTTCGCCAGTGGTGGCGAAGTGCTGCGCTCGTGGGAAATCCTACAACCTATCCAAGAAGCCTGGGCTGATAGCACCGCAGAACTCAAAATCTACGAACCCGGCAGCGACATCGCCTCCATCGAAAAATGATACTGCTAACGCCTATTGACTTTTCGTCAATTTTGGTGTAAAATCTATCTATAAACCATAATCATTAAACAGGGCACAGCAACCATGGTCTTACACAGTAGAAATCTCCTTCCCTCACCAACACCAGCACCTCGGCTGATGGAATCACACGTCCCCGGAACGCCTCTTGACGCTGCCCACGTACCAGCCTACGAATCGGCGTATGACATCGCCCACGATCCCTTGCTCGGTGAAGTAAGTACGCAAATTGCCCGTATTGATACTGCTTACAAAAACCCGCATAACGGTGAACACCACTTGAAACCTGCATGGGATTGGGCGGATCCTATCGATGGTTTTGATGGTGGTGATGAACTGGTGCGCATGCGCGACCTTATCGAGACAGCGCCTGGTTACACGCCTAAGCCATACGAAAAAATCTTCCTTGATTACATGGAAAGTGCCACAGGTTTGCTTGAAGCTAGCTTTGCCACTGACGATGATAAACTAAAGAAAGACCATCCCGGCAAAACCGAAGATGAAATCTTTGCCGATGAGACAAAAATCGTTATTGCAGAGGCTGCAAGTGAGGTCAGCTCAAAAGAAGCAGAGATCAAGAAGGAGCAGAAAAAGAAGGCTCCCGACCACCGCGTAATTAGTCGTCTACAAAATGAGATTAATGATCTAGCAATCAGACATAATCGTCTGGTTGATATGAAGGGCTTCTTTGATAACGGCTACTCAGTTGATGATGATGTTAATGTTGCCGGTGATTTTATGGAAAAAGCAAGGTATTTGGATGCTCATCCAAGTGATCAGCAGGCTAGCCATGACTATCACGCAGCACTTTTGGCACTGCAAGAACGTGAAGAAATTAATTCTTGCCAAGAAGTGATGTACCAACAAGTTGCCTCTACACTTGGTAATAAATATGTTAATCCTCAGTACACCCCTCCAGCCTATACTTCCAAGGCTAAGGCAACACGTCAGATGAACACAGCAACAAATGCTGCACCAGCAAGTAAGGCACGACAACAGGTACGAGCAAACAATGATAAATTGAATCAAGATATTGCAGATTTTAAGTTGAGCGGTCTACGAAGAGAGATGGCTAAAGCAGGCAAAAACCCGGATGATGCACTGAAACAGCGATACCATAGTGCAATGAAAAAGTCTGCCGAGCTGTTCTTTATCGACAAATACAAAGACCCTAACATTATGAGGAATGCCACCCCTGAGGAGTTAGAGGGTATGGCTGCTATGTATGGTTTTGACGAAGCCGTTAGACTTAACTCTGAAGATACCAAGGTAATCAAGGATACAAAACCCGCTCTTGTTACCCGTTGGATCCGTAATAATAAGGTTAAGGTCGCAGCAATAGGTCTTGTCGGCTTGCCATTTATTGGCCTAGGTCTGATACCTGCTGCAATGATCACTGCTGGGATTCTTTCCGGCTCGACAGCAGATGACAAGTTTCGTGGTCTACGCCCAGTCGAAGAGATGCTTAAGTCTCAGGCTGCATCGGCAGCGCTCGGTGCACGCTTACGGGGTGCGGACTTTGGAGGACTACTCGAAGGTGTTACTGAAGATGCTACTCTTGAGGATCGTAAGAAACAGTATAACCGCGAAAAGTACCAAAAGCGCGGTGGTCATATACTACTTGCTGCTGGTGTTACCTTTGGTATTGGCGGCGGTGTTGCTGCGAACGTTGCACTTGCTGGCGGCTCTGCTGCAAAATCAATGTTCTGGCCTCGATAGGACTAGCGTCAAATAGACAACACCGGGCGCTAGATATGGCGCTTGGTGTTTGTTTTGTTGTACAATGAAGTCCCATGGGAGACAATCATCCAATGGGAAAAACACAGAAATATATTTTTGTAACTGGAGGGGTACTTTCCGGAGTCGGAAAGGGCATTAGCGCGGCTAGCATCGGCGCGGTATTGCAGGCCAAAGGGGAAAAGGTGTCTATTCAAAAGTGCGACCCGTATCTGAATGTAGATGCGGGCCTTTTGAATCCGGCAGAACATGGTGAATGCTATGTTACCAAGGACGGTGCCGAGACGGATTTGGATCTAGGGCACTACGAACGGTTTCTCGATATCGAATTGACGCAAAAAAACGCGACACTTTCGGGTCGCTTGCTATCGCAGCTGATTGCTGACGAACGTGCCGGTAAATTTGGCGGCAAAACGGTACAACTCGTGCCACACCTAACGGGGGCGATTCAGGATGCAATTGCCGAAGCTGCAGGGGATAGTGATGTTCATATTGTCGAAATTGGTGGAACTGTTGGAGACTACGAAGGCCTGAGTTTTGTCGAAGCAATTCGTGAATTTGCCGGACGTGTTGGCCGCGAAAACTGTATGTATGTGCACGTTGTCTACGTGCCGTTCATCCAAACTAGCAAGGAATTTAAGACAAAACCTGCACAAAACGCACTCAATGAACTGCGTGGATTTGGTATTGTGCCAGACTGCGTGATTGTGCGAACTGATGATCCTGCGCCAGGCAATGTTGCGCGCAAAATTAGCCAATTTAGCGGTGTTGCAGAGGAAGCAGTGATATTACTGTCGAACGCCAAGACGGTCTTCCAAGTACCCCTGACGATTGCGGCAAGTGGTGTCGGTGCGGTATTGGCTAAATTTACAGACAACGATAGTACACCTGATCTCAGTAAGTGGGAAAAGATCGTGGCAGCACAAATGGCGACGCATGATCGTACGGTTAAGATCGGCCTAGTGGCAAAATACATGGACAATGAAGACACGTATATCTCTGTTTTGGAGGCGCTCAAGGCTGCTGCGTGGCAAGAAGACGTTGGGCTGGATATTGTTTGGATTAATGCCGAAACAGCTGGCAAAGACGAATTTGATGCGGTTGATGGGCTGGTTGTTCCTGGTGGGTTCGGCGAACGTGGTGTTGTTGGCAAGATTGCCGCGGCAGATTTTGCCCTAGAAACGGGCAAGCCTTATTTGGGGTTGTGCCTGGGATTGCAAGTTGCGGTCATTGCAGCAGCGCGTCGAGCAGGGTTGGCTTATGCAAATAGTGGTGAATTCGACAACAGTACAGAACACAATGTTGTCTATATTATGGAAGGCCAACAAGGCAAAGAATCGACTGGTGGCACACTGCGACTAGGTGATTATCCTGCAATTTTGAAGGATGGATCAAAAGTAGCTGCCGTGTATGAATCAATGGACGTCATTGAACGTCATCGTCACCGCTACGAGGTAAATCAGGTGTTTAACGAGGATATCGAAAAGGGTGGATTGGTCATTAGTGGTACGTCACCTGATCAAAAATTGGTAGAATTTGTCGAATCACCTGAACACAAATATTTTATTGGGACGCAGGCACATCCCGAACTGAAATCTCGACCTAATCGTCCACATCCACTATTTGTTGGACTGATCCGCGCGGTTAAATAGAGGGCTTGACATCTGTAAGCACAAGTGCTATAGTGAGGTTATAAAGGTACTAACATAGACATGCAATCAGACAGTAACAGTACAACCGACGCACTCGCGACCGACGAACCAGCCGGATATGCTGACGACACGCACGTCATGCGCTATTTGTTACACACTATCAAGGGTATTAGCCCCGTTTCTGGTGGCGTCCTAGGTGGATCACTCGAACAAGAATACGCGACGATTGAGAACGACTTTTCATCTCAAGACTCGTAGACTTCGCAGCCTCTGTTACAATAATAGACAATGGATACAAAAATTGTTGCAGTCGTAAAAGAATTATTTGATGTTGAAACAGACATCAAATTAACGCGACCCGACGCACAGTTTGGTGATTATGCGACGAACGTGGCGCTGCAACTCGCAGGGCAATTGGGGCGAAAACCGCGCGAAATTGCTGATGAAATTGCGGCAAAACTACGAGCAACAAGTGATTATGCAGATGTGCAGGTCGCAGGACCTGGGTTTATTAATATTACCGTTAATGACCAAGTTCTGACGGCTGAACTGAACAAGATTTTGGAACATGGTTTGGACTATGGCAAGCCTACTACGTATGCCGACAAGGTCGTTGTGACGGAATATTCCGACCCAAATCCATTCAAGGTGTTACATGCAGGGCATCTGTACACAAGTATTATTGGTGATGCAATTTCTAATCTGATTCAAGCGGCAGGTGGCGAAGTCCATCGAGTTAATTTTGGGGGTGATGTCGGGCTACATGTTGGTAAAACAATGTATGCGATCTTGCAGCGAATCGGCGGTGAACATCCTGAAAAACTAGCAGAAATTGAGCAGGATAAACGCTCTGAATGGATGGCAGAATGCTACGTTGAAGGAACGAATTTGTACGAATCAGATGAGCAAGCAAAAGCAGAAATTATTGTCCTGAATAAACGAGTGTATCAGCTACACACGGATAATGATCATGACACGCCGTTTGCGCAAATTTATTGGACATGTCGCACCTGGAGCTATGATTATTTTGATGCATTTTATGACAGGATTGGCTCGAAATTCGAGAAATATTATCCCGAAAGTCAGACGGCACCGCTGGGACTTGCAACTGTAAAAGAGCAGTTGGAAAAGGGTGTCTACAAGCAAAGCGATGGCGCTGTTATCTTTGAGGGTGAACCATACGGATTACATACTCGTGTGTTCATTAACAGAGAAGGACTACCAACTTACGAAGCCAAAGATGTCGGATTGAGTATCAAAAAATGGGATGATTACCAGTTCGATGAATCAGTCATTATTACTGGCAATGACATTATTGAATATATGAAAGTGGTGCTAAAAAGCATCGAGCAATTCAAGCCAGAATTATCATCACGAACGACGCACGTGACACATGGAAATGTGAAATTAGCAGGTGGCGTAAAAATGAGTAGTCGCAAAGGAAACTTCCTACGTGCGGTTGATGTACTAGATGTTGCTGCTGACGAGAATGAAAAAGCCCAAGGAAATCGCAATGACGAAGCGGTGCTAGGTGCAGTGAAATATGCGTTTTTGAAAAACAGAATTGGCGCAGATATTATTTATGAACCAAAAGAATCGGTCAGTTTGCAGGGAAATAGTGGACCATATTTGCAGTATGCGTTTGCACGTGCGGCGTCGATTAATCGAAAATTGGTTGGTAATGCTAGCGAACATACTAGTCATTCGGATAGTTATGACGCCTTTGAGCGAGCGCTCCTACGTAAATTAACAGAGTATCCAGAAGTACTGCAAGTAGCGGTAAATGAACTAGCGCCGCATCATATTTGTACGTATTTGTACGAACTGGCGCAGACATTTAATCGATTCTACGAAAACAGTCATGTGATTGGTGACGAGCGCGAAAATGTTCGCGTGCAATTAGTGATGGGCTATGTGGCAGTGCTACGCGGCGGACTCACGATTCTCAATATTCCAACACCTGATCAAATGTAATTTAATAATGACCAAGTTGTCGTATCTATCACGATGTTGTATGATAAATATATCGTTATGAGTATTTCACTAACAGCACACACAGTTTGTCCGATGCTGTTAGATGTATTCACGGCGAGGTAGTTCCTGTTTCATCCGCAATGCTTACCACTCGCCAACCGGCGAGGTTTTTATTGCAGGTAGTACAGATCTGGGAAAGTCTCAGATCCGGGAAGTTACAATTTGGAGGAGAAATCATGTCACGACCAGATTTCGAAGTCGAAGTTCGTGTCATCCGTCATATATTCAAGGCACGATCCAGTGTTTTGATCATTCGCAATGACATGAAAAAAGTGCCTAACGATGTGTCATTGTACGGCAACATCACATCTGATCAAGTTCGGAGCGCGCTGATCAACCTGAGGCTGAAGTCACAGATAGTGTCTCGGACATTATGTGATAGTCGCACTGAGTATCGATTGATCGATAAGGGCATTGAGAGGGCGCGCGTACTAACGCAGCAACCTGCTACGTTATCAATGTGGTAATGTGCTTCGCTCTGATCGTACACGCTTTTGGGCGCAGGCAGCTTGTCATAAGCTGCCTGCGCCCAGGCGCATTTCTCCTCCAATATTCACTCTACTTAGGAATATAGTATAATCACCGTATAAATTAATTGGAGAGATGGATATGGCATTAGCAAATGCAAAAGAAGCTGCAAAAAAGCGTGCGGCTGCCGCAAAGGCAAAGAGCGTCGCGGGTGCGTCTGCTGTTAAAAGTAAGGGGACCAAACACGCTGGCGGATTTGTGACATTTGTTCGCGAACAGGGTGTTGTTGGACTGGCAGTTGGTCTGGCGATCGGTACATCAGCTGGTGCAAGTGTGAAGGTGATTGTTGATCAATTTATTTCGCCACTCGTATCACTACTAACACAAGGTGTCGATCTGAACAGTCTAAAATGGGTGATCAAGGCTGCAGCTGATGGACATCCCGCAGTAGCAATTGGTTGGGGCGCGATTTTGTCATCAGTCATCACATTGCTTGCAACTGCATTGGTGATTTACCAGATTGTTCATATTGCGAAATTGGATCGCATGGATAAAAAGAAAGACTAGTACGTCCCTCTCGTAGCGTATAATTATATATATGAAGATTGATAAAACCGAGAGTGAATGGGAAGACGAACTAACACCTGAACAGTTTCATGTACTGCGTGAAAAAGGGACTGAACCGGCGTTTAGTGGGGAATACGATAGTGTGTTTGATCTAGGTACCTATAGCTGCGGTGCATGCGGGACAAAATTATTCGAAAGTGACAAAAAGTTTGATGCTGAGTGTGGTTGGCCAAGTTTTTATGATGCAATTCCCGGGACGGTCGTTTTGAGCAAAGATGACACGCTCGGGATGGCGCGCACAGAAGTAACTTGTGTAACCTGTGGCAGTCATTTGGGGCATGTGTTCGAGGGTGAAGGTCTGGGAACGCCAACTGACCAGCGATATTGTATCAATTCGCTAAGTTTGAAATTTACGCCAGATAATTGATTTGTTATAACAATCAGGCGTACAATGGAAACCACTAGGAAACTGGAGGTTGACATGGGGATGTTGGAGACGGCGCAGGCGAGTATTCGTCGGGCGGCAGCGCAAATTGGGATTGATGATAGTGATCTGGACCGGGTGCTAACACCTGAACAGGAACACGACTTGAATCTAGAGGTGGACGGCGAAACATTGCGGGCATTTCGTGTGCAGCACAATTCGCAACGTGGGCCGTACAAAGGCGGTGTACGATTTCATCCGGAAGTCCACTTGGACGAAGTGCGCGCACTTGCGACACTGATGAGTTTTAAAACGGCGGCTGTTGATATTCCACTGGGCGGTGGTAAGGGTGGTGTGGCCTACGAACCACGTGATCATGACGATAGTTTCAATGAAAAAGTAGCGCGTGAATATGTGCGGGCATTAGCCGAACATATTGGACCAAGTAAGGACGTCCCAGCGCCAGATGTGAATACGAG
Organism: Candidatus Saccharimonadota bacterium; assembly: GCA_041691795.1. Lineage (GTDB taxonomy): Bacteria > Patescibacteriota > Saccharimonadia > Saccharimonadales > Saccharimonadaceae > JBEPTX01. Next base: position 33,662 of record JBEPTX010000004.1, read on the forward strand.
TGCTCAGACGATCGACTGGATGGTTGATGAATTTAGCAAGATTACTGGTGATGAAACCAAGGCGAGTTTTACTGGGAAATCACTTGGAAACGGTGGCTCCCGGGGTCGTGAGGCGGCAACCGGACGAGGTGGGGTGATTGCACTGCGTGAATATATTGCAGCGCATCCAGAACTTGATACACCACTGACAGTTGCGATTCAGGGGATTGGAAATGTTGGATTTTTCTTTGCACAAATTGCCGAAGCGCAGTTGCCTGTGCAAATTGTAGCGGTCAGTAATTCACGTAAATGTGTGGTTGTGAAAGATTTTGCGGACAACGAAAATAAGCTGGAATTTGCTGACAAGAAGTTTTCGCGTGATGTGATATTTGAGCTAGAAAGTGACCAAACCGAAGAGTGTGATGGTGCCGAGATTTTGTCGCTCGATGTTGACGTGTTGGTATTTGCAGCACTGGGTGATGTGATTGATGAGACGAATCAATCAGAGGTGAAAGCACCAATTTTATTGGAACTTGCCAACGGTCCGCTAGATGATAGGTCACATACATTGCTGACAAAACGGGGAACTGTCAGTATTCCGGACATCATTGCTAATGCAGGCGGTGTGATCGTGAGTTACTTAGAATGGCGTCAAAATTTGAGCCATGAGTCATGGGATGAAGAGCGGGTGAATAACGAACTTGATCGGATTCTTTCGCACGCAACCAACGCTATGATTGAACGTGCAAAACAGGATGGGACATCGCTGCGCGAAGCGGCGTTTGTGATTGCACTCGAACGCCTGGTATAATAAGTCGCATGGCAAAAAAAGCGAAAATATTGTGGATGGATTTGGAGATGACCGGACTCGACCCTGTCGAGGATCGGATTTTGGAAGTGGCCGTGATTGCGACTGACTGGGATTTTACGGAAATGGCGACCTATGAAGGTATTGTAAAAGTTGGACCGCGACTAGTCGAGCGACGAATGTTGGTCGGCAAAAAATTCTGGGATGCGAATCCTGAATCACGCGATGGACTATTGAAACAAAATCTTGAAAAAGGTCGTTCAGGACGGATTATCGAGAATGAACTGTTGGCATTTTTGGACGAGCATTTTGAGGACGGAAAACCGGTGTTACTCGCCGGTAATTCGATTCATCAGGATCGTAAGTTTATTACGAATGAATGGGGGCGATTGGACGCACGATTGCACTATCGGATGTTGGATGTGAGTGCCTGGAAAGTGGTGTTTGAAGGTAAATTTGGTAAACGATTTGCGAAGCCCGAAGAGCACCGAGCGCTTGCTGATATTCGTGGAAGTATCATGGAACTGAAATATTATTTAGGTAAAGTGCGAACTTCATGACACACAAACAATTAGAAGATTTTCTATTGCAGCAGCCAAAAGTGTGGTTGGATTATCCATTTGGCGAAGGCACGGCAGTTTATAAATTTGGTGATAGATCTGATGGTAAAATTGTGGCGATTATTGATGAAAAAAGCAAACCTTTGCGGGTGAGTTTGAAATGTGATCCCCAGCTGGCGATTGTGCTACGTGACAAATACGAAACGGTTGTCCCTGGGTATCATTTGAACAAGAAACATTGGAATACGATTATTTGTACGGGCCAGATGCCAGATGATGAGATTATCGATCTGGCGAGGTTGAGCTACAATTTGGTATCTGAAGGCTAGTTGCTTTCTTTGAAGTCGGCGAAAGCTTTTTGAATTGACGTGACGGTGGGGAGAGCCTTTTTGGCGTTGTCCGAGATTGATTTGCTGGTGCTTTTGGCCATTGTATTGTACATCACGATCATTGCTTGGGCTTGGTAGGCCATCTCGCTGGCGTAGTTACGGTCGAGTGTTGCGTTGAGACGAGCATCTTCGAGTTTGGCAATGATTGCATCGATGTAGGCTTTTTGGTTAGCCCGGATAGTTTTGTCTAGGTTTTTGAGGATCAAGCCATTGGTCGACATTGGTTCGATGAGATCGCGTTGGGCGTTTGTGATAAAAATCTTGAAATCACTGTCTGTACCGCTGAGTTTGCTGCTTTTGATGTAGCGGTGGTAGTTAGGAACCGCTTTGAGGTAGTAGTCGTAGCGGTCATAAAGTGTTTGAGCGGTTGTGGTGTTGCTTTTGCCACTGAAAAGCGAAATGATGCCAACGCCAAACATGAATAGAATCGCCATGCCGATCAAGATCCAGGTAAAACTACCGCTAAAGAGTTTGGGACCGCGTGGTGGTGGGGCAATGGTATCAAGATAGTCAGCGCCATAGGTGCTGGCAGCAATTGGCTGGCCTGGCATGCCAGGGTTGGGTAGTGTCGGTTGTGTGGGACGTCCGGGATTGAACTGACCCGGCTGTGCAAATGGTTGCGGTGGTGCCATACCTGGCTGAGCGAATGGGTCTGAGCCTGGTTGTAGTGGCGTTTGCTGAGGGGCAACAGGTGGGAATCCTGGCTGGGGTGGACCGGCAGGTTGAAACGGATTCTGAGGTTGTTGGCTTGGATTCATAACTGTATTTCATTTAACCATAAAGGGGAAGAGGATGGAAGTGCCTCGTAGTGTTCGCTTTGTTCACCATCATGAAGCATATGATCATAGCCTGAGTCTCCTCACGCCATGTAAAATCGATCGTTTGCTCATTGTATCCTGCGGAACTCCCTGGGGTCAGACATCCTCGGATAGTCAGGAGCAAACGGTCGATTTTATGGGTGCATCGACAGGACTATGACATATGCTTCACGATGGTTCGACGCTGACAAAGGCGTACAGTAGTGACCTTAATCTGAAACAGAGGTATAATCGAAGTATGCAAGATGCCAAAGAGGAAGTGCGGGCACGACTAAGCATCGAGGATGTGGTGGGCGAGTATGTGGTGTTGAAGCGAGCCGGGCGGAACTTTAAGGGTTTGAGCCCGTTTAGTGGTGAGAGAACGCCGAGCTTTTTCGTGAGTCCGGACAAGCATATTTGGCATGATTTTTCGTCGAATAAGGGTGGTGACGTATTTTCGTTTGTGATGGAAGTTGAAGGTATGGATTTTCGCCAGGCACTGGAACATTTGGCACGCAAAGCTGGTGTTGATTTGTCGATGTATGATACCAAGGGCAGCCAAGAGATTGCGGCACGAAAACGACGTTTGTACGAGGCACATGATTTGGCAGCTAAGTACTATCAACAGAGTTTGCTTAGTAATCAACATGCGCTGGAGTACGTATTCAAGAAGCGTGGGTTGAGCAAGGAAATTGTTCAGGAATTTCGGATTGGATATGCGCCAACGACTGGCGATGCGCTGACACAATTCCTTATCAAAAAGGGTTTTACGAAAAAAGAACTGGCTGATGGTGGACTGACGAATCGTTACGACACTGACATGTTCCGTGGTCGCATGACGGTGCCGCTGATGGATGGAACGGGGCAGGTGATTGGGTTTACAGCTCGCATTATCGAGGAGGATCCGAAGGCACCAAAATATCTCAACACACCGCAGACGTTGTTGTATGACAAAAGTCGTCATGTATTTGGACTATCTCAGGCAAAAGAGGCGATTCGTAACGCTGATTATTCTGTAGTTGTCGAGGGGAATTTAGATGTGGTGAGTAGCCACCAAGCCGGGATTCGTCCGGTTGTGGCGACTGCAGGAACGGCCATGACTGAACATCATTTGCGTGCACTGCGGCGCCTGAGTGGTAATGTGCGATTGGCGTTTGATGGTGACAAGGCGGGCTTGGCAGCAACTGAACGGGCGATTCCGATTGCACAAGCGGTTGGTGTGGAACTAACGATTATCACGCTGAAAGGTGATGCCAAAGACCCAGATGAACTGATTCAGCAAGATCCAAAATTATGGCAGCAATCAATTGATGCATCTGAACCTGTTGTGGACTGGGTGTTAGGTCAATACCAGAAACGTGAAGATGTGACGACTGCAGCTGGCAAGCGACGATTTACGACGGCGGCACTCGCCGTGGTTCGATCACTAGCGGATGCGGTTGAGCGAGATCATTATATGCAGGAAATTGCCAAGATAACCAACTCGTCGATTGATGCACTTTCGTCTAAATTAGCGGATGTGGAAAGTGCAAAGGAAACCCAACTGAAACCAGTTGTTGCGAGTCACAACGAACCGGCTGACGATCATGCCTATCAGGATAATGCGATTGCGGTTGCATTCATTGACAGTGCTGTCCATGATTTATTTAATGATCTGAAACCAGAAATGTTTACGGGCGAGCAACGCCAGGCAGTTGTGCGTTATATTGTCAGCCATCCTGGCAAAACAATCACCGATACGCCACCAGAGTTGCAAATGTACGATACCTATGTAAAAATAGTAGTATTAAAGGCCGACACGCGCTATGCCGACTGGAGTGATCAAGATCGCTACTTTGAAACGGCACGCTTGCTCCGCCAGGTTGCGACCGAACATAAGAAACAGCAAAAAGAAGTTCTCGATCAGCAATTACGTAGTGCCGAATCCGAAGGTGATGAGGAAACTGCGGCACGCCTCAGAACGGAATTATCAATGTTAATCAAGGAGATTCATAGTGCCAGATAATGATGATGTAGTGATAAAAGATGATGATGCTGATGAAGCAAACGAACCGATCAGCGGTGCTTTGCCAAGTATTAACGATATTGAAGAACCTGCAGTTGAAGAATTGGAAGAGGAAGAGGTTGATGACGAGACGTTGAATGCTGGACAGTATTTTGACGACGTCAGTGACGATAGTGTGCGTTTGTATCTGCGTGAAATTGGTAAAATCCCACTTTTGAATGCCGAAGAAGAACTGGCTTTGGCGCAGCGCGTCGTTGCCGGTGAGAAAAAGGCCAAAGACAAAATGGCCGAGGCAAATATGCGTTTGGTGGTATCAATTGCGAAACGTTATAGTGGTCGTGGACTTGATTTTCTGGACCTGATTCAAGAGGGTAATACGGGACTATTACGTGCGGTTGAAAAGTTTGATCCGGACAAAGGATTTAAATTTAGTACTTACGCAACGTGGTGGATCCGCCAGGCGATTACACGTGCGATTGCTGATCAGGCTCGTACGATTCGTATCCCGGTGCACATGGTTGAAACGATCAACAAGTTGCTACGTACGCAACGCCGCATGACGCAGGAGTTGAACCGTGAACCGACCATCGAAGAACTTGCCAAAGAGCTAGAGATGGAACCGGACAAGGTTGAATATGTGATCAAGATCAAGCAAGACATCACATCACTTGATGCTGGTGTTGGTCGTGATGGTGAGGATGAAGATTCTGTATTAGGTGATTTTATCGAAGACGAAGATGGCACAACACCTGAAGAATCTGCCACGATGCAGTTGCTGAAAGAGCAAGTGCAGGCTGTGCTTTCGACGCTTTCTGATCGCGAACAAAAGATTATCAAGATGCGGTTTGGGCTAGAAAATGGCAAGTCACATACGCTTGAAGAAGTTGGCCAGGAATTTGCTGTGACACGTGAACGTATTCGTCAGATCGAAGCGAAGGCTTTGGCGAAATTACGTAAACACAAAGATGCTAAGAAATTGCATGAGTATCTAGGCTAGATATCAACACAAGAAAACAGCTTCCGGTTGGAAGCTGTTTTTGTTAGTGATCGTAAAACTTGATATGTTCAAGTTCTTGGTCAAGTTGTTCGTAGAGGCTATCTAGGTCTTTGTTATTGATGATCGTGTGATCGGCGATGGCGATTGGGCCACCTTTTTCGAGATTTTCGATTTCGGACCAGTCACGGTCATTTGCCTCGACTTCGGTAAGTGGACGAACTGGACGAATTGCGAGACGGTGATGACGCATGTGTTTTGGTGCAACGACAGCGACAACGGTCAGTTCGCCGGGAAACTCGGTTTTCATAACTTTGTATTCGGTCCAGCTGTAGAGGCCATCAGCAATAATGTGATGTTGGCCTGCTGCAATAAGGTCATTAATTTGTTGCACGATTCGTTTGACGACAACGTCTTTGCCTTCTTCGTTACGCAACTTTTCGCGAATCATTTGTTCATTTTCGGGCGTTACGTCTAATCCTGCGTCTTTGACTGCTTGGAGAATAACACCTCCAAAATAAACTTTTGGGTAGCCTTTTTCGGTGAGATAATCAACTGCTGAACTTTTGCCGACGCCGGGCAAGCCAACGAATGCGACGATTTTTACGTTTTCGTGATGTGTCATTGTCTGTAGTATAACAAATTTTTGCAGGGGAGAGGAGTATGATAAATACAGTATGATTCCAAAAGTTCTGCGACATAAAAAGGCAATTGATGATGATCTTGTGGCGATGTCAGGGCGATGGCACGATGAGTGGGCCGAAAAATACACACCAACTTCGTTAGTTGTGCTGGATAGTTTGATTGATTTTTTGAATCGTGGTGGCAAACGAGTTCGTGGCGCGCTGGCAATGGAAAGTTATTTTTTGCACGGTGGCAAAGATCAGAAAGTGGCGATTGGAGCAGCGCGGGTAGTTGAATTAGTGCAAGCATCGCTACTTATCATGGATGACATTCAGGATAATTCGGCGATGCGACGTGGGGGACCGACGATTCATACACAACTTGCGGGTGAGTACGACGCACATTACGGCGAGGCTCAAGGATTGAACGCGGAAATGATGGCCAGTCAGCAGGCGATGATTGAATTAATGGGACTCCCAGCGGCAGATGCAGACAAAGTACGAACTGCGAAATTACTTGCGCAAGATATTAGCGTGACGATTGTTGGCCAGATAAATGATATTTACAACCAGGTTGCAGTTGAACCTGTGAATCGTGAAACAATTATTGATACACTGACTTGGAAAACGGCATATTATACGTTTGTGAGTCCGCTCGAACTGGGTGCATGTTTGGCGGGCAAAGATGGCCTGAGCGATCGTCTGCGCAATTATGCGCTAAGTGCTGGTCTGGCGTTTCAGATAAGTGATGACGTTTTGGGGGTGTTTGGGACGAGCCACGATGTGGGCAAAAGTGCCGATGATGATATTCGTGAGGGCAAGGCAACATTGCTAATTGCGTATGCACGTGAACATGCAACTGTTGAACAATTGAAAAAAATAAATGGAATTTTGGGTGATAGTCGAGCGACGACAAAGCAATGTAATGAGGTGCGAGAGATTTTGCTGGCGACGGGTGCGAAGGAACATGCGCAGGAACAGGCAAAGCTGTATGCGTTGAAGGCTGAAGCTGCGCTTGGTGACAAGCCTGAGGAGTTTTTGGTGGAGTTGGTGCGGTTTGCAGTGGATCGGAAGTCGTAAGAACTATTTTCCTTTGCGGCGTTCACGAGATTTGAATTCGTCGATAATATTACTTAGGATTTCAGCGCTGAAATCCGGCCATAACACTTCTGGGAATGCATATTGAGATTCGTCAGTTAGTAGACTCAAAAATCCGGCACTGTTGTGCGGATCTAGCCATGCACCGGTTCGGATAATCAGATCGACGTCGGGTAGGGTATGTGTCCAGGAATGGGCACGTAGGCTTTTGGTTGCTTGTTCGAGCGACGTGGGTTGGTCGGCAGCTGCCGCTACAAACGCGGCGGCTCGTTCACGGGCACCACTGTAATCGATAAGTAATGTCAAAACTTTGCCGCGCCGATGAGCGGTTTTTTCGATTGCAGAATTTATAACGTCGATTGTGGCGGGCGACAAACTATTGCGCCATTCGCCGATAACTTGGATGCGGACATCATGTTCGGCGATGAGTTTGTGATCGGCGAAGCGACTAATGTTTTCGCGGTACAGTCGGTCAATGCTTTGGAAAAAATCATTGTCCCGATCGGCGATATTGGCATGCGAGCTACCCCAGAGTGATAGGTGAGTGACCCCGCTATCAAACGCAGTTTGGGTGGCTTCCAATGTGCGGTCGATACCTTGGTCGTATAGTTTTTTGTACCCAATCAACCCCCTTTTTTTAGCCCAACGGCGATTGCCATCAGGGATGATTGCTACATGGAAGCTCGTTACTGTCATCTTGCATCTATTATAGCAAAATGGCATGACTGCTTGAATTATTGTGATAAATATACTATAATCGCCCCAAGTAAAGGATGAAGAGTGAAACGAGTAACAATTTCAGAGCATTTGTCTGAAGTAGGAACGGTGGAACATCCAGTAGCTAGTTATAGTGGTCTTGTCGATAGCGTTATTGCAAGAGGTTATAAACCGAAAGATGCTCGTCAAATTGCCTATCATGCGAGCCAATACATAGAACATCCTGATGATTCAGAAGAGATAAGTATGCAACTTATTGAAGTAGGTGTGTCTGAAAAAAATGCAGAAGTAATACGCAGGTTGGCTGCTAGGACGCTGAGGATTCGAGGGATGCGAGTGAGTGAGGCGAAAGCAGTAGATCAGAAGATATTGGGTTCGTTCACAGCACTTATTGCAAAGCAAATAGGATTGCATACTGACGAGGATCAGAAAGCTGTTATTAATGATACTAATCTGATTTTGCAACAAAGCAATACCAATAATGGTGAATGGACGACGCAACAACTGCCATATGGAAATTCAGATATTAGGATTAATCGTGCAAGTTATATGGCCGATCTTTACACTGAGTGGAGTCTAGAACAGAGTCTGGCAAAGGGCGAGAAAAGAGACATACAAAGCCAGGTGGTGGAGGGGATGTTTTTATTTGACGAAGATGTCGTTAATAAACAAAAAATTATTAATGGTACTTTGAAAGTTTTAGAAAATGGCCCGGAGAATGAACATATTGTTGATCGTATTTTATCACTTGATGGTTATTCAAAAGACAATATCAATGATGTGTATAAACTAGTGCATGCTTACCATGATTTCACAGAAACTTTGATTCCTCGTGAGGGCTCCGAACTTGCGGTTGAGTCTTTGCGGATATTCGCACAAGCAAGAAGGATTGGTGGTAATGAACAAAAAATCATCACTGCCGCTGAAATAGCTCTCCAGCAAGGGCCTGAAAACGACTGCGTTGTCGACACTATGCTGACATCCGATAATAATTATTCAGAAGATGAAATGGAACAGGTTCATGATTTGGTGTATTTGTACCGAAAGTGGGATGCGGAGCGCCAAACAATTATGAAATCATGGGAAGAGCGAATTAGTTGATGTTTATGCTTGCAGATCTATTAATACGAGTATATACTTGCGGCAAGTAAAGAGGCAGACATATGAGTACAGAGAGAAGTTTCGATTATATACCAAGTGATGATTCCGGTGAACAACCTGATGTTGCTTTTGATGGCGTATCTTCCGTACAAACTACACCCAAGGCAATAGATATTTTAGACGAAGTTGCGCCTTCGATGGATTTGGTGCGTACCTATTTGAACCAGATCGGTAAAACGGAGTTACTCACCGCAGAAAATGAAGTCGAACTTGCAAAAACTATTGAAGTTGGCGTCTACGCGAAACATAAAATGGAAATAGCCAAGGAAAACGGTGAGAAAATTCCTCTTCAATTAGAGCGTGATTTGGGTCAAATCGCCATTGATGGTGATGCAGCCAGCCAGCAAATGCTCGAGGCTAACCTGCGTTTAGTTGTTTCACTAGCCAAGCGCTATACAGGTCGTGGTATGCCCCTCTTAGACCTTGTTCAAGAAGGTAATCTTGGCTTGATTCGCGCAATGGAGAAGTTTGATTACGCAAAAGGTTTTAAATTTAGCACTTACGCAACTTGGTGGATTCGTCAAGCGATTACGCGCGGCATGGCGGATCAGAGCCGAACAATACGCCTACCGGTACATTTGGTCGAGCAAGTGAACAAGCTAGCTCGTGTTAAACGTGAGCTGCACCAGCAGCTTGGCCGTGTGGCAAGTAATGATGAACTGGCATCTGAATCTGGCATTCCTGCCGAGAAGATTGAAAAATTACTTGATCATAACAGAGAGCCAATTAGCTTGGATATGCCCGTTGGGACAGATAGCGAGGGTTCGTTTGGTGATTTTGTGAGTGATAGTGACGCGGATTCACCCGAAGATGCCGCACTTGAAACGCTTAACCAAGAGGAACTACAAGTCGCGATAAATGCCGCACTGGACAGTTTAACAGATCGTGAGCAAGTAGTTATTCGTTTGCGCCTAGGATTTTATGGTGAAAACTATACGCTTGATAAGATTGGCAAAGAGTACGGTCTCTCACGTGAGCGTGTACGTCAAATCGAAAATAATGCCTGGAAAAAGTTAAAGACAGGACAAACCAGAGCACTGTTTAGTCGCGTTGATACCAATCAAAGGACGCCGCTACCTCGTGGGACTCGATTGTAGGTACACTTAACAAACAGCTACCTAACGGGAGAGAGTACGCTATACTAGTACTATGAAACGTTTGGCAGTCATCGACGGGAATAGTGTTTTTTATCGAGGCTATTATTCGATGCCCGGATTGAGCCTGAAAGATGGGACGCCAACTGGCGGTGTGTATGGATTTGCGAATCTTGCAATTGAACTTATCAAAAAGTTAGAGCCGGATTACGTGGCTGTTGCGTGGGACAAAAAGGGCAGTAATACAAAAAAGCGATTAGAGATTTATCCGCAGTACAAAGCCGGACGCAAACCAGCACCACCAGATTTTTATGCGCAGATTCCACTACTGAACGAATTACTGGAGGCATTTGGGTGGCCACTGTATGAAATTGATGATTACGAGGCGGATGATATTTTGGGAACGTTTGCCAAACAAGCGACGGACAAAGGTATCGAAACGTGCGTGCTGACAAGTGATCTGGATGCGCTGCAATTAATTGGCAAACACACAAAAGTGTATGCACTCAAAAATGGACTATCAAATTTGGAAGAATTCGACGTAGCACATTTTGAGGATAAATATGGTATTGGCGTTGAACAATTTTTGGATCTCAAATCACTCAAGGGTGATAGTTCTGATAATTTGCCTGGCGTCCCTGGGATTGGTGAAAAAACGGGAATTCAGTTACTGCAAGATTTCAAAACATTGGATGGTATTTACGAACATTTGGATGATATCAAACCAACTGTTGCCAAGAAGTTAGAAGCGGGCAAAGAGCTAGCCTATATAAGCAAAAAGGTTGGTGAAATTTGGTGTGATGCGCCAGTGACATTGGATTGGGACGCGGCTGATATTAATGGGACGGATTTGAACAAAGTTGAAGCAATTCTAAAAAAATTTGAGTTTACATCACTCATCAAACGCTTGCCTAAACACATGCAACAAACCGATCAACCGGCGCTGTATATTGATGAACCAGACGTCGTGAAATTAAAAGAAATCGAGTGGCCAAAAACACTCGAAATTAATGGTCCACTCGTTGTCCACATTCAGGACGGTGATCTATGGGTATCACTAGAAAATACGACGGTGATGCACAAACCGATTAGTGAACTTGGGAGTGCAATGTGGCGCACATTAGAGTTCGGTACGGTCGTTAGTTACGACATTAAACAGCTATATCATGATTTGGCGGCGCAAGACGTGAGTGTGCGATTTGATCAAATTCATGATGTTCGACAAGCTGCATTTTTGATTGATCCACTCCGTCGTGATCGAAGTTTGGCAGCACTGCTTGGTGGCGAAGTACCGGCCGCGCCTGATTATGTAGCGGGCTTGTGGCAAGTCTACAAATGGCAATCTGACGCATTTAAACACACACCGCGAATTGCCGATATTGCGCATCGATTTGATTTTCCGTTGACCTACATGTTGTTTAGGATGGAACACAAAGGCATCAAGATCGACAAAAAGTTGCTGGCAAAAATGAGTGTCGAACTAGGTGATGAGCACTCTAAACTAGAACAAGAAATGTATACAATGGTAGGCTACGAATTCAATATCGGCAGTCCCGCACAGCTATCAGAAGTATTATTTACCAAGCTTCAATTACCAACAGCTGGTGTCAAAAAAGGCAAAACTGGCTACAGTACCGGCCAGTCCGAACTGGATAAATTACGTGGACAACACCCGATTATCGAACTGATCGAAAAGACACGTGAACTGGCAAAATTAAAGAACACCTACGTCGATACATTGCCGCTTGATACCGACGAACACGATCGAATTCACACGACATTTAATCAGGATGTGGCAGCAACAGGACGACTAAGTAGCATGGGTCCAAACCTGCAAAATATTCCAGTTCGCAGTGATTTGGGACGACGAATTCGTGAAGCATTTGTGCCCGAAGGCGACAAGGTTTTTGTGAGTGCTGATTATTCACAATTTGAACTTCGCCTGGCTGCAGTTTTGGCGAACGACAAAGAACTTATCAATGATTTCAACGGTAACGTCGACATTCACACTAAAACAGCGAGTGAAGTCTACGGCATTCCAATGGATGATGTCACAAAACGCCAACGACGTGATGCCAAAGTGATTAATTTCGGCGTGCTGTATGGCATGAGCCCACATGGCCTGGCAGCCGCAACAGGCATGAATTTTATTGAAGCGAAAAAATTCATTGATCACTATTTTGAAGTCCGTGGCCCGATCCGAAAGTACATTGATAGCACACTCGCAAAAGCTGCAACTGAAGGCTATGTCGAAACATATTTTGGGCGACGACGACCAACGCCTGATGTAAACAGCAGTAATTATATGGTTCGCGAAGGTGCCAAACGGGCGGCTGCCAATATGCCGATTCAGGGAACCGAAGCTGATCTTATGAAACTCGCCATGCTAAGCGTTGACGAGAAAATCAAAGATTTGGGTGAACAAATTTTGCAGATCCATGACAGTATTTTGGTGGAATGCCCACCAGAAAATGCCGAAAAAATTGGTGAGATTTTGAAAGACACAATGGAAAATATTTATCCAGAACTTGGCGTACATTTACGTGTAGACGTATCAATTGGCAAAAACTGGGGAGAATTGTAGATCATGAAAATAGCGATCACAAAGTTACATTCGAACGCAATTGTTCCTGAATATCAGACCGATGGGGCAGCGGGAATGGACCTGCATGCTTGCATAACCGAACCAATAACGATGGCATCAATGGAACGAAAGATGATCCCAACAGGCATCGCAATCGCTGTTCCGAAGGGTTACGAGGCGCAAATTCGGGCGCGCAGTGGAATGAGTATCAAACACGGAATGACGATGGTGAATGGTGTGGGGACAGTTGATTCGGATTATAGGGGTGAAGTCGGTGTTTTGATGATTAATCTGGGTCAAGAATCATTTGTGATCGAACCAAACATGCGGGTGGCCCAGATGGTGATCGCTAAATATGAGCGCGCTGGGTGGCAAGAGGTTGATAGTTTGGACGAAACAGATAGGGGCGCTGGTGGGTTCGGGAGCACAGGGATTCACCACACAGCATAAGCCTATTGACATTTAAGCTCAAAAGTGCTAAAATGTAGTTATGAATAATGGTGGAGCACGAAGAGTTATCCCAGTTGTATTGGTGTTAATCGTCATCGCAGTTGCTATTGCAGCCCTGGTGTCGGTCGGCCAAAGTATTTTTAATGGCGGCAGTAGTAACACACCTGCAGTGAACCAAGGTAAAGTATCACTGATTGATACAGCCGAAGATCGTAGCGTTCGTATGACAATCCGCGGCCAGATTAAGGCTGACGAAACATTTAACTCGTATGTTGTCACAGCAAGTGCGACCTCACGAACAATGACGACGTATAGTGGCTATCTTGATCGTCAAATCGAAACCAAACAATTGGTCAATAATATCCCAGCTTACGAACAATTTGTGTATGCATTGAACCGTTACGGTATGATGGATGCCAACGAACTCACAGGTGATGCTAATGATACTCGTGGTGTCTGTGCCGGTGGTCATTTGTATCAATTCGATACACTTCGTGGCAGTAATGTGATTAAAAGTTTGTGGACAACAGACTGTAAGGCTAATCTAGGATCACTTCGTGTTAGCTCGGCATTACTACAGAATTTGTTCCTACAGCAAATTCCTGATTACAGTAAAATGCTGAACAAAATCAAACTCTAATAGCACTGCTATACTGAGTACATGATAAAAGCAGTAATCTTTGATTGTTTCGGCGTGTTAGTACGTGATGGCTGGTTGCCATTTCGTGAACAGTATTTCAGCCACGATCACACTCTTCTCGAACAAGTAGTTGCAAGCAATAAACGCGCAGATGCTGGCCTGCAAACACATGCTGATTTCATTCGTGAGATAGCGGCACTCGCAAATATGAGTGAACAGGCAGCCAGACAACAGATCGAGAGTAATCCACCCAATGATCAGCTATTTGATTGGATTGCTAATCTGAAATCGAACTATAAAATTGGACTACTAAGTAATTCGGGCGCCAACTGGCTGGACGAGCTGTTCAGCCCGGCCCAACTGGCGTTATTTGATGAAATAGTGTTGTCGTACCAAGTTGGTGTTATCAAGCCCGACCCCGTGATATACGAAACGATCGCTGCGCGACTTGGTTTGACCCCTGATGAATGTTTGTTCATCGATGACCAGACACGCTACTGTGAAGGGGCAAAAGCAGTGGGTATGCAGGCAATTACCTACATAGATAACTTACAGCTGGCTGAAGAGCTACAAAATTACAACATTTTATTCAAGAATACTTGACAATAATGATTATGGTATGACATAATCCCACCAAATAGGCGTCTAGTCGCATACAGCCTAAATAAAATAAAAAGAAGATATTATGAAAATAATCACACAACAAGGAATCAGAGCATCGGCGGGAATCATCACTGTTTTTGCAGTAGTTTTGTCACCAGTTATCGCATCTGCGGCATCTCAAACTGCAAACACAACTATAAATGCAACAGTAGGGTCGGTTATTAGTATTAGCAGTGGTCCTACTGTATCTCTTTCGCTGACCCCTACGGGGAGCGGCGTCGTCACCAGCGCCAGTGACTCGGTGTCCGTTAGTACGAACCGCACAACAGGCTACAACCTAGCGGTCAACGACAGTGACGCAGTGCTTACGCTCGCAAGTGGTGGTAACACTTTTGCAGCGAGTGCTGGCACAAAAGCTTCCCCAATAGCTCTTGCTAACAATACATGGGGAGTTGCTGTACCTACGGCGACGACTGGTATTGGGGCAAACGGTTTTGACGCATCATATAGCCCTGCGGAGAGCAACAACACTTCAAGCACCTCAAAATGGGCGGGAATGCCTGCCAGCGGTTCACCGATGATGCTCAAGACAACGGCAGCTGCTGCAAGTGGCGACACGACACTTGTATGGTATGCTGCAAAGGCTACTGTTACTCAACCAGACGGTACTTATACTGACCAGGTTACTTATACGGCAACAACAAACTAAGGTTTAGATAAGGGGAGTGTGCATGCGGCATCACCTCGGAGTGCGCTACATTAAGATTCAATTGTTTTTGATTCTTAGTATGATGTTTTGTGCGACTACTATGCTGAGCGGTACCGCAAGCGCTGCGCCAGCTACTGAGAGCATTACACTTTCACCAACGAGTCGAAATTTTACTATTGATGCTGGCAAGATAATTGATGACAGTCTGACGATTATTAATGATGGTGAAACGGCCTATGATTTCTTGGTGTACGCACGACCATATTCAGTCAGCAACGAAGCATATGACCCGAATTTTACACTTACGCCCTCTAACGCCGATGTATATGAATGGGCACAGTTCCCGCAAACAAAATACCACTTGGAGGTCGGCAAGTCAGTTAAGGTGAAGTACTCTCTTCATGTACCAGTCGGAGCGCGGCCAGGCGGCCACTATGGAGTTATCTTTGCCGAGACTCAGGCACCGGACGGTGCCACAACCGGTAACTCAATTATCCGCAAGAAACGTGTCGGGTCTATTATCTATGCAACAGTTAATGGCAGCTATAAGACGGCCGGGGAAGCAGTCGCAAGTGATATTCCGTTTTGGCAAGTTCAGCCACCACTTCATACTTCTGTCACCGCAAAAAATACAGGCAATACTGACTTCACTGACACTGTTCGACTAACTGTTAAAGACGTGTTCGGAGGTATCAAATACGATAGTGCCAAAGACTACCAAGTATTGCCACAAACGACGCGTAAGATAAGTCTCGACTGGGATAAATCCTCATGGTTTGGACTTTATAAAGTTGAGGCCACTCAGAGAATATTGGGTCGAACTACAGATTCGAACGGCTATGTTCTGATGATGCCTCGCTACCTGCCAATTGCCCTTGTAGTTGTTCTATTAATCGGAGGCGCATATGCATGGTTCCGTCGCAAAAAGCACTAGTTGGTTTTTTGTAGGGTTTGGAATTCTTTTCGGATCTCTCCTCGCCACGTTTATCGTGGTACCCCATGTCCTAGCGCAGACATCAATTGGGGCAACTATATGCCAGGCTAGCTCATCAGTATCGTTCACAACACCACTCAGCGATAGTGTAGTGACTGCAGCGACCGTTCCGCTAGCGGGTACGGTTAACCAAGCCAATCAGATTCAAATCTATGTTGATGACGTTTTTGATAGTATTATTCCGCTCAGTATTGGTCAGACGACATTCAGCGGTTCGGTCCAACTGACGCCTGGGACTCATACGATAAAGGCTGTTGCGCAAACCACGTGCCCCGGCGCAAATGGCACAGCTTCGGCTGTCGTAACCTATACGCCACCAACACAAGGCACTCCATCGGCTGGGAGCACGACACCGACGGTCGTCAATAATAGCCAGACGGGGGGTAGTGTAAGGGTTTCGACGAGTGGTGAGACGCTTCCGACATCTTCATCCTCTGTACTTATGCCGCAAGTACTCGTAGCGCCATTTCAGGGTGTTTTAGGATGGTTGAATATTAACGTAGGTGATAGCGGTGAGGCTCACTCTCTGTCGCTATGGCGCGCTATGGCTATTGGTGTCGGGCTTTATTTGGTGATTTTTGGTATAGCGGCGATTATTATTCAGATGGTAGCGAGTCTACCAGGTGTTGCTCTTTTTTTGCCAACACAAACGGCTTCTGGACGTATCAAGTGGGTATCATGGGGGTTTCGAGGTGTTGGACTGCTTATAGTAGTAGCTGCACTATTACTGTAGACGGTGCTATAATTACTACAATGCGTATAAGGGGGAATATACAACGTGGGGGGATACTGCTGGCGAGTGTCATCGCTATTTTAGGCGTGAGTTTGCCGGTTGCGGCTGATAGTCTGAGCAGTACCAACTACAAGATTGATACTTCAGTGGCAGCACCTATCGGTGGTATGCCAGGTTCGACGAATTATAAAATGACTGCTATTGGCGGCGGCGAGGCGAGTATCGGCAGCCAGTCCAGCACCAGTTACAAGGTGAGCCATGGCTATGTGGCGCAGCTGGTTCAGTCGATCCAACTGTCGATTGTGGAAAATCCAGTGGCGCTGGGGACGGTGACTCCCGGTGCTTCAAATACTGCAACGCTGACTTCGCAGATATTTACTGACGCGCCTGGCTATAATTTGGATATATCTCAGAATAACGATCTGACGAATGGTGGCAATACGATTCCGGCGATTAGTTCGGGTACGATTGCGAGCCCAGCAACGTGGACCGAAGGCACGACTAAGGGTCTGGGCGTTACACTCACGACATGCCCTGGATCTTGTCCGGGCAAATGGGGGACTGCGGGTTCATATAAATATGCGGCGATCCCTGGCACGGCTACAACTATTTTTACCCGTAGCGGATTTAGCGGTGGGGTTCAAGATTCACTTGTCATGCAACCACGCTTGGATGCCATCGTTTCACAGCCAGAAGGCCTCTACTCGAATACAGTAACCATCACAGTGACAACAATTCCATGAAATATTATTTGCTAGGCATTACCATAATTATGGCTTTGGTCGGGCTGGGTATGCCGGTTCATGCGACCCAAGGTATTCAAGTGCGGCCACTGATGTACCGTGAAACTTTGCGGCCAGATCAAGCTAAGCGTGGGTTTGTCGATATCTCCAATGCGTCGACTGACAAAGTGTCGCTGCATGTGAGTGTGCGACTTTTCCGCCAAACGGGCGATAACGGTGCGCTCGAATTTTATGACAAGCCTGATGCAACGGCTGGGATTGTGCCTGAATATACTGATTTTGATCTGGAGAGTAGGGATGTATTGCGGCTTGGTTTTACGATTGATGGCACCAAATTGCCACAGGGCGATGTATTTGCTGCGCTATTTGTGACGACCAAACCGAGCCCGACAAAGAAGCAAGCAATTGTTCCAGCTGTTCAGGTTGGGACGCTTTTAATACTGCAAAATGGCACGCTAGCGACGCGTCACGCGGAAATATCTCGGCTGGATGTTGCGCAAATCCAGATGGGGGATAGTGCAATTCATGGGACGGTGAGTGTTACTAATCCCGCAAAT
Organism: Candidatus Saccharimonadota bacterium; assembly: GCA_041691795.1. GTDB lineage: Bacteria > Patescibacteriota > Saccharimonadia > Saccharimonadales > Saccharimonadaceae > JBEPTX01. The sequence continues at coordinate 51,900 of JBEPTX010000004.1, forward strand.
CCGGTGACGCCAACTGGTTTTTTCCCGCAGATGAAAGTGACCGTCGCACCGTGGGGTGCTACGACGCAGTTTGAGGGGCCGTTGGTCTATGCTGGTCGTACGCGATCATTCGATTTCAGTGTGCCGTCTGACCAGTTTGGTGTTTATAAGGTGACGGTGGTGGCGAACGATGCGAAGCTCGAGCGCTATGTGTTTGTCATGACGGGCAAGTGGCGAGTAATTGTGCCGGTTGTTGTCGGGCTTTTGATTGTCATTGGTGCGGGTGGGTGGTGGTGGAAACACCATCATCGTCGTAGGTTTTCATTTCGGTAGCCCAGTCATAGATACCTTTTATCGTGCGCTGGTGTGCAACGAAGCTACTAAATTTGATGAATATGAGCATATATTTTATTCTTATTTTGGTTTTAGTAGAGTATGTTGCGCTTTGAGATGGAATGGAGGAAATGTATATTGACCGCAGCGTTGTTAGACAGTATTATATGAGCATAAGCAGTGCAGAGTTAGTTTAATAGGAGATTAAGAAAGGTTTTCGTTAATGGCACGACTTCCGAATCCCGGTGCTGATCAGGGTACTTGGGGTACTATACTGAATGACTATTTAGCACAGTCACATGCCAGTGATGGTTCGTTAAAACCTAGCGCTGTTACCTCTACCTCTATTGCGGCGGCTACAATCACCGAGGCAAAACTTGATCCAGCCGTGGTGACAAAACTCAATAACCCTGCTGGAGTTGTCGATGCAACTACATCAAACAAAGGTATCATCCAGCTCGCTGGTGATTTGGCTGGAACAGCGACTAGCCCAACCGTTCCTGGGTTGAGTGGTAAGGAGTCAACGATTACAGCGGGTACGACTTCGCAGTACTACCGAGGTGACAAAAGCTGGCAAACCCTTGATAAAACGGCTGTCGGTCTGACAAATGCCAACAATACGTCCGATGCCAACAAGCCAGTTTCAACCGCAACCCAGACAGCCCTGAATGCCAAGCTTGACGGTTCTTTGCTTGATGTTGACGGTACCTTGGCTGCCAATAGCGATCTTAAAATTGCAACGCAAAAGGCAACGAAAACTTATGTCGATGGAGTGGTTGGAGGGGGAACGCCTGATGCGACGACTCTTGCAAAGGGCAAGCTGCAACTCGCCGGTGATCTCGCGGGTACCGCTGCCAGCCCAACTGTTCCTGGTCTCGCAGGCAAAGAACCGACGATTACTGCCGGAACGACCGCGCAGTACTACCGCGGCGACAAGTCCTTTCAAACTTTGGATAAGACTGCAGTTGGCCTAGGTAACGTCAACAATACATCTGATGTCAGCAAACCAGTTTCAACTGCGACGCAAACGGCTCTCGATGCGAAACTGGACGACGCGCAACTTGATGTCGATGGCACCTTGGCCGCCAACAGTGATAGTAATATTGCTTCACAAAAAGCAACCAAAACATATGTGAACGCGCAAATCACGGCAAGTGCCACCCCTGATGCGACGTCAGGTGTTAAGGGTAAAGTGCAGCTCACGGGTGATCTCGGTGGTACCGCTGTAAGTCCAACCGTTCCTGGTCTGGCTGGCAAAGTCAGCAGCAGTATCGTTACCACGAAGGGTGATCTGTTGGCTGCTACAGCCAGCAACACTCCGGTACGGCTGGCGGTGGGGACAGATGGTCAGGTGCTCACAGCCGACAGTGCGTCTGCACCAGGTGTCAAATGGGCCGCAGCAGGCGGCGGCGGTCTTACAGCAAGTCAATCAGCAGCCTTTGCTATGGTGTTAGGAGGATAATACATGTCAGGCGTAAATTTATTAAGTGCAAGTGCGGTCACCCCCCAGGTTGTTGCCTCGGGGTACATCGGAACATCAGAAGGCGCGGTCAGTAGTGTGTTTCCTGTTGCGGCTGCAACGTCGCTCAAAATCACACAAGCTTCAATCTGTAACGTAACTGGTAGTGCCGTAACGGTATCGCTATCACTCGTGAAAAGTGGCGACACAGCCGGTACAGCAAACAGGTTCATCCATAGCTACTCGATAGCCGGGAATGATACCTTGCCACTCGATAGCTACCTTGTGGGTGCGATGTTAGGCGTTGGCGACTCTATTTCCGGGATTGCTGGGACAGGCAGTGCCGTTGTCTTCACCGCATCGGGGACGGTACACACATGAGCATTCGGCCTCTTTCACAAGATGGCTCGTTGGTTACGGCGTATGGCGCCGGAGGTGGATCTGGCACAGCCGCACTGACAACTTCTGCAATGACAGTTGGCAACTGGGCGAGAGGCAATGTCCAGGCGCTTTTGACGGGAGCGATGTTGCAAGATGTCGTGATGGGTCGACGTGTTGTCGCGGCTCGGTCGTGTACTATTGACCAAATCTCGGTCAATGTGACCGCTACTGGTGGTGCTGGCTCAGTGATTCGGCTCGGTGTTTACTCCATGTCTACCTCAGCGTCAGGCGTCCACAGTGCATCACTGCTTGTCGATGCTGGAACGGTCAGTGGCACAAGTGTTGCTGCCCCGACAATTACACTCGGTTCAGCTCTCAACGTCTCATCTGGTGCAGTATTATGGTTTGTGGCCGTCGCCCAAGTGAGCGCTTCGACACCAACAATCACCTGCACAACTGATGGCGAGCCTGGCCTCAGCAATTCAACACTTTCAACGGTCTACGCAAATATTAACTCACTCTTTGTTAACTCCGTGTCGGGCGCACTACCGTCAACACCAACGCTGGATACGACCGCGCAAGCAGTGCCGCTCATTGCATTCCATGTCTCAGCTTAAGATTCACACAGAAAGGTAATGTAGTATGGGAGCAATTCCACTCGGCGTCGGTATGTTTCTGGGGCTACGCAGCAATGACACCCAGCGTAACGACGCACTCAATAAATCCATTGCCATGCTTGGTAAGACGGGCACGACGGTTATGGCACGTGAAGATGCCATCTGGTCAACCACCCAGCCTACCGAGGGTGGTGCATATGACTGGACTGAGATTGACCACACGGTGAAATTGTGTTCCGACGCTGGGGTTGAGGCGTGGTTGATTTTGGCGCATCCGCCAGCCTGGGCAACCGCGCCAGGTGGTGGAGCAACTTCAGGATGGCCGTGTCCACCATACTCAAATCTGCTGACCGCAGGTAGCAACAATGCGCTGACAGCATACGCGGCGTTTTGTGGCGCGGCTGCGGCCAGGTATGCGGCTGGTGGAACATTTTGGTCGACCTATGTGGGCACACCCATTCCAGTACGGTATTTCGAGGTCTGGAACGAGGAATACACGACATTAACCGCAAAAATATGGAACGGTTCGTCAGCGGTGCAGCAATACTCGGATCCTGTGAAGTACGCAGCTATTTATAATGCGGCTGCTACCCAGATTCATCTCACGGCCGGTGCCAAAGCAGCTGCTTCGCTATGTTACAACACATGGAACTCGAGCCCAGTCGGCGCAGCATATTTGCAACCATTTTTGACCAATGTCACCCAGCCAGTCGAGGTTGCCAGTGTTCATCCTTATCCAGAAGGCCAGGTGTATGCATCATACAATCCATCTTATACGCCGGATAGATGGAAGAAATTCTCTCAAGTGGCAGATACCCGGTTCCTGCTAAATACCAATGGGTATACAACTACCCAAGTGTGGATCACTGAACTTGGCTGGTGGACGGGCGCTGTCATACCAATCACTGAGGCAGAACAGGCTAATCGCTATTCGGATCTGTGGGCCAAATTACAAGCCGATCAGATCGTTGATGGCTTGATCATTTTCTGTGCTACCAACCCCTCTTTCCCTGACAATTCTGCATTGCCTGGCTATGATGCCAATAATGCAGAATGTTTTTTTGCGCTCTGGCACACCGGTGCAACTGCTGGCGACATCGGATCGGCCAAACCAGCAGTTGCGACTATCACTGCTCTGCCCGCAATCATCAAAGCTGATCCTGTTTCTGCAACACCAACTGCCGTTACGCCGCAGGTACTTATGTCTGGCTATGTCCCCAATACGACGACCGCGGCGGGCGGGATGCTTACCGAAAATGCCCTCTATCAGGCTCCCTCCGCAACGGGGGTACGGGTCTACCAGGGTAGTTTATGCAATATAACCGCTGGTCCTGTGAGCGTATACTTATCAATCGTACGTAAAGGTAATGACAGTGGTGACGGAACCCATCGGGCTGTCCATAACTTCCTCATGGAGCCGAATGACACGCTTCCACTTGGTTCCTACTTTGAAAACACCGATCTTTCGTCAGGCGACGTCATCATGGGGTATGCATCAGCTGCAAGCTCAGTTGTTTTTACGATCTCTGGCGTGTTGATTGGTTAAACTTGAAAGACAATATCAACAGGTAGTGAGCTCCTTGTAATACGGGAGTGACGGGTGTATAGTCATCGCAAGCATAAGTGGCACCACACACTCTGGCCCAAACAAACAATTTACAGGAAATAACAGAGAAAACAAACATGTGGTGCTCGCGTCTCGAATTCTTTTTCGGCTACCGATTTTATCGGGTAGCGGCGCTTATTGCTACATCGTTGTCAATTCTACTACTTGTATTAGTATTGTCGCCTGCTGCTCATGCCACCCAAACTATTCCGTACAAAGTTAACTTCCAGGGGCGCCTGACCGATAGTACTGGCAATATCAAACCCAACGGTCAGTACAACGTCAAATTCCGTCTGATGAGTGCCTCGAGCGGGGGTACGAACCTGTGGCAGGCCGATCGCGTCTATGGTGCATCGGACCATACCGTCACCGTTACCAACGGGCTCTTTAGCATCCAATTAGGTGATACCTCTCAGGGTGATCCAGCGCTGAGCCCCACTCTGTTCAATACCGCTACTAACGCCACAGTGTATCTGGAGGTTGAGTTGCCGACTCCCGCCACCGCCACCTGTGCCACCAACGGCTGTGCTACCTTTACCGAGGGTGCGATGACGCCGCGTTCGCTGCTAGGCAGTGCCGCCTACGCGTTCAATGCCGATACTATAGATGGGATTGACAGTACCAGTCTGGCGCAACTTTCGGCCAATCAAACGCTCAGTGGGAACAATACGTTTACCGGGACAGTTTTGAATAAATTGGATTCAACCACCGCATTCCAGATCCAAAAGGCAGATGGCACAGCGCTGCTTGTTGCGGATACGACCAATCTGACACTCAAAGTCGGTGGCGGTGATGTGTCGCCGGATGCTTCGCCAGCACTCATCGTGCTGGACTACAAAAACACTAGTGGTGACCCGACTGGCACCAATGGAGCAATGTACTACAACAGCAACACTAATGTCTTTCGTTGTTATCAGAATAGTGCTTGGAAGGATTGTGGTGCAACATTTGACGGACTCGGCAGCTCACTCTTTGCCCGAATTGATACAGACAACACGTTTGCGGGCAAAAACACATTCAACAACACGACGACAGTTAGTGGTAGCAGTCTCGTCGGGTTCAATATACAGGGAGCGAGCGGGTCGTATACGCTGCAAAATAGCGGTACGGGCACGTACTTGTACTCTGATGGCACACGCACGCATCTCGGTATTACTCCATCTGGATCGGCAGGTGCTGGTGTGACACCGACGGACACATCAAGTGATGTTTTAGTGGTGGCCAATGCTGGATTTTCATCATCACTTGGCTTTGGTATTGGGGCTGCGGTGAACGCAGGAGTTGGGTCGGCAGGCAACCTGCTTGATAACGGCGGGTTTGAATTTGATTGTGCTGGCTGGCATGGCAACTGTTCAATTGATGCATCAGCACGTACGGGCAACAAAGCGGCCAAATATGTGATGTCAACATCATCAAGCGTTGGTGTGATTGATTCACGATTTATTGCCGCTCATCCAGGCGAGCAATTCTACGCACAGAGTTATATCAAAACCTCTGCTGTGACGACAGGTACAGCTGTTGCAGCAATCTGCTATTTTGACAAAGATGGAACGTGGTTGAGCGTGTGTGATTCGAGTGGTGGTGGTAACCCTGGCACGACGTATACTTTAACGACAGTCACTGGTGCTCCTGCGCCAGCCAACACGGCATATGTCAATTTCAGATTTGTCAATTTCGGTGGTGGCTCAACGGCCGGGTCGTGGTATTACGATGATGCCTATGTGACGCGAACCGACCATGCCGAAAATGTGGGGATCAATGGTAATCTGACGCTCAATAGCACTCAAACGGTCACAAATAATAGTCTCATCGGATTTAATCTCCAGGGATCTACAGGGGCGTATACACTGCAAAGTACTGGAAATGGAAGCTATCTGTACACTGACGGAACGACGCTGCACATGGGCGTAACGGCATCTGGTAGTGCTGGGGCTGGGGTGGGTGTATCTGCGGCATATAGCAACGATGCGATTGTGCTGGCAAGTGCAGGTACTGGGCAGGCTGCTAGTATCAATGCCGGTACGGAGTTTGGGAGTAATCTGGTTGATAACGGTGGCTTTGAGTTTGGTTGTGCTGGCTGGACAAATGATGCTGGTGGAACTGCGACGGTGAGTTGTGACACTGCCAGTCCGCACGGTGGTAACAAGCAGCTCAAGATGGTACAGGGAACGTTAACCGGCTGGAATGCATCATATAGTCATCATATTGCCGCAGTGCCGGGCGAAACCTATTATGCCCAGGGTTGGGTCAAGACATCGGCCGCGACAACAGGAACGGGTGCCTATGTCATAGCGTTTTATGACAAGAACGGCACCTATGTCAATGGCCAAACAAGCGTCACGACCAACCCAGGTACGTCATATACCTTTCGTTCCGTCAGTGTTACGGCACCGGCGAATACCGTGTATGCGTTAGTCTATCCAATTGTAGTTGGTGATGGGAGCACCGGTGGCACCTGGTATTTCGACGATATCTACGCCGGGCGTTCGGATCATCCTGAGTTTGCAACATTTACGGGAGGACTAACGGTCAATAGTACGCAGACACTTACTAACAACAATCTGATCGGACTTAATATCCAGGGCACAACGGGGGCATATACGCTGCAAAGTGCCGGAACGGGAACGTATCTCTATAGCGACGGTACCGATACGCATTTGGGTATTGCCGCCAGTGGATCCGCGGGCAGTGGCGTCGGGCCGACTAGTCAAGGTGATGACGTCATAGTGCTGGCTAATGCATCGCCGGGGATTGCGGCCAGTATCAATACAGGGGTTAGTTTTGGCGGTAATTTGGTGAGTAACGGTGGCTTTGAATTTGGCTGTAGCGGATGGCGTGGCTATGGTACGAACACCGGCACGGTTTCGTGTCCTGCAACCACCCCGCATAGTGGCTACAAACGGCTTGATCTTGTTCAGTCTGCACCGAGTGGTGCCAATTATGTCTACCATCATCTTATCGCCGCCCAGCCAGGTGAGACCTACTATGCCCAGGGTTGGATCAAAACATCAGCCGTGACGACAGGAACTGGTGGTTATCAAATCGGATTCTATGACAAAACTTATACATTTATTTCGTCGGTGGCAACGGATCTAACGAATCCGGGGACGAGTTATGCTTTTCGATCTGTGACGGGCACTGCTCCCGCAAATACGGCCTTTATGCAAATTGTTCCGACGGTGGATGGTGATGGAAGTACGGCTGGTACTTGGTCGTTTGATGATGTCTACGCAATACGTTCCGATCATCCAGAAGCTGCCACATTTAAAAACGCCGCCAATAGCACGACTGCTTTTAACATCCAAAACGCCAATGGTGACGCGCTACTGGTTGGTGACACCACCAATATGGCGCTCAAGGTCGGCGGCGGCGATGTGTCACCAAGTGCCACACCAACCTTATTCGTCCTGGATTACAAAAACACCAGCGGCGATCCGACTGGGGTAAATGGAGCGATGTACTATAACAGCAGCTCAGGAAAAATGCGCTGTTACGAGAGTAGTATTTGGCAGGACTGCATACGATCGCCGTACTCAAGTTACGATTACGACACTGATTTTATGACGCGAGCAGTCTATACCACTAACGGTGCGTCGCTAGACGACACACTCACTACCGTCACAGCAGGCACTGGATCGCAAGTTGGTCCAACGACTGGCGTTGCCGGACGTCCTGGTATTGTGCGCCTGACGACGGGGACCACCAATACTGGTATAGGTGGAGTAGCAAACCAATTAGACTCAATTGTGCTGGGGGGTAGCAACACATGGGACATCACTGGCGCAGTCAGCCTAGCGACACTGTCCGATGGTACCGATACCTACTTGGCGACGTTTGGTTTCCGTGACTCGGCGGCAACCAACGGCTGCTCTATCCAATATAAGCATGATGTGAATAGTGGCAAATGGCAGGGAGTGTGCACCAGTGCTGGCTCATCAACTACCTGCGATACGACAGTGACAGCTGCGGCGAGCACTTGGTACAAACTGAAAATAAGTGTCAATGCGGCGGCGAACTCGGTCGTGTTTAGTGTGAACGGAACGACCTGTTCTAGCCCTATTACGACGAACATACCGACCGCTGGAATTGGGTTCCTTGCCCTGATATCGAAAACGGCTGGTACAACATCGAGGACCATGGATATTGACTATATGCATGTGACGTCGAGTGGCAATATGTCTAGGTAGAATACCCCGAGGCTGCGAGGGCTTGGCTTGTGTATCGACCACGAGTTGTTGTAGGATAGGAAGGATAAGAAGTTTATAACTATAAAGCAACGTATGGAGTTATTGGGAATGAATACAACAGAAAAATCAGCAGCGGAACATGTGTCCGCATCGGCAGCGTCAAGATCTATTGTGCCAGTACGGATTGTGCACCGACCATTTGGTAAAATGAAAAAAATTGTTGTTCTGAGCGTGATTGTGGTCGCAATTGTGCTGATCGGCGCCTTGAAATGGTGGCACCATAGTAACGATTCATCTACGTACATAAATAGTAGCGACTACCAAGCGGTGTTTCTGGCTAATAACCAAGTCTATTTTGGTAAATTACAGCGCACCAGCGACCGAGACTATCGCATAACAGATGTGTATTATCTGCAGTCACAGGCGGCGGCCTCGCCCCCGACGACTGACCCGACAAAAAGTGCTGCTCCAACCGACCCATCGCAGTCTGGCGGCTCCCAGGCTTCACCACAGCTTGTCAAACTAGGCAGCGAGTTGCATGGTCCAGACGATCAGATTGTATTCAACAAAGATCAGGTGCTTTTCTGGGAAAATCTGAAATCCGATAGCAAAGTTACCAAAGCGATACAAAACTACCACAACAAATAATTTGCGCCCTAAGGTATGAACCCACGGGGGTATAATAGAATATATGCCTGAATTACCTGAAGTCGAGACTGTTCGTCGTGGACTACACGAGTTAATTATTGATCGCAAGATTAGTGATGTAGTGAGCGATACGCCCAAGAGTTTTCCGAATGCTGATGCTGATGTCAAAAACTTTTTGATAGGTGCGATGGTGACCGATGTGCGCCGTCGTGCCAAGGTACTGATGATTGATCTATCGACGTCGTATACATTAGTTATTCATCTGAAAATGACGGGACAAATGGTATTTCGTGGTGACACGGTGTTTGGGGCAGGGCATCCAAATGATTCGTTGATTGGCGAATTACCAGACCGATCAACGCGTGTCACGTTTACGTTTACTGACGATTCGCATCTCTATTTTAACGACCAACGCAAATTTGGTTGGGTTAAATTGATTCCGACACTCGAAGTCCCAAACATCGATTTCATGAAAAAGGTTGGGCCCGAACCACTTGAAGCGGACTTTACGGCCGAGGAATTCGCCGCACGGTTTAAACGTCGTGCCAAAACCAGCATCAAAGCGGCAATTCTCGATCAAACAGTTATTGCGGGTGTCGGTAATATTTACGCTGACGAATCACTGTGGGGCGCCAAAATTCATCCACTGCGACTCGTTGGTTCTATCACGCCAACAGAATTTAAAAGGCTATACACCGAACTGCGGGCTGTCATGAACTTGGCAATCGAAAAGGGAGGTAGCACTGACAAGAATTACGTCAACGCCGAGGGGAAACGAGGGAGTTATATGGACTTTGCCCGTGTCTTTCGCCGTGAAGGTCTGGAATGTCCACGCTGTGGGACAACGATTATCAAATTCCGCGCAGCCGGTCGAGGTACGCATGTTTGTCCACAGTGTCAGGTGTTGTAGTATACTAAACATAAGTTATATAGAATTGATGGGAAGTTAGGGGCACAAGTATGGCAAGATTACCACAACCAGGCGGTGATTCCGGTAATTGGGGAACAATCCTAAATGATTATTTGGCACAATCGCTCAAATCAGACGGCACCATCAAAGACAATGCTGTGACCAGTTCAGCACTCGCTCCAAATAGCGTGACTGCTACTAATATTCCTAATGGCACCGTCACGGAACCCTTACTTAGTAGTGCCGTTCAAACCAAACTCAACAATCCCTCAGGTGTTCCTGACGCATCTCCGACTACCAAAGGTATTGTGCAACTCGCTGGTGATCTCGCAGGTACTGCTGCCAGCCCAACTGTGCCTGGGCTTAGTGGCAAAGAACCAACCATCACTGCAGGGACAACTTCGCAGTACTATCGCGGTGACAAATCATTCCAGACTCTCGATAAATCAGCCGTCGGCCTAGCTAACGTCGACAATACCAGTGATGCAAACAAACCAGTCTCGACAGCTACGACGACTGCTCTAAACGCGAAACTCAACACTGCCCAGCTGGACGTTGACGGCACTTTAGCCGCCAACAGTGACGCAAAACTTGCTTCACAAAAAGCCACCAAAACTTATGTCGACACCCAAGTCGCCACCGCCACCACCCCCGACGCTACAGCTGGCACTAAAGGTAAGCTCCAGCTGGCAGGGGATCTGGGAGGTACGGCTGCGAGTCCAACCGTTCCGGGGCTGGCTGGCAAATATACCAAACCAGGCGCAGGTATACCGTCCAGCGACCTGACCGCCGCCGTCCAAACTAGTTTGGGCAAAGCAGATACGGCGTTACAGTCTATCGCCGACGACAGTGTCACTCGTCCCAAACTTGCACCGGCCGTTCGGACCGAACTTGATACCTATCTCGACCAAACCGAGGTTGACGCACGCGTCACTGCGGTCGGCGACCCTATCTATGCACCGATGGTCATGTCAAACGGGGTGTGGCCGCTGGCAGATCCTGTTTCGGTATTTACCATGCGTGGCGTACTATGCGACCCAACTGATGTGACAGGGCAGACGATTTGGTTCGTTCATTCTGGTTCGTTGCTCTATAAATCCACAGACGGCGGTAATTCTGTCACGCCAAAAGCACTTCCGGCTAACATCTCTATTGGGTACAATGTGCAACGTATTCTTCGTTTTGGCGGTAATCTGTATCTGGAAGGTCTCGATGACTCCAACGCCTGCAAGATCTGGAAATCCAGCGATGACGCAGCATCATGGAGTCCAGTGCTGACAATGACCACTGGTAGCCTAGCATTTGCATACAACTTCAGCACGGACGGCACGTATCTCTATTTGGGCGAATACGGCGACCCGCTTACCGGTGCTACCCCGTCAGCCAAGGTCTACAGATCATCGGACGGCACAACCTGGACGCCGATCATGACGCATGCGGCAGGCGTACGACATGTACACTGTATCGCGGCTGACCCATACACACCAGGCACGGTCTACATGGCGGTTGGTGATAACGTGACGAGCGGCATCTGGAAGTCTACCAACAGTGGCGCATCATATTCCGCAGTGCCAGGCTTTGACTCGACGCGACTGATCGATAATCTGACATTTTCACCAGACTGGATTTACGCTTCCACTGACAACGCACACTCCGACCTGATTGTCATCGACCGGGCAACTTTGACCCCTCGAAACGGGACCATCTGGGATCACCGGACGTTATCCGTGCCGAACGCTGGCACCTACCGCAGTGGATCATCCACTAACGCAAGTACTATATTCAATAGCTATGGACCAGACTACATTCCGCTCTTTACTGTTCATGATGTCGGACGCCATATTACGGGGACAAATATTCCGACCGGAACAACGATCGCCTCTTACACCAACGGCAACCAGGTTGATCTCTCAGTCCCCGCCACAGGTACAGGCTCGACATTGGATTTCACGATTGATCGCCCCGAACGCTTCATCGCTCAAGTCCGCCATGGTGCGGTCGACCCGCAAACCGGTATCTATTACTTTGCGACCTCCGAAGATGCTGGTACTCCGGGCAATGCATTTCCTCGTGGTGGCTTGTTCTGTGTTCCGTACCCCGGCGGACCGATTCAACTGATTGCTGCTCCGTACGACGGCTGGCAAGGCATGTTCATCGAAAACGGTCGACTACTGATAGGCGCTCACGTGTACAAGCCGTTTCGTTAGGGTATACTTATAATCAGTGATTACGTTACTGACAGGTGAGAATAATTTTGAAATTGACCAAATGCTGCGGCAGATTGGGACTGATTTTGATGGTCATGCCGAGAAAATCGATGGCAGTGATCTGGAAACGCGTCAATTGCCAGATCTGCTAATGGGCGCGACGTTGTTTGCCGACAAACGACTGGTTGTTATTCGCGAGCTTTCCGAAAATAAATCAGTTTGGACAGATTTTGTTGATTGGCTGCCGCGGATCAGTGATGATATCCATCTGGTACTCGTTGAATCCAAACCGGACAAACGTACTAAAACCTACAAAGAATTACTCAAAGTCGCCGATGTTCACGACCTAAAATCATGGGGTGAGCGCGACAATGCGCTGGCCGAAAAGTGGGCGATAGATCAAGCCAAAATTGCTGGGTTTGAACTGGATAAAAAAAGTGCACAAACACTGATTAATCGAGTTGGGTTAGACCAATGGCAGCTGTATCATTCCGTGCAGAAATTAGCTGTTCTGCAAACTATTACACCCGAAGTTATTAGTGAAGTAATTGATGCCAGCCCAAGTGAAAATGTCTTTAATCTGTTTGAATCTGCGCTGCGCGGCGAAACCAAGCAGGTGAGTGAGATGATTCGAACCCTCGAGCTGACCGAAGACCCCTACATGCTATTCGGACTACTGAGTGGCCAAGCATTCCAATTAGCGGCGTTGGCTGTCGGTGACAAACCACAGGCCGCAATTGCGCGTGATATTGGGGCGCATCCATTTGCGCTGGGCAAACTTAGTAGATACGCAGATCGATTAGAAAAACCCGGTGCCAAAAAGGTAATCGCCGCATTTGCCGAGGCTGATACTGCCATGAAAACATCTGGCGGTGAACCATGGCTGTTGATCGAACGGGCACTCATAAAAGTCGCTAGTTACTAATACTAAAAAAACCTCGCCGAGATGACGAGGTTTTTTCAATAGGGCGCAGATTATTTTGCTGCTTTTTTTGCAGCTGGTTTCTTGGCTGCAGGCTTTTTCGCTGGAGCTTTTTTGGCCGCAACGGCTTTGGTTGCAGCTGGTTTTTTGACGGCTGCTTTTGCGACTGGTTTCTTGGCAGCTGCAGGTTTTGCAGTAGCTTTTTTGGCTGGAGTAAGTTTGACTCCTGCGTCTTTGGCAACCTTTGCAAGCTGTGATTTACGGCGAGCAACGGTGTTTTTCTTTAGTAGACCTTTTTTAACCGCAGTGTCGAGCTCGCTGTGTGCGGCGCTCAAACCTTCGCTGGTTGGTTTTGCCAAAAATGCTTTGGCTGCAGATTTGATATCATGTTTGATACCAACGTTACGCGCTTGGCGCTTGGCGGTCTGCTTCATTCGTTTGATAGCTGATTTGATGATTGGCATGTTGATTCCTTGTCGTTAGAAGTTAATAGATACAATCAAAGAGTGATTATAGGGGAAAACAGGGGAAAAGTAAAGGGTAGAGGCCTGTTGTTTTTAGGATGCCAAGTGTACTGGTTCGTGCTGCACGGGTTGGCCGAGCTCGGCGAGTTCATCTAGGGTCTTTCCCACTTCGTCACGAACGGCCTTCGCCGTCTCGACGAGCGCGATATCGGGGATAACTCTGCCTAAAAGTCCGTTACGGGCAAGGTTCAGAATATTGACAGTAATCGTCGTCGTATTATCCTCGGGATTATGTACTGCGTCGAGGCTTGCAGCTTCGGGCCTAATCGGAAGCGCCCATCTGTCTAGTACTAATCTACCGGCTACATGGCCTTCACTGGCCTCCGTTACTTCACCAAAAACCGTCCCCTTGAATACAATGCCGCATATTCTTTTGCCGACGTTAATATCAATAGTGTCTCGTCTTTCGAATTTGCTAGGGATGATAGGTTTTTTATTTCTTTTGTAGGTGACGCCGATCTCATCGGTTTGAGGTCGTGCGAGCACTGCGCGCGCAAGTTCAGTGGGAGTCCCGGGTATTGTCCTCGATACGTGGACACTGCGTTTATCGGCTGCCTCTGGTGAGGTAGCTAAGTAATTCGGTCGTAATCGTGAAATATTCACACTCTACACTCAAATATTATCTTTCTATTTATCATTTAATCATCACTTCATAATTTCTACAATAGAATTTATTGACGGATACAATAGGCTTATGGTATAGTCAAACCAAACTCATCACAAACAAAAATAGGAATAAAAATGAACGACGGCAATGCCAGACAACAGATAGTCGAGAGCATCAAAGGCAATAGTAATATTTTGGTGACCGTCAGCACCAGCCCCTCTGTTGATGAATTATCGGCCGCACTTGGGCTGACGATCTTGCTCAACAATCTGGGCAAACGCGCAACAGCGGTTGTGAGTGGCAAAATTCCGCCTGCAATTACCTTCCTAGATCCCGAAAAAACGTTCGAGGATAGCGCCAATAGTTTGCGTGATTTCATCATTGCGCTCGACAAAGAAAAGGCTGATCACCTCCGTTACAAAGTTGATGGCGATGTCGTCAAGATTTTCATTACGCCATATCGCACTGTCCTTAGCGACAAAGATCTCGAATTTAGCCAAGGCGATTACAACGTCGAATTAATCATTGCCCTCGGGGTAAAAGACCAAGATCACCTCGACAAAGCTCTCGATGCACATGGTCGCATCTTGCATGATGCGACTGTTGCGACCATCTGTGCCGGAACAGATACCAGTACACTTGGTAGTATTAGCTGGCAGGATGAAGCTTCGAGTAGCCTGTGTGAAATGTTGGTTGGTCTGAGTGAAGCATTGAAAGATGACAAACCCCTGCTCGACGAGCAGATCTCGACAGCATTTTTGACCGGAATTGTCTCGGCAACCGATCGATTTAGTAACAAATTGACCTCATCACGCGTCATGACTATGGCCGCTCAGTTAATGGCGGCCGGTGCTAACCAGCAATTAATTGCTGCAAAACTAGAAGAAGCACATGATATTGGACCAAAAGCCGGAACGCCAGTGAATGACGATGGCACAACCCACCTTGCAGAAGGCGAATCGACGAAACTTGATCGTGATGGCAAAAAATCCAAAAAAGCCAAGGATCCAGAGGCAGGACTTGCTATTGCACATGCTGAACCAGACGAAAAACCAGTCGAAGAGCCTAAAGAAGAAGTTGTTGCTGCCGAAGAAGCTGTCGCTGAAGCAGAGGCTAAACCCGAAGCAGCCTCGGAGGCAGAACTATCACGTGAACTCGAAGCAATTGTTCCGGCGACCGAGACTGCAGTACCTGCTGCAGAATTAGGCCAGCAACTTGAACAAGCCCTTAACGACGAACCAGTAGCCACAGCCGATGCCACACCAGAAGTAACCGAAGCTCCCGCAGAGGCTCCTGCCTTCGATTTTGAGTCGTTACTACCACCGCCGATTCCACCCGCAGAACCAGAGCAAAACCAGGCGATTCCGCCACCGCCACCAGCATTCGAACCAACAACAGCCCCGACAGCAGACATCGCCTCACTCCATCCGACTAATAACTACATCAACACCGCTCAGCAATCCTCAGGTGTTAATAGTGATGGCGAATTAGGATCGGTTGATCCATTTGCAACACCACTACTGTCGCCCCATCTGCCAGCATTGCAACCAGATCCACTCTTTGATTCACGGCCAAACGCTAACGAACCTGTCGTTGCGGCAACACTTACACCGCCGGATATGTCGGAAATGCCAGATTATGAAGCTGCGCCGATACCAAATACCCTGGAAGAAATCGCTTCGGTCCCTGATTTTGCCGAAACCAACCCAACTGGGCTGGCTGCAAACCCTGTGTCTGACGCAGCACCATCACTCGATAGTCTGCCACCATTACCACCGCTTCCTGATTTCTCGACGCTTCCGCCAGCAGTACCACCTAGTTTCTCGGTACCACCAGCTGCAGAAGAAGTTAACCCTCTTGAAGCAGTAGCACCTGCACTCCCACCAATGCCAGTTGAACCGCCTATTGCTCCTGGGCTTGTCACTGAGGCGCCAGCAGCACCAGCTCCTGGTCAGTTCAAGATTCCTGGTCAGTAGAACTCGTCACGACATGGAAACAATCATGCGCCATAACCTCGTCACCGAGTGATATAAGATTTTCGGCGTCATGACGCTGTGTCTGATGAGCAGCCATTACCTCGTATTTACGGGGGAGTAGTGATCGCACGTTGACCGTACGATTAATATAGTCTGCATCGCGCGCAATTGGCGTGTAGTACGTCGACCACTTTTTATCTGGTGCCTGATCGAGCGCTAAGCAGTAATACGCAAGTTCCTTTAGCTGTACATTCTCTGGCAAATTCTTTTTGAGTGTGCAAAACAGATGAGTTGTTATGAAACTAATAGCGATATGATCTAGATGACCAGTAATACCATTTTGCTCGAACGTCACAAATGACAATTCAGCAGGTTCGTCACTGGCTGTAGCAATTTCAAGGATAATTGGACGTATTTTCTCGTCAATTTCGGGGTACAGTTTGTGACAAAGCTCGCCGTCCTGATAGTGCAGGGCATGAGTACTCGTCGCACCCATCAATTTGGCAGCATTCTGCCATTCATTCAGCCGCACACTCCCAAGGTCCGGGTGATTATCGACATTCATGCCTGCTTGGCCGTCAGTTATCAAAATAAGGTGGAGTTCAGCGCCTGCATCCACCTCTTTCATTAGCGTTGCAGACGGGCCAAATGCCTCGTCATCAGGATGTGCAAAGATACCAAAAATAATTTTCTTCATGATTCTAGTATAATCGAATAGATGACAGATGGAATTATTTTGATCGACAAGCCCGCCGAGATGACCAGTTTTGGGGTTGTGGCCCGTGTGAGACGGGTTTTGACACAGCGCGCTAATAAAAAGGTGAAGGTTGGTCATACGGGGACTTTGGATCCTTTTGCGACGGGATTGATGATCTTGGTGATCGGCAAAGAGTGTAAAAATGCAGGTATGTACAGCAAATTGGACAAAATTTATGAGGCGACAATTCGACTGGGTCAGACCAGCAGTACGGGCGATCCTGAAGGCGAAATAACGGAGGTGTCTGACACCACACCATCGATTGATAAAATCAAAAAAGTGCTCGCACAGTACACCGGTGAGATTCAGCAGCGCCCACCAATATTTAGTGCCATCAAGATCAATGGCCAGCGAGCCTACAAACTAGCGCGCAACGGCCAGGAAGTCGAAATTCCCGAGCGAACAGTTACCGTTCACAGCCTGGAGCTTGTCGATTATACCTATCCCGAACTAAAAATCCGCACTCATGTCAGTAGTGGCACGTATATTCGTAGTTTGGCCAGTGATATTGGCATAGCACTTGGAACGGGTGCATATTGTACCCAGTTACGGCGCGTGGCGATCAATAAATGGTCGCTGACAGATGCACAATTATTAGCAGATTTGGGAATAACTGACTGATATGGAAATCGAACTGTGGAGTGGTAATACCAAGGCGTTAATTTCGCGTGATGGTGGCTGGCTGACCAATTTATCAGATCTTGGCGGTGATATCTTGTTTCCTAAACGCCAATTAAAAGCACCCGATGGCACTGTCAAAACACGCGGTGGGTGCCACGTTTGTTTACCTAATTTTGGTCCTGGCGGCGCGTCCGAATTACCCCAACATGGGTTTGGCCGCACATCACTATGGGAACTCGGTGATCAAAGTGATTCCAGTGTTACACTGACACTAAATGGCGGTGCACGAGGTTACGAATCACTCGTATCGACGATTACTTATGAACTAAGCGATGGCCATATCAAGATGACGCTGAACGTTCAAAATATAGGTAAAAAACCACTTCGTGTCGCACCAGCTTTTCATCCGTATTTTGCACTTCAATCTGGTGAAACTAAGGTTGTCATCGATGATCATACCGTTGAATTAATAGAATTACACGAAATGCAGCTGGCGGAGGGCGACCAGAAACTCCTCATTACCGACAAACGTAACCTGACCCTGACCAGTGAAAACCTGCCTGCCTGGGCGCAGTGGACCGATCAACTAGGCAATTATGTCTGCGTCGAACCAACGGTCGGGGGATATACGTTTTTGAATGAAAAACCAGCCGAAAACGAGCTGCTTAAACCAAATGACAAAGCAATCTATTCTGCCACCATGTCGTGGTAGCTAACAAGGCTAATAATTTACATATTATAGTATTTATGCTATAATAGTACATGTTCTGTACCATTCGTGATTTACGACCGGAAGGAAGTACATGTCAAGACGATTTGCTGTCCTTGGACAGCTGTTGTCGGCACTGGGAGAAGGAGAAGATGCAGTCAGTGACAACGATTTGGAGAAAATTGCCGAATCGGACGAGCTCACTGCTCAACTCAGGGCGTTCATCAAGCAGATTGTCGACGATGATCGTCGAGTGAAGCAAGAGGAACGTGCAGGCCGGACAAGCATGGAGGCCGTCAAGGTTGACAATCTTGCTGGTCTTGCGGGCCCCGATGTTGTGCTCGACAATGCCATCATCAAGGTTCTCAAGCAAAATGGTGTCGTGTACGTGCGTGATCTGCTCAGGGTTTCGTACGACTCGCTTCATGCATGGGGCCTCACGAAAGCGCAATCACTGCAGCTCGAGGAAGTCCTGCGTGAACTTGCACTACACCTTGCACCCCCAGCGTCCGAATGAGAACACCCGATAGGCGAGGTGCACGTCCATACGTTGCACCTCGCCTTCGGGCAACACCCAACGGGGGTGTTTTTTTATTTCTGATCACCTTACAACCCCTTGCAACCTGTGCAAAACTCTGATACAATACGTTCTTGATGATTACAGCAGATAACAAAGCAAAGGCAATCAAAGCGACACAAACGCACAAAACCGATGTCGGTAGCCCTCAGGCACAGGCGTCAGTTCTGACCGTTCGTATCAAAGAGATTACCACACACCTGCAGACGAACAAGCACGACCATATGGCTCGTCGCGGTCTGATCCAAATGGTTGGCAAGCGCAAAAAGCTCTTGAAATACCTGGAATCGAAAGATTTCGAAGCTTACAAGGCAACGGTTGCCGCTCTCGGTCTTCGTAAATAATTACTTCGACTAAATAAAATACCACCGCGAGTTGCGGTGGTATTTTATTTTGCTCAGGCTGTTTACTTCTTTTTGGGCTATACTAAAAACACATGTTACTCGCCAACAAACATCATGATCGCGATCCACTCTGGCACATCCAAGTTGTCCTATTGGGAGTGATCATTTTGCAGCTGCTTTTACCCGAGCAACTCGTCGCATTGCCACGATTTTTGATGCCAGGCTTTGAATTTCTTTGTCTGATTGCACTCCAAATTACAACGCCAAAACGGGCAGTGTTTGTGTCAAAAGTACGTCGGATCGTTGTGTTCGCACTCGTTGCACTGATTGCTGTCGCCAATGCGACGTCACTGCAGTTGGTCATTGCCGCACTGATTGGTGCGGACAGGGCAGACGCACCAAGTTTGTTACTATCAGCCGTTGGAATCTATATCACCAATATTGTCGTATTTGCGATTATTTATTGGGATATGGATGGCGGTGGGCCAGGGCATAGGCGATCTGGTACTGACGATCAAAATGATTTTTTGTACCCACAACAGCAGGCAAAGACGCATTGGCAGCCGACATTTGTTGATTACATGTATGTTTCGATTACCAATGCAACGGCATTTAGTCCGACCGACACACTACCGTTGTCGCGTCGTGCCAAGATGTTAATGGCGATTCAGGCTGTTCTGTCTCTGTTAGTGGTCGCAGTTGTGGCCGCCCGTGCGATCAATATTCTATAGTCATTAGATGACACATTATTGACTTTTTACCAATAATTTGGTATAATGATGTTGTAACAATGAAAGTGAGACGACACCATGTCACACGAGACTATAGCTTTCAAAGAATCAACACAAAAAATAGTATCAAATGAAACAAATCTAGATGACGCTGACCAAGGTGCCGAAGCATTGGAATTCTATATTGATGCCCGCAAGAAAGTTGCGCATCGTGCAGTAGGCGAAATGGTAGCACTTCATGATGATATGCAGCGAGATATCGATTTACTGGCCAACCCAAATACAGAATTAACACTTGTGAATGGATTGTTATCTGTCACTTCAGCTGCGGCCGAACTTGTCGTCAGTAGTGAACCCGATATGGATGCTGCCGATGACGTCGAAAAAGACGAAGAAGAAGCTCTTGCCAAGTTACGACACGAATAAGGTATAATAGACACACACTCACAGCGACGTAAGTGGTGGATACAGGTATTCTCGATTTCGAGAAACTCTGCACCCGTTACTTATTCGTATAATAGCGAGTGATTAAAAAGAAGGAGACATCATGTCTGTTATTAACCCTTATGGCAAGGATATTATCAAAGTGAGCACGCAACTTGCGGGCAAAGAATTAACATTGGAAGTTAACCGCGTTGGGTTCCGTACGACCGCCAGCGTGCTGGTGACCTACGGCGATACAGTTGTTCTGGGAACAGCAATGGTTGGTTCACGACCGGTTGTGCTTGATTATTTCCCACTGTCTATCGATTATGAAGAAAAGTTTTATGCAGCTGGCAAGATCAGCGGCAGCCGTTTCATCAAACGTGAAGGCCGTCCAAGCGACGAAGCGATCTTGATCGGTCGTTTGATCGATCGCCCAATTCGTCCGTTGTTTCCAAAAGGCTACCGCCAAGAAGTTCAAGTTGTTGCCAGTGTCCTATCAATGGATCCAAACTTCCGCCCTGATATGGTTGCGATGATTGCAGCCAGCAGCGCGCTGATGCTCACAGGCACACCATTCGATGGCCCTGTTGCTGGACTGCGTGTTGGTCAGGTAAACGGCGAGTTCAAGGCATTTTTGACCCCAGAAGAACGCGAAGCAAGCGACCTCGATATTGTTGTCGCTGGTATCGAAAGCGGTATTACAATGGTAGAAGCTGGCGCCAATGAAGTCAGCGAACAATTGGTTGGCGATGCGCTGGACTGGGCATTCGAACAGTACCAGCCTGCGATCAAATTGCAGCAAGAATTGGCTGCGAAAATCGCACCAGTTGCCCAAGAATTTAAACTTATTTTGCCAAACGAAGACATTCAAAAAGCAGTCGACGAGTGGGTTGATGGCAAATTGGGTGAGGCACTTCACAAACCATACGCTGAGCGAAATGAATTGGTCAGTACGCTGCGATGGGCATTCCACGAAGAACTGGCCGAAAAACACGGCGAAGAATATGCTGCCCTGCACGATGAATACGACGAAGCGTTCACCAGTGCGCTGCACAAAGATGTGCGCAAAGGTATTATCGCCCTTAAAACTCGTCCTGATGGTCGAAAACTAGACGAAATCCGCCCACTTTCATCCGAAGTAGGTGTGTTGCCGCGAACTCATGGTTCGTCGATTTTCACCCGTGGAATGACACAAGGTTTGAATATTATTACACTTGCGCCACTTAGTTACGCGCAGATGGTTGATACGATGGAGCAAAACGATTACGAACGTCGTTACATGCACCATTACAATGCACCTGGCTACACCGTTGGTGAAGTTCGTCGTCTGGGATCTGCTGGTCGTCGCGAAATCGGCCATGGCTATTTGGCTGAACGTGCCGTCATGCCAATGCTTCCAACAGAGGAGGAATTCCCATATGCAATTCGTAGCGTGACGGAAATCATGTCACAAAACGGTTCGACATCGATGGCTGCAACCTGTAGTTCAGTCCTTGCGCTGATGGATGCCGGTGTGCCACTAAAACGCCCTGTATCTGGTATTGCGATGGGTCTGATGATGGACGGCGATACGCCATATGTTCTGTCTGATATTGCTGATGCCGAAGATTTTGCTGGTGATATGGACTTCAAGGTGACTGGTACAACAGAGGGAATCACGGCGATTCAGATGGACATGAAAGTTCATGGACTACCTGTTGAAATCTTGCGTCAAGCGCTCGAGAAATCAAAGCCCGGTCGTGCACATATCTTGGAACACATGTTAACGACACTGGCTGCGCCACGTGAAGCATTGTCGCCATACGCACCACGTATCGAAAAGATCAAAATCAACCCTGACAAGATCGGTGCCGTTATTGGCAAGGGTGGGGAAGTCATCAACAAGATTACTGCCGAAACTGGTGCCATGATCGACATCAAAGACGATGGACTCATCACCGTTGCTGGCCAAGACGCCGCTGGTATCGCCAGGGCAATCGAATGGATCAAGGGTCTGACCGAAGAACCAGAAGTCGGCAAGATTTACGAAGGCAAAGTCGTTACTATCAAAGACTTCGGTGCATTCGTAAACATCATGCCAGGACTCGACGGCATGGTACATATTAGCCAGCTATCCAACGAACGCGTTGAACGAGTTGAAGATGTACTAACAGAGGGTCAAATCGTCAAAGTCAAACTGACTGGTATCGACGAACGCGGACGACTAAGTCTGTCAATCAAAGACGCCCAGCAATAAAAAGTTGCTATTTCAAGCGAAGTATGCTATTATAGACATACTTCGCTTGAACAAGCAGACCTTACAATTTATTTCTTGAACAAATCACAGTAGCTATTTTTGCTTTTGAAATTTGGCCAAGAACTATCTTGTTCAATCTTATATAAAACTATTATTTTGAGGATCTCGATCTCAATTTGCTTTATTGTCATTCCAGACTTGATCTGGAATCCAGTGAATATGAATTTATTATTACTGGATTCTTCGGTCAAGCCGGAGAATGACAAGTAGCAGAGACGAATCCCCGAATAGGAGAAAAAATGAAACAAAATACAACCCAAGAACAACGCCGCAAAATGGACACGGTCGAGAGATCAGTCCGTCGGCACCGCACGACAAAGGCAAAAACTTTGCCTGTCGGAAAGGGAAAATTACGCATCGTGCCACTAGGTGGCCAGAACGGTATTGGTGAGAAAAACATGATTGTCGTTGAATACGAAAATGACGCACTGATACTAGATTGTGGGTTCGAACTGGGGATTGATTTGCCTGGTATTAACTTTGCAATTCCTGTGACCGAATATCTGGAATCAATCAAACACAAACTGCGCGGCTATGTGATTAGTCACGGCCATATGGATCACATTGGTGCACTTGTGCATGTGATGCCACTGTATCCAGCGCCAGTATTTGGCAGTCGATTTACAATCGGTATGATCGAAACACAATTCGAAAAAGCAAGCGAAAATGGACTAAAGTTTAGTCCCGAAACCAACGTCATGAACATGGATGCGCACGAACGTGTGACTTTAGGAAGTATGACGGTCGAACTGGTTCGGGTGACACACTCGATCCCAGAATCATCAACAATTGTTGTTGATACACCGGTTGGACGGATTATAAATACCGGTGACTATCGGTTGGATCCAGAACCACTCGATAGTTTGCCGAGCGATATTGCACGGCTGAAACAGCTGGGTGATGAAGGCGTGCTGCTACTGATGAGTGAAAGCACGAACGCCACTGCGCAGGGACGAACACCGACCGAACACACGCTCGAAAAGAGCTTTCATGACATTATGAACCAGGCAAAAGGTCGTGTTTTTGCAGCGGTTTTTTCGACCAATATGAACCGGGTGCAAATGATTATTAATGCCGCCCATGCAAATGATCGCAAAGTAGCATTTGATGGCCGCAGTATGATTGCGACGGCCGAATTGGCGGTACGTCTAGGTAATTTAAAAGTCCCTAAAGGGACATTAGTCGCGATGCGCGAAACGGTCAGTGTGCCTGACAAAAACCTCGTCGTTATTTGTACAGGTGGTCAGGGCGAACCAGGTGCAGCAATGAGCCGCATGTCGGCCGGGGAACATCAATATATTAAATTAAAAGCCGGTGACAGTGTAATTATCAGCAGCACGCCAATCCCTGGCAATGAACGTAGTTACCAACAAGTAGGTAATGATCTGGCACTACTGGGCGTGAAACAATTCCGTCATCCTACCCACGAAATTGATGGGTGTGGACCACTCCACGTATCGGGCCATGGTAATCGTGAGGAGTCTGCCGAGATGATCAAACTGACTCGCCCAAACTACCTGATGCCGATTTATGGTGGTGCGATGAACCGTGCCTATCACCGCCAGGTCGGGCTACAGACAGGGTTGAAATCGGACAACATTCTGATGGTCGAAAACGGCCAGGTGATTGAAATTGGCAAAACCGTAGCTCCGAAAATTGTCGGAAAGGTAACGTCCGGTTCACTGTTGGTTGATCAAACAGGCAGTGTCGTACCAGAGATTGTTACCAAAGATCGACTGTTGCTGCGCGATGATGGATTTATGGTTGTGATGGCGACGATCGATCGTCGGAGCGGTCAATTATTAGCGAGTCCAGATATTATTACACGGGGAGCGATATCGATCCGTGATAATACAATCATTGTCGATACGCTACGGACAGCAATCAAACAGCAACTGTTAAGTTTGCGAAAATCCCGAGCAAGTATTGATACGATCAAACAATCGCTGCGGGACGTGACGACAAAATATATTTATCAACGAACGAAACAAACTCCAATGATTATTACCGTTGTTAATGTTGTGGGTGCAAATGGGCAAACAAACGTTGTCCAAAAACCTGTGGCCGATGTCCACGCATAGCTATATACTAGCTATATGACAGAGTCGCTATCAAAACAGCAACAACTCGACGAAGTGCGGCAAAAGATTCTGGACAACAATGTGTGTCCAGAATTGGCTGCGCAGGCAACGAACCTGGTAATGGGTGATGGCAATATTGATGCCGATATTGTATTTATTGGTGAGGCGCCGGGCAAGAACGAGGATGAACAAGGATTGCCGTTTGTAGGCGCTGCTGGCAAGTTCCTCAACGAGATGCTGGCACAAGCTGGCATGGAACGATCGGATGTGTTCATCACGAATATCGTCAAATATCGTCCACCCAATAACCGCGATCCCGAACCCGAGGAAAAGAAGGCTTTTTGGCCGTATTCACTGAAACAATTGCAAATTATCCAGCCCAAAGTCGTGATTACGTTGGGCAGACATAGCATGGAATATTTCTTGCCAGATATGAAGATCAGCCAAATTCATGGCCAACCAAAACGAATTAAATTTGGTGATGACCATCTGGTTATTGTGCCGCTATATCACCCGGCTGCCGCGCTGTATAACGGGAGTATGCGCCAGACTTTAATTGATGATTTCTTGTTAGTCCCAGAGATAATAAAAAAGCTCTAAACTTGCCAAAACAGCGTAAGTTTGCTACCATATGGATACTTACAAAGAGGGCAATAGACCGATTATTGACCAAATAACCCCTCTACTCGTATTTATTTTGAAATATTATTTATTCTGTTCCTAGAGAAAGAAAAAAGGAGAATTAACAATTTATGGGTCAACGAAGACTTACTAATGCTGCACCTGACGACCAAAACAAGCGTCCGCAAGGCCAGCAACGACAGAAATCAAACAATACAGTGCTAAACAACACGACAACTCGCAAAGGCGAAGTGTTTCGTGCGCAGCGTCGTACCAGTGAGAATGTCAATGTTCAGGCGAGCCAACACATGATTAATGTGCCGGTAAATAAATCCATCTACAACGGCTACCAAGGTCGTCAGTACAGTCTGGCTGATCATAAAAAACAGCCTCGTACGAATGGTCCAGCACTGCGTGTGATCCCAATTGGTGGCCTGGGCGAAATGGGTATCGGCAAAAACATGATGGCGATCGAGTACGAAAATGACATCATTGTGATCGATTGTGGATTCCTATTCCCTGGTGCTGATTATCCTGGAATCAACTATATTACCCCCGATATTTCGTATCTAGAAGAGAACA
Source organism: Candidatus Saccharimonadota bacterium (assembly GCA_041691795.1). Lineage (GTDB taxonomy): Bacteria > Patescibacteriota > Saccharimonadia > Saccharimonadales > Saccharimonadaceae > JBEPTX01. The sequence goes on from JBEPTX010000004.1 coordinate 78,001, forward strand.
AACACAAGATTCGTGGCCATATTTTTACCCATGGACACTTGGACCATATTGGTGCCTACCGTCACGTTGCAGACAAAATCCCGGCACCTGTCTATGCCAGCAAATTTACGCTTGGTATGATCCAACGCACGATGGAAGAAGCTACCAGCGGGTTCACACCTGAATACAACGAATTGAATCCAGAATCACACGAACGTGTACAACTTGGTGATAATTTCAGCGTCGAACTCGTCCGCGTGAATCACTCGATTCCTGATGCAACTGCAGTCGTAATCCGTACACCACTTGGTGTATTGATCGACACAGGTGACTGGCGATTCGAAGAAGAACCAGTTGATGGCAAGAAATTTGACCTGGAACGTATGACCGAAATCGCTACGACCGAAGGTATTTTGATGCTGATGAACGAATCAACCAACTGTGAATCAGACGGTTCACATACTCACGGCGAATTTGATATTCAGCATTCTATGGGTGAAGTAATGGAAAAATACCCTAATAGTCGTTTGATTATGAGCTGTTTTAGCTCACAAATTCACCGTATGCAGGTGATTTTGGAAGAAGCCAAAAAACACGATCGCAAGGTTGCGTTTGCAGGCTACAGTATGATCCAAAACCTCGAAGTTGCGCTGCGTGCTGGTGTCATCAAGATTCCAAAAGACGTTGTCGTCAAAATGGAAGACGTCGTCAAACTACCTGACGGCAAAGTGACGATTGTCTGTACCGGTTCACAGGGTGAATTTAACGCTGTTTTGAACCGTATGGCCAGTGGCGCACACAAATTTATCAAGATCAAAAACAGTGATGTCGTTGTATTTAGTAGTAACCCAATCCCGGGTAATGAAAAATACGTTGTTCGAACCGTTGATGGCCTGATGCGAGAGGGTAGTGATGTCATCCAAAATGGCAAAACTCACCTGACTGGTATTGGTCCACTGCACCTTTCGGGACATGGGTACTACGATGACCACGTCAAACTGGTCCGTGCGCTTAATCCGAAATATTACCTCCCAATTCATGGTGAGTTCCATATGTTGGTTCACAACGCTGAACTGGCCGAAAAAGAAGGTGGTATTCCACGTGATAATATCTTTGTTTGTGACAGTGGTGATGTCGTCGAAATTACGGCTGAAGGCGCCAGGAAAAATGGTCGCGTGCCGGTCGGTGGAATCATGTACGATGACAGCGGCGCAATCGTTAGCGAAGTTGTGCTAAAAGATCGTATTCACATGGCAACCGAAGGTATGTTTGTGGTCGTTCTGACCGTTCAGCGTGGCAGCGGTCGCCTGATGACGAGTCCAGATATCATTAGCCGTGGATTTATTTATCTACGTGATAGTGAAGAATTGATGGGGACGATTCGCCAATACTTGAAGCAAAAAGTTGCTCGCAGTTTTGGTGGCAAGCGCGTAGATCTAGATGTTATGAAAAAGGAACTAAAAGACGAAATTACTCATATTTTGTATGATCAAACACGTCGTACGCCAATCGTGATCCCTGTGATCAACGAAATCGGTGGCAGCGGTGGTGGAAATCGTGATAATCGTGATCCACGCGAGAATAATGCGCGTCCAAATCCGAACCAGAACCGTCCAGCTCCAGTAGCTCGTCCTACAGACGACGCTCCTCGTCCAACCGACAGTGCTATTCCTGAACTTGCGCCAAAGCAATTCCCGGACAAACAAGTACCTGACACCGAAGCCGTCGAGCCAAAAACTCACGTCGATACACGCGGCTACTAAATAATCTCTATAAAAGGAAATCCCGCCGCATATGCCGCGGGTTCCTTTTGAAACTCAAGCGGTTATACGGCGGGTCAAACGGCTTCGGGCAATCGACCGAAAAGGTTATTGTAGCTGGACCAGTCACCTCTGTGAATGATGCTGAGGTCGCTCTTGCTGTGAAGCGGACGTGCGATTGAACCCATTCGGCCACCGTTGCCTACAAGAGCGTAGGAGAGTGGCAGCGGGGAGCCCTCTTTGATGACAGACTCTTCGTTATATGTCGGACAGACCATCAGGATGGCGCAGCCCTCCATCAAGTCGCTCAGACTAATGAGGTCTGGCTTGCCCCATAGGATCTCCCGTTCACCTTGGGCTAGACAGCCTTTGGCGTTGACGATAGCCATAATCTCCTGGTACAACCCCTCGATTTGGGCGTTGTCGTACCGGGTGAGCAGGCTATCGACGCAGATACAGGATTTACCCTGAATCCGCCGTCGATTGAGCCAGAGAGTGGTGCCACCTGCGAGGGTGACTCCAAGTGCTTCGCTGGTCTCGGTGCAGTGCAGACTGTCTGCTCGGTCCGTTTGAAATGACACTGCCCTCACTCCTTTCTATTTGTGAAAAGCGGGGGTAGTGAGGCGAGTATACACCTTTGGAACAGTGAAGAGAAGTACTTTTTACATAAATATTTAATATTTTTGCTACGGCTTGCAAAATGTAGTAAAATTTGCTATAATATAAAGATAGAAACAGTAGTATAATAAAAACAGTTATGGCAAAAAGACGAAAATCAACACGACGCAAATCTACGGCAAATCAGGCTCCTAAGCACAGCCTTCCTGCGGGCTTTTGGCAGCAAGTCACCGCCGTTGGGCTTATTGCGTTCTCGCTTCTGCTCGTCGTTGCTTGGTTCGGTGTTGGCGGACCAATATTGGATTGGATTCAACAGACAGCACTGAGTTCTATCGGGTACGCGGTGTATGTTATTCCGGCACTCTTTATCTATGTTGCGGTCGAAATCTTTCGTACCGATGAAAATCGCCTGCCATTTGTAATGAAATTTGCAACGGTGATATTAATTGTGTGGTTTGCCGGTATATTTGGCCTGATGCATAACACTACAACTGCCACAACAAGTGGTGGGTATGTCGGAGACACAGTAAACAGTGGCATGCTAGCGCTTGTTGAACCACCGATCGCTGCCTTTATTTATCTGTTATTCATACTGATGACGGTGTTATTCGTGATTCGTGTTTCGCCAATTACGATCATCCGCAAGTTGTGGCAATTGGTCCAAACTGATCGATTTGATAACGATGAAAATGTTAAAGTCATGCGCCAAGCAGCCGAAACGGGCGAAAAGAAATCTGCCCCAATTGGCGATTTCAAGATGAACGCCGGTGTCCCAACCCTCGATCCGAACGAGATTTCGTTTGAGGACAAAAAATCATCCCGTTTATCCAGTTTCAAAGGCAGCGTCGGGCGTGACAAAGCGGCCGAAGAACAAGCCGCACTTGTATCTGTCAGTGACCCAAATTGGGTGGCACCTGATGTTGAACTACTCGAGAAAAAACAGTCACCAGCCGATGCTGGTGATGTCCAGCAAAATGCCCAAACCATCAAAGATACACTGAGTGAATTTAATATTGATGTCGAGATGGAAGGTGCAAATATTGGACCAAAGGTGACACAATATACGCTGAAACCACCAAGTGGGGTCAAATTGACACGTATCACGGCGCTGGAAACGAACATTGCACTGAATTTGGCGGCCCAATCGCTGCGTATCGAAGCCCCAATCCCTGGCCAACGTGCCGTTGGTATAGAGGTACCAAACCGCAAAGCGGCCGATGTGCGTCTGTATGGAATCTTGACCTCGAAACAGTGGAAGAACAATCACGAACCGTTGAGTTTTGCGATTGGTAAGGATATTTCCGGTGAAGCTGTCGTGGGTGAACTGAACAAAATGCCCCATTTGCTGATCGCTGGTCAGACGGGCAGTGGTAAATCAGTCATGATTAATACACTGCTGACGAGTTTGTTGTACCATAACAGCCCATCAGAAATGAAACTGATTTTGGTGGATCCAAAACAAGTCGAAATGGCACCATACGAAGACATTCCGCATCTGTTAACCCCAGTTATTACCGAACCAGAAAAGACGATCAGTGCCCTAAAATGGGCGGTCAACGAGATGGAGCGGCGCTACCATTTGCTAGCCGAAGAAAAACTGCGCGATATTCATTCGTATAATCAAAAGATTCAAAAAGGCAGCAAGAAAATTGCCGTCGAAGACGATGATGGGGCAATCCAGCAACACGAAGACGGTGCCATGCCATATATTGTGATTGTGATCGACGAGCTGGCCGACCTGATGATGGTTGCGGCCCGCGACGTAGAAGCATTGATCGTTCGTTTAGCCCAAAAAGCCCGTGCGGTCGGTATTCACTTGGTGCTAGCGACACAGCGTCCATCCGTTGATGTTATTACTGGTCTGATCAAGGCAAATATCCCAGCCCGTATTGCCTTTACGGTAGCGTCACAGGTAGATAGTCGTACGATTTTGGACCAAGTGGGTGCCGAGAAACTCCTGGGCCAAGGTGATATGTTGATTCTAACCCCAAGTATGAGCAAGCCAAAACGTATCCAGGGTGCCTGGGTAATGGACGAAGAAGTTGGCAAAGTGATGGATCATCTGCGCATGCAGTCGGCGCCACAGTACAATGACGAGATCGTCAGCCAGCCGGTTCAGCTGAATGGCAAGGGTGGCGTGGTGATGGACTTTAGCACGAACACGGGCGACCAGACTTATCAGGAAGCGTTGCAGATCGTGATTGATAGCGGCAAGGCTAGCGCCAGCCTATTGCAGCGTCGTTTGGGGATTGGCTATGCCAAAGCAGCTCGTTATATCGATACCATGGAAGAACAGGGCATTGTCGGCCAACCTAGTGGCAATAGCAAACCTCGTGACGTGCTGGTGCGCAGCATGGACGAACTCAACGGCTCTGGCGACCAAGATTTAGGATAAGTCAAAACTACCCTACTTTGTGAGTCACGGGGTAGAATGCGACACGGGCCTTTGTCTTTATTAAGAAGGAGCGAGCTAGAATGCATCTAGCGAGCAGTTGAAGTATGTGCTCATAATCGTATGAACTCGTGCCACCAGAGGATGTAGCAGGACTAGTTGTACGTTTGGAGATAATCGCCGATTTGGTACTTGGTACGGCCTAGTACCCAGCTAAACGGTGAAGTATCGGTGACGGACAGGGTGCCGCCAGTGAACGAGAAATTACCACCAGGTGAAATCGATACTTGTTGGCCGCCAATACCACGCAGGCTGTGGTTGCCACTCATCGAGTAGAGGGTTGAACCATAGTATGAGTAGACCGCAAGGCCTGAGTAATCTGCTGTATCACTACCACTACAACAGCCGCCGCCTACAGTAATGGCCCTTGCAGCTCCACCAAAGTAATTGTTGACTGGTATAACTGACGAGTTGTAAAGATCTGTTGACGAAAGGGAGTCGCTATAATTATCGTCGTTTGAACGCCCAGCGTTTGTCGACGAGAAGCTGATAATTGTTAGGGGTGTATTACTACCATTGGCAAATATGCCGTTACTGTTACCCGCTAATGAAACGGTTCCGTTCACAACGATAGTGGGGCGTCTGGATCCCAGCGAATCTGCCACGGTAATCTTTCCGCCTGAACCCAGTGTGAGATTACCTTGAATGTAAACGTCGCCGTAGATAGTAACATTACAAGCACCGAAGTTACCCTGTATGGTTATATTACCGACGATGCGCTGATGGTCAAGCCACTGGGGGCTGGTAGGACCAAACAGGAGACACCCCGTCAGAGGCGGGATTGGCAATGCAGGAATAATCTGCTTGCTTGTAAACGCTTTTTTGTCGAAATAAGGAAGGCCGTAGTCTGGTGCAATACAACCCGACTGCCAGCCGGTACCTGTTGGACCAGGGTAGATGTTTGCTGCAGAGGGTTGATTAGTCGCACAGACTGATCCGTAAATACTACCACTACCACCAAAGAAGTAGCTGCCGCCACTAAATACCAAAGGCGGGTCGTTGCTAGCACATGGTTGTGGCCAGTTTGCCGTTGTGCCACAACCAATATTGGTGGCGGTGACACGAGCTGAATCTGTCGCTGTACCGATGCTGGTTGCGGATCCATTGAGGTTGATTTTGCCGCGTGAATAGACCATTCCTTTGGTCATTGCAGATGGTTGGCCATACCACGGGAAGAAACTTCCGGACATGTCTAAACCGGCGGCTCCTGCAATAACGTTTTCTATGACGGGTGTTTCAGTTTCGACAATGAGTGCCTTGACTACCTTGGTCGTGAAGGGAGTGGCGTCGGTGGTGCGGCGTGACATGTAAGCAGTAGACGAAATTGTAAGGGTTTTGTTGCCATTGTCGGTGACGGTTGTGGTGTATTCCGCCTTGCCTTGGTCATTGCTACCGTAAAATTGTTTCTTGGTGGTGTAGCCGGTGAAGGTACCGTTGAGATTGAGTTGAGCGAGAGTGTCGCTGACACCGGCTTCGGCGGTGTATATAGCGTTGGCGGCATCAATATCAGCAGTTGTTTTGGCATATTTGGTCGACGAAATAGAGATAATTGAAATAGAGAGAACGACCATGACAATAGAAACGGCCATCACAAGTATTAACAAGTAGCCTTGTTGAGGATTGCGTTTTGAAGTGGTTGTGGGTTGTGTCTTCATCATTTTTACCTATGGGGTTATTAATACGTCACTATCTGAGCTACTGCCATTCCACCATGATTTTTTGACGGTGATGGTGTATTTGTCACATTTGGGTGGAACATTGGTGGCGCAGGCACTCCCATCGGCACGGGTGGCGGAATACGAGTAGGTAGAAGCGTTACCAAATAGCGTGCCAATTGCTGCTGCATTGACAGTACCGAGGTACGTGACAACCTCGCTTTGCAGCTGTGGAAAACGGTTTCTATCCTGGAAGTAAACTGTTAATTTGAGTTTGACTTGCTCGGCGGTTGCGACGGCTGAATTCTTTTTGGCGCGATTCTGTGAATCTGATAGTCCGATAACTGCTACAGATAACAAAAGCCCCATGATGACAATCACAACCAGAAGCTCCACGACGGTAAAGCCACTATATTTGCTGATTTTAGGCCTATTGGTGTGCATAAAACTCCCCATCATAGCGATCCATTCAACAGAACGCTAGCTCCTTGATCAATATAGATACTTTGGCCCGCGACTGCTCCCACGGTTCCGAAGATACTAATGTATGCTTGACCAAAGTAGGCATAAAACGAGCTTCCCGAAGCACTTCCTCCGAGGCTAATAGGTGCACCACCAGCTCCAGTGTAGGCAAAATTGGTAATCGTTGTTTGCAGGTTTGCGGGTGAAATTGTGTTACATGATGGGCTTGCTGAACAGGCACTATCTGCTGAATAAAAGCTAATGAAGTATGGCGTTGTTCCGTAGCTATTTGGAATGATCTTGGTAGATGTTCCCATGTGGAACTTGCCATTCACGACAATGATTGGTCGTACGTTGCCAACAGATTCTGATACTTTTAAATTAACCCAGTTTGCCGATAAGTTACCAGTAAAGTACGCATTACCATTGATCGTTGCATTACAGATAAGGTCCATAGTGACGTCGCTTGTGTAAGTGTGATTAGGGAGAAGATTAACACTTCCACCAAAGCATGATCCGCTGGCGCCATTTGATGAACCGTTCGTCATACTAGAAGTGAAGGATGCTTTGTCAAATGAAGGAAGGTCAGCGTCCGGGGGGACACACCCAGAGATGAGGCCTCTTGTTGCTGTTCCGTACGGCTGAATATTTGTCGGGTCAATCTGATCTTTTGCGCATACATTACCATTGATGTGTGAGAAGGCTGCGCTCAGTGTAATAGGTGGAGAACCACTTCCACATGGCTGGGGGAAGGTTGCTCCGCCGCCACAGGCAACGTTACCAACGTTGAGATTAACAGGGACACCGTTTCCACTTAGGCCAAATACATACCAAGGTGAATTACCACCTATTGTTGCAGTAAGGATCATATTGAGCTTACCCTTTACATAGACGTCACCACCTTGAACGAGGCCACTAAACATCGTCAAACCACCTGGCCCTGCCATTAGTCCTGGGTCACCGAGCCCATTGGTTGGTGGTACGTATGGTGGGTTTATCACGACCGGTGGAACAAAGTTTTGCTGGCTGCGAAACTGCATTCGCATTGAATTGGCCAGAGATACGGTTTGGGTATCAATAATCTGACCCGATACAAGTTTGATAGTGACGCCGATAGAACGTGCCTGAGGAAAACCGTTGTAGTCAGGAATATCGTTTCCGGTACTATCCTTGGACGTATAGGGGATTTGATTGCCATTTTTGTCGTAGTAATTAACAACGAATGCTGCTTGGCCTAAACTAGGATCGAGATTATCAACAACCTTGATATCTGAACCAATACAACCACCGGTAGTGACACGTGCACATGAAGTTGTTGTGACCGAGTTGACTGGGCCTGGCAGTGCATAAGGTGCCGCTACAGTTCGTCGGTAGAGAGCACCATTCGAGACATAATAAATAATAGTGTTTTTTGTACCAACAGCGTATGCAGCATTGTCGTAGATGGCATTTCCAGAATTATCAACAGGGGTTTCGTTGAGCAAAAGCCTATTTGGACCCATGCGCCAGAAATACTGATCATTTGTATCTACGTCAGGCCCGGGAACATTTTCGTAGCCCGTTTTGTTCATTGGTGCATCTGGGTCGGGCACGCGGTTGTAGGTAGTGACATTAGATGATAGTCGCACATCGTCGTTGATTCGGTTAAGTGCCGTCTGCAGATTGGTCGATAAGTTGTTGCGAGCATTAACGATTGGTAATTGACCAAGCACGGTCAGATACAGCCCTGTTGTTGCGACGACCAAAATGCCTGCAACCGCCATGGTAACCATGAGCTCTACGATAGTAAAACCATGATTAAATCGATGTATCATTGAGTAATTCCCCCAAGGCCAATAATGGCAGACTCGTTAACGTGACGATCAAGTGTGCCGATTTTGTATCCAACAGTGACGTCAACCCGTTTAAAGTCGGGCATAGTAGTCGATTGGCTGACGACAATATTTGCGTATCCGTTAGGAAGTTCGCTAGGGACATCGTAGGCACGGTCATAGCTGATACCAGCTGTACTAGCGGTAAGGGCGGTGTATTGGCCGTTGCGGGCTTCCTCGATGATCTGTTTGGCAGTAGTATTTGCGAGGTCAAGGTAGCGCTCATTGCGCTGTGCCTGTTGGGTGAGACCGATCGTATTAACGATTGAAACGGAGATAATCCCAAATAGAGCAAGCGCAATAACCATTTCGGTTAGCGTAAACCCTTTAGAATAGCCGCGTGTTGTTGGTTCTACCATAAGCATGATATACCTTTCAATCATACCCCCGCATGGCCAAACCCGCAACGCTATCGCTATAAGTGACATTCTGACTAGCTTTTCCCACAGGAATACGGTATAATCAAAGGGTTATCAACTCGGCTCATTCTTTGAAATGAGCATCCATAATGGATTCCAGAGGAGGAAATCTATGAAAGAATACGAACTAACCGTTCTGATTCACCCTGATCTCGAAACAGATCTCGAAACACCGCTGACGAAAGTTCGCAAAATTATCAAAGCCGCTGGTGGCGAAATCGCTATCGAGGACAACTGGGGCAAGAAAAAGCTGGCCTACAAAATCAACAAAGAAGACTTTGCTGTCTATGTCTACATGGACGTCAAACTTCCAGCCGAAGCACCCCTGAAAATCAGCAATACACTGAACATCACCGACGAAGTTCTGCGTTATCTGTTGGTATCTGTTGACGAAAAAGGTCGTAGACTGATCGCTGAAGACAAGAAACGTGCATCGACTCGTGGTGACGACGATCGCGATTCACGCGATTCACGCGACTCTAGAGACACTAAAGAAGAGGAGTAGACCATGGCAAAAAGCATCAACCAAGTGATTTTGATGGGACGCCTGACACGTGATCCTGAAACACGGACGACCAGCACTGGCAAGACAATCGCGAGTTTTTCGCTTGCCGTTGACCGCGGTGGTCAAGACGACCAAGCAGATTTCTTTGATGTCACTGCCTGGGAAAAATTGGGCGAATTGGTCGCACAGTACCTATCAAAAGGCCGCCGTTGCCTGGTACAGGGACGTTTGCGTCAAGATAGCTGGGATGACAAAGAAACCGGTAAAAAACGTTCGAAGGTAGAGATCGTCGCAACTGACGTGACATTCCTAGACGGCCCATCTGGTGAAGGTGGTGGTTCAAGCAACTACTCAAACAGTAGTTCTGACAGCGCCCCAGCCAAAAAGAGCAAAGACGTCGTGATCGAAGATATCGACGACAAACCTATTGATCTTTCAGAAATTCCATTCTAAACAGCACCTTACTATGAGTGAAATCCAATCTAACCAAGATGACTATCCAAAGGCACTTGTCCTGGTTGGACATCATGATTTCGAAATAGCGTGGGTTCAACCGTCATTTGTGATAGATGACAAATACGTGCATCCGCTTGATGATGCTCACGATGCTAAGTTCGGGCTAGAATACCAGCGCCTGCTCGCAAAAAAAGCCGCAGCGTTAAGTCTGTACGATGCGTTCAAGTGGGATGGGCCAGGTTCGATCGTAGGCGACTATATTCCAAACGTTGAACCACTTAATTATAAAGATTTTAAAGGAGAATAAAACCATGGCATTAGTAAAACGATTCAAAAAAGACACTCCTGCATACTTTGACTACAAAGACGTCAAAACACTGCAGCGATTCATCAACATTTACGGACAAATCGAACCAATCAGCAAGACTGGTCTGTCTGCAAAACAACAGCGTCAATTAGCAACCGCTATCAAACGCGCACGTCACTTGGCACTATTACCATTCGTTACCCAAGGTTAGTCTGATATGTATCAGCCAACTGATCTAAAAAAGGGTGTTGTTTGCCAAATTGATGGCAAACCCTACCGTGTCACCGAATATTCCCAAAAAGTCATGGGACGCGGCGGAAGCATTGTGAATGTCAAATTGAAAAATTTGATTGATGGCAGTGTGATTCCAAAAACGTTCAAAGGCCAGGACAAGATTGAGCGCGCCGAAGTCACCAACAGGAACGTTCAGTACCTTTATAGTGATGGTGATGATTTCCATTTTATGGATCCACAGTCATTCGAACAGTTCCAGTTGGGTGCTGATATCGTTGATAGCGCTGCCAGCTACCTAAAAGAAGGTGATGAGCTAAACTTGCAATTTTTTGATGGCAAAGTGATCAATGTTGAACTCCCAAAGAACTTGTTCTTGGAGGTGACTTACACCGAAGACGTCGTCAAAGGTGACACGACCAGCAACGTATTAAAAGACGCGACGGTCGAAACCGGCCTGGTCGTCAAAGTCCCATCATTCATCAAAACGGGTGATGTGATCTCGGTTGATACGACAACTGGCGAGTACCGCGAACGTAAAAAATAGAACATTCCACATCTGTTAAGATTTTACAGATGATGATTTTTATGATATGATGAGCCCATGTTTGACATGGGCTCTTTGGGTAACAAAGGAGTCAGATCGCACATCTGCTGACAATCGTCAGTAGGTGAACTTCACATACAAAGGTGAGATATGAAAAGGTTACGCGCCATTATTGTCGCGTGTTTGATGGTAGTGTTTGTGCTGGGTACGGCGACGCCTGCAATGGCAGATCCGCCGGTTATTCCCGGTATACCGACGCTTCCATCTATCCCAGAAATTTTGGGACAGATCCAGGGCGCAATCGACCAGGTGATACCGCCTGTGCCGATTCCACCGCTGCCATCAATTGTTCCGCCGATCGCCATGCTCCCACAGGAACAGGCGTCGGCGGCGGAGCCCAACCTCGAGGCACTTCGTCTGGCGGTGATGCCATCGAACATTGGTGATCCGATGTTCGATGCATGGCCACCAGATCTAGCGAATTACCAAAATGGCCAAATCATCGAGTCACGTGATGTGACATCGGTGGCGGCGCTGTTTGTCGTGATTCCGGTTGAAAGGGTGCTGCTGCTCAAGTTCCGCACAACCGATGCCAGTGGTGCACCGTCTTTCGGGACGGCAACATTGGTGATTCCCAGAACCCCATGGATGGGGTCGGGCGATCGACCGGTGGTAGTCAACAATCTGCCGATTGACGCGCTGGGCCGCGGTTGTACGCCAAGTTATACTTTGGCGCACGGACTGTCATTCCAGACCAACATGACAGATTTTGTGCCGCCAACGACACAGTTGGCGGCACTCCGTGGCTATGCCATTCTGATCCCCGATCATGAAGGGCCGCGGATGGCGTATGCCGAACCGACTGTTGCGGGCAAGATCGTCCTGGATTCTATCCGGGCGACACGCAACTTCCTGCCTGATCAGTTTGGCGGAAGTCGGTTTGGTATAACGGGGTACTCCGGCGGTGCGATTGCCACGCATGGGGCAGTCAAGTTGATCGATGGGTACGCGCCCGAGCTCTCCGACTTGATTGTCGGGGCGGCACTGGGTGGTGTTCCGGCAGATTTTGAAATACTGTCCCGTAGCATGAACGCCAATCTGGCGTCAGGTGTGTTTATGGGCGCAGTGTTCGCAATCGGTCGTGAGCATCCGGAAGTGTTGGCTAGGATGAACCACCTGGCACAGTGGGTGACGACGTCGCCGCTCAAAGATCAATGCCTCAGCATTTTCGCCCTTCCGGGCGTGCTGTTGTTGCCGATCGATATTGCGGCGAACATTCCTGATCCTCTCAACTCTGACTTGGCCCACCAGATTTATGGGCTGACCAAGATGGAGGGGATGAGGTCTGGGACGCCGCTATACATATATAATGGCGATCAGGAATTCTGGATCCCCGCAGTGGGAGCCGAGAATTTGTACCGCGAACAGTGCGGGCTGGATGTGCGGGCGGTCTATGCTCACGTATTTGGCGAGCATGTGATTGCTGGTGCGCTGGGTTATCTCCCTGCTATAAAGTGGTTGGACGACCGGTTGCAGGGACTGCCTGCGCCGTCTGACTGCTAGTCCGAGCCCTCGTTCGGGCGTAGTGTCGTTGGATTGTTCTGACACTACGCCCGATCAGGGCTCTTTTCATTTGAAACACATCGTCTGTCATCTGTTACAATGGGGGTGGATGACAAAACTACGACTTGATGCCTATTTGGCGTATAAAAAACTGGTTCCAACGCGCTCTCAGGCCGAGAGTGCTATTCGATTGGGATCGGTGACAGTTGATGGACGAGTCGTCACTAAACCTGGAACATTTGTGAACGATAACGCAGTTGTGCGTTTGAACGAGAGCGAACGATATGTGTCGCGAGCCGGGTTAAAGCTAGCGAGTGTGGCGCAAATTTTGAAGCTCGATTTTCGGGATAAAATTGTGTTAGATGTGGGCAGCAGCACCGGCGGATTTACCGATTATGCATTGCAGCATGGGGCAAAAAAGGTCTATGCCGTTGACGTCGGAACCGACCAATTACACCCGACTTTGCATGGTAATAAACAGATTGAATTACACGAGAAAACCGATATTCGAGATTTTCATATGCAAGACAAAGCCGATATAGTCGTCATGGATGTATCATTTATTAGTCTGCGCGAAATTTTGCCACATATTGCGCGTGAATTGAGTGGCCCTGGCACTCAAATTGCCGCTATGCTAAAACCCCAATTCGAAGCCGGACGCGATCAGACGAATAAAGGCATTATCAAAAATGATGCCGTTCGTCGTCAGATTTTGCGCGATTTCGAAACGTGGGCCAAGCAATATTTTGTTGTGATTGATAAACGTGATAGTGATGTCGCGGGTGCCAAGGGCAATCAAGAGCGATTCTACCTCTTGATTGTTTTGCGTTAGTCTGAATTGTATCTATTTACTTTTATTAACATAAGTGTTATTGTAATATTAGTAATTTTATAAAAACAAAAAAAACATCGTCCATCATGAATACTCACGATAATCACCCAGTTGCCACCGTTATAAAAAGCAGTCTGACACATCATGATTTACCTCGGGCTGAAAATCACGATGATTTCAAAGCGCTTGCAGGCCATATGGATGCAGATGAACTCCCTGGTTTTATCGTTGCCGAGCAGGTAGAATTTGACGTTACTCACTTGGGTGAGTATTTTTCTTATACACAGCCGAATGAGGCTCAGTATATAGCCACGCCAGCCGACAAAGCAGTACAAATAATGCACACTGACCACCGTGGTGTCTGTGCATGCGAAAATGATACAATCCGCATGCACCGCAATCTGGCCGAAAGCTCCGTAAGTGCCGTCGTGACGCTGGCACATGTCGTGAATGAAGAGGGGCAAAGACATGCATTCGAGAGAGGAACTATTATTTCGGTTGTCGATGACCCGGAAATAGGTGCCGATATTCCACAAGCCAAATTCTATTCTGGTGTACAAAAGCCTGGTGAAAGTGTCATATTTCGACCCCGTAGTCCGCACCAATTTGTCAGCAAAGAAGAGAAAAGGAGATCTTCTCTTATCCAGGATATAGATCGATAAGTGAGACTGCTAAAAACGTAAGCAGTATGTTCCGAACTCTGGCTATGCTACAGTAAAAATTGTTCAATAACTCAACTAGTTACAAGAGTTAATGGATGAACATGTTCGACCCAACAACCCCTGGAAAGGGGGGTGAAATGAGTACCAAGAAAGCTCGAATTGCGGCAGCATGTGCTGCTGGCGCAATGACATTCGGGCTCGGGATTGGCTTAGCGCCAACTGCGACGGCAATGCCGGTCGGCTCGGTAGTGGTAGTTCAGGAGAATTCGCCAGGACACCATCCACCGCCACCTCCGCATCATGATCCGCCGCCTCCACCTTGTTGTCAACAACCTCCGCACCACCAGCCTCCACCACCGCCTCCTCACCAAGTGCCATCTTGGTGCCCGCAGGGCTTTGGATGGCTCTTCTGGTCGCTGAGCGGCTAGCGAGGTAGCAATTGGGGAGAATACCTCCTGACCACGTCGCCCATTTGGGACGTGGTCAGGAGGCCTCACAACTTTGAATTATTTAGACATTAAAGCGAAACTCAACAATATCACCAGGCTGCATAATATAAGTTTTACCCTCGGTGCGGAGCTTGCCAGCTGATCTTGCTGCTGTTTCTGATCCAGCTGCGAGAAGATCGTCATAATCGACAATTTGGGCGGCAATAAACCCGCGTTCAAAATCGGTGTGAATCACGCCAGCAGCTTGCGGCGCGGTCGCGCCTTTTCGCACGGTCCAGGCACGGACTTCTTTGGGTCCAGCCGTCAGGTAACTTTGTAGTCCTAACGTGTCGTAGGCGGTGTGAATCATCTGTTGCAAACCCGTTTCCTGCACACCATAGCTGGCCAGTAGTTCCTGCGCATCCAGCACGCTCAGACCTTTTAGTTCTTCTTCTAATTTGGCGCAAACGAAGATGCTTTTTGCTGGTGCGACCATGCCACTGAGTTCAGCTTTTTCAGCATTGTCAGTCAGAGTATTTTCGTCGACATTGAATGCGTAAATAACAGGTTTTGCGGTCAGCAAATGCAGATCAGCGATTAGTTCCATATCCAGAGAGGGAAGTTGCGACAAGGGCGTGCCTGATTCGAGGTGTCGTTTGAGTGATTCCAGGTAGGTTGCAGTTTCGCGTAGCGCCGGTTTTGCTTTGGCTTCTTTGGCGATTTTTGGAAGGCGCGTATCAATAGTTTGCAGGTCGGCTAGCATCAGTTCGGTGTTGATAATCTCGATGTCAGCCTGCGGATCAATCCGTTCCTCGACATGAACAATATCGTTGTTCTCGAACGCGCGAACAATGTGAACAATCGCGTCACATTGACGGATATTGGCCAGGAATTTGTTACCCAAACCTTCGCCAGTACTTGCCCCAGCGACTAAACCAGCGATATCAACGAATGTGACCGTTGCAGGAATGATCTTTTCGGCCGAATACATTTTTTGCAAAACGTCCAAACGTTCATCTGGTACAGGAACGATTCCGGTATTCGGTTCGATCGTAGCGAACGGATAATTAGCCGCCAAAATATCATTGTTAGTCAGGGCGTTGAATAGGGTGGACTTGCCAACGTTTGGCAGGCCGACGATACCGATAGATAAACTCATTCCTCCATTTTAACAGATCTAGGTTGTGAGCAGTATAGTGATCCTATATACTGACTGTAACAATAAGCGGTATAAATTGCTCGATGGATGATATGGGAAAGAAATTGGTTATGTCGAGGAAACGAATCCTCATCATTGCGACGGTAGTCGTGCTATTTTTTGTTATAGCTGGAGGTTTGTTCATTTGGGTGCGGTTCTATATGACGCCGCCCGAAGCTCCAGCTGGGCAGTCCGAGCTTGATAAAGCAGCGGCCAGTTCAAAACAAGCGGCAGCTGATGGAAAATTGCGCGATACAGCTGCCCAGGACATTAAAAGCAATAATGCTGCTGCCGCTCAAAAAACATACGACGCGGCTATCAAAAATGAGGCGAGTATTGAGCGCAAAACGTTACTTTATATCGATCTGTCGGGTGTCTACTACGATGCTGGCCAGTATGATCAAGCCATTGCGGTTGCAAAAACTGCTGAGGCGGCTAACTCTGATAAATTTTTGATTGCGGATTGGTTATCAAGGATATACGAGGACCAAAAAGATTATATTCAGGCGGCGAAGTACTATAAAATCGCGGGTCAGTCGGCCAATAGTCCGCAAAACAAAACGGCGATCAACAAGGCCTATTACGATGGCAAAGCAGACGAAATGACCAAGCTTGCTGCAGGGGGCACACAGTGATCCATCGTCTATGGGTGGGTGTGAGACAGCAGATTCCTGTTCTGGGCTTGGGCGCGATTGTTGTGAGTGCGGCCTGGGTACTGTGTCATACACCCGTTGCTGGTGCCGTCGCTACTCCATCCAAGGTCTGCCACGCAGCAATGATTATTGATCGTTCGTCATCTGTTGGATCGACTGGTGTGCAAACAATTAGTAATCAGATCCGGCGCTTGTTTCAGCCAACGGGGATTCATAACAAGAATATTGAATTGGCGTTTTGGACATTTGCCGATGTTGGTGGCGGTAATTTTAATGCGCCATTTTACGGCTATGTGTCGTCGTTTGGCAATAATGCTGGATTTGATACCGCGCTTAATTCGATTGTGACAAATCCGGGTACGAATTATCAACAAGCTTTTGGCTATCAGGGAAATACGCGCAATGCCGCCCTCAATGACATTATCAATTCGGCAAATATTCTGGTGTTTATGACTGATGGCCAACCAAATGCACCGGGATTTGGCTCGCAACCCAAAGATGCAGGCCGTCAGGCAGCGCAGAAACATCAAGATGCGGGACGAACAGTGATTGGCGGCAGTATCGGCGCGAATACGGACCAGAAAAAACTCATTAATTATGTGGTGACTGGTGATGAGAATAACGCAGCCAATACCTTTACGGTGAGTGGTGATTATGGTGATCTTGCCAAGCAATTAACAGATAGAATTGGGAAAAAATGTATCGAGCTGTTTCCACCAACACCATGCCAGTACAACGCCAATTTATCGGCCGATGATCCACTATGTAAGGCACCACAGCCAACCTACGGTTTGGCACCATCCGCGACAGCTGATAGTACGGTCATCTCGAGCGATGACAGCGCAGGATTCCATTATCGGGTGGTCAATAGCAGCCCAACGACGACCAGTCAGCCGACGAATTGGTCGATCAAACAGGTGGTGGTAGACAAAGACCAATCGACCGATCCGCTGAATTTTGGCAGCGATCCGTACCGCGATAATTATAGCTGCGCAGCGCTTCTTAATCTGATTGGTAATCGGGGAATTTGTAATGACGTAGCCAGTGGTACCAGGCAATTCGTACCCGGATCATCGACACTTGCCGACACTGAAGTGGCGAGTGCCAGCCATCTGACAATTGACGATAAGTGGCCTGTTGGCACCAAAGTTTGCTACGTGTTCACGATGCCAAAACCATCCGATCTTGCGACGCCAACCGATCGCTATGGTCGAGCGGCCTGTGTGGTGATTGGCAAGCGTCCGTCGGTGCAGATACTGGGCGGTGATGTGAATGTTGGTCAGCGATTTGTCGATGATAGCGAACCGGTCAATCCAGCGGCGACATCGATTCAGGCGGGACAAACGATCAAGGGCGATCCTATCAATCGTGTGTTTGGGAGTTGGGCAGAATATGGCATTTTTGCAACCGGACCAGTGGTTGGGCTTGGGTCAAATTCGGGCCTAGAAAATGGGGCTCCGGTTGTGACGAGTATCAGTGGTGGGACGCAAGATTCATGGAACAAGCTCACCTTTGCCAATGCTGTTCAGGACTATGGGTCATTTACGAGTCCGGGGACAATTCCGGACGAACCGGCTGCCTTGCTAGCCAGTAATCAAGTGGTCAGCCAAATAACGATTGATCCAGTAGCCTTTAATGGTGCGATGACCTCCGGAATCTATGAGAAAAATGCTGGTGATCTGACGATTTCGACGGGGACGCTTGATGGGGGAAGTTCGGTAATTGTTAGTGTTCCAAACGGGACGGTGACGATTGATGGTGATCTGATGTATAACGATGGGCCGTATACATCGATTACCGAAATTCCACGACTGGTTATTATTGCCAAAAATATCAATATCAAGGGCAATGTCGCGAGGGTTGATGCGTGGTTGGTGGCTCGTAACAGTCCTGGCGGTACGACTGGCGGTGGTGGAATTATCGACACGTGTAGTGATGGGCCGCATCCTCCGGCCGATCCAGGACTAACGATCAATGACTGCGCCAATCCACTGATGGTGAATGGTCCGGTGATGGCGCGTCATCTGTTACTGCGACGAACGGCAGGGTCGGGTATTGGTGCATCGAGTGGCGATCCAGCCGAGACGATTGATTTGCGGGCCGACACCTATTTGTCAGCTTTGGCACATCGTTCGAGCGCCCTGACGCCAGCAACGACCTATACGGTCGAATTGCCTCCGCGATTTTAGGGGTAAAGCCATTTGATTACTGATACCGCTTGTGTATAATAAGGAATAATATGGCAATGATAAAAGGAGTGGGCGACTTTTTTGGACTCGACATTGGGACGACCGCTGTTCGAGCTATCCAATTGGCGCAAACTGGGCCTGATAAATGGGTGCTGAAACACTATGGCTACGCGCCACTTGATATTAAAACGGCACTCGGTGATTCGACAGAGGCCAGGCATCGTTTGGGCGAGATTATCCTGACCGTCATTGGCCAAAGTGGCATCAAGACCAAGAATGTTGCGATTGGGCTGCCATCGAGCAAGACATTTATTACTGTGATCGACGTACCAATGTTGTCAGAGGCGGAACTGCGCGGCACGATTAAATATCAGATTGACGAATATATACCTATGGCGATCGACGAAGCGAAAGTCGATTGGACAGTGTTGGGGCAGTCGCTTCACGATCCATCAAAACAAGAGATTTTGCTGGCGAGTACCGCCGAGGCTTATTCCGAAGAACGCCTGGAATTTGTCGAAGCACTTGGGCTGAACGTGATTGCGGCCGAACCTGACCCAATTGCCATGATTCGTTCGGTACTACCGGCTGGGGCCAAGGATGCCCAGATGATTGTTGATGTGGGCGAGTCATCGACCAATGTTGCGATTACGTTTGGTGATGCGCCACGTTTGGTACGAACGATTCCTACTGGTATTGCGTCGCTGGTCAAAGCAGCCGTCCAGAATTTGAACATTCAGGAAGATCAAGCGAGGCAGTTTATTTTGAAATTTGGACTGGCACCAGATCGTCTGGAAGGCCAAGTACTTGGGGCAATTGATAGCGTGCTTGATAGTTTTGTTGCGGAACTAACGAAATCAATTCAATTTTTCAAAACGCGCTATCCAAATACACCTGTAACAACCATTTTGCTGGTGGGATATGCTAGCGCTGTGCCGAAATTCGGCGAATACATCAGTGGCAAAACAAACATTGCCACTCAAATCGGTAATCCATGGCAAAAGGTAAATGTTCCATCAAATGACCAGAAATTAGCGGCCATTTCACCTGAATTTGCAACTGTTGTTGGGCTAGCGCAGCGGAGCAATCAGTCATGATCGAGCTGAACCTTGTCCCGGATGTGAAACAAGAGCTGTTGCAGGCGCAACGGGCTCGTACCACGATTATTAGTTTGGCCATTTTGGTTAGTGCTGTGTCGGTCGGTGTGGTTGTATTGTTATCCATCTATTTATTTGTTGGTTTGACGGTTCGAAATGGATTTGCCGATGACGCAATCAAAAGCAAAACAAAAACGCTGCAATCGATTCCTGATATATCTGATACACTCACGATTCAAAATCAATTAAGCCTGTTATCGTCGATGCATGATAACAAAAACATCGATTCACGATTTTTTGCCATTTTAGCCGCAATTAATCCACCGGCACCAAATTCAATTGTTATTTCGAGTGCCAAAATTGATGCAGGTAGCAAAACTATCACCATCGATGGACAGGCGAGTAATGGTTATCAGGCCGCCGAGCAGTTTAAAAAGACAATCCTTAGCACGACGATGGCCTACAAAGACAGTAGTGGAGCACAGCAAAAGGTACAGCTGACTGATACCGTATCAACCTCTGATATTAGTTACGGCGAAGATGCCTCTGGCAAAAAAGTCCTCCGATTTACGATCAGTTTCAACTATCCTGATGCGATTTTTGCTCGCTTATCAACCAGTGCAGTGATCCAGCGGCCAGATCTTCAGGACGTGACCGATTCATATCTTCGTGTACCGCAGAGTTTGTTTAGTAACCGCGCGTCCGATTTGGGGGGTGGCAAATAATGGATGCCAGGAACCTTGGTCTACACAAGCGACAGCAGATTATAAAAGCTAATCGAATGATGTTTTTGTGGGTGGCCGGTGCGTCAGTGGTTGTTGGATTTGCGCTCGTCATTGCGCTCTTTTTGGGTCAGAAAATCTGGTTTGGTGAACGTGTTCTTAGCGAGAAGGCGAATACAATTGCCACCCTCGATAAAGACACCAAGGCCATCCCTGCATTGCAAGATAGTATTCGTGTCCTGGATACAGATGAAGGCCTCAAGGCAGTACGTTTGAGCGAGAACGAGCGGCCGATTCAAACGGTGCTTGACGCTCTGCCAGCCGTGGCAAACTCGACAGCACTAGGTGCGTCGCTGCAGTCAAAGCTACTGGCCGGTATTAATGGGCTGACAATTGATACGATCAAAGTTGACCCTGTCGTTGGCATCGAGACACAGCACTCATCTGACAGCAATGTCGTCGATGCGAGCCCTTCGCTCGTTGATACATCTGGCGACAATACCATCCATTTCTCTCTGACTGTATCAACAGCTGCATCTAATCCCGATGCGCTGGGTGCTGTATTGATACGACTCGAAAAATCAATCCGCGCGATTGATGTTCGTTCGCTCGCAATTACTTCGCAAGGTTCGCGGCTGATTCTGACAGTATCGGGCCAGGCGTACTATCAGCCAGCCAGGACGGTCGAACTAAAGGACAAGGTGGTGCGACCATGAAAAAATCAGATATGGTAACGATTGTGACGATCGCGTTGATTAGTATGGTTGCTGCCTATCTTGTGGCTGATGCAGTGATTGGCCGTCCGAACGCTCAAAGTATCAAGGTCAAAACGATTGATAAAATGACATCCGATGTCACGCAGCCCGACAAGACGGTCTTTAACAAAGATGCGATCAATCCCACTGTCGAAGTAATCATTGGTACCAAATAATAGAAATTATTAAAGAAAGGAGGAACAACATGGCACTACTCACAACTGAAATGCAAGAAAAGCTTGTCACACTTCTTTCTGAAGAGGGTCTAGTGAGTGGTGATGTGCTTGCCGCTGCGACCAAGGAAGCGGCATCGTCCGACAAACCGCTTTTCGCACTCCTTACCGAGCGTCGGATTATCGATGACGAGATGTTGACTCACGCTATTGCTCAGGTCTCGGGTGTTCCGTATGTGAATCTGACCAACAGTGTGATTGATCAGCCGATGCTTGATTTGCTGCCTGAGGACGTGGCAGAGCGTTTTATGGCGGTTCCACTGGCTCAGGTCCAAAATCGCTTGGCGATTGCCATGGTGGATGCCAGTAACGTCCAGGCCGTTGATTACCTGGCGAGTTTGATCGAACAACCACTCAAGATTTTTATGGCTTCAGAAGGTGGAGTTCGACACGTACTCGACCAGTATAAAACCGATCTTTCGACGATTGACGAAGCCGCCGAAGTCTCGGAACAAGAAGCTGACAAAGAAGCCAGCAGCGAGATAAAAACGATCGTTCAAGATTCGCCAATTAGTCGTGCGCTCAGTACGATCCTGGAATACGCCGTCAAAAGTCGGGCCAGTGACGTTCACATCGAACCGCTAGAAGAGACACTCAAAATTCGCTGCCGTGTTGATGGTGTGCTGCGCGAAATCATGCAGTTGCCAAAATCAATCGAGCCAGCATTAGTGAGCCGTATCAAAATTTTGTCTGATCTGAAAATTGATGAACATCGCGTGCCACAGGACGGTCAATTTGCTGTCAAAGTCGGGGGCAAAGAAGTCGATCTTCGTATTGCGATCAGCCCAGTTGTTTGGGGTGAGCAGGTGGTTATTCGTTTGCTCGACAAATCCGATAACAGCTTTGATATTGAAGACATGGGGTATACAGGGCGGGCACTGCGTGCCATCCGAAAAGGCATTAGGCAGCCAAACGGTATGGTGTTGACATCTGGTCCGACAAGTTCGGGCAAAACGACGAGTCTCTACGCATTATTAAAAGAAATCAAAGACGATACGATTAATATCGTGACCCTCGAAGACCCTGTTGAATACAAAATGCCTGGCGTCAATCAGATTCAGGTCAATGGTGACGTTGGACTGACCTTTGCAACGGGTCTACGATCGGTCTTGCGTCAAGATCCTGACATTATTATGGTTGGTGAGATTCGCGACAACGAAACGGCGACGTTAGCCGTTCAGGCTGCTCTGACCGGTCACTTGGTATTTAGTACGCTTCACACCAATAGCGCGGCTGGGGTGCTTCCAAGGCTTTTGGATATGAAAATCGAACCATTTTTGATCGCCAGTACCGTCAATACGATTATTGGTCAGCGATTAGTTCGTCGTGTCAGTCCAAAACGCGACGTTTACCAGTCGACACCGATTGAAACACAGAATATTATGGCGACGATCGGGCATCTTCTCCCCAAGACGCAGGCTGACGTTGCACAGGTTGCCGAAGATTTAGGCTATAAAGACTTGCCACTTGCTGGGCAAAGCGCTTATACTTTAGTCAAGGGAAAAGACACCCCTGCGACGCCGCATGGATTTAGTGGTCGTATTGGCCTCTACGAGGTGATGGACGTGACGGAGGAGATTGAAAAACTCATCGTCGCGCGCGCAACCAGTAATGACATTCAGCGCCAGGCGGTCGCGCAAGGTATGATTACCATGCGTCAGGACGGCTATTTGAAAGCTTTGCAGGGTATGACAACAATCGAAGAAGTTAACCGAGTGGCAGCAGACACCGCATAAGAAGGGTAGGGATAGATGGCAAATCAAGAACTAAGAATCGAAATATTACTAGAAGAAGTCGTTCGCCGTCGTGCGTCCGACCTTCATTTGCAGGTAGGATTACCACCGACACTGCGTATTGATGGGTCGCTGGCACCTGTGGCAGGCTATAATCCTCTCGATGAGGCAGCTGTGGAAGCGCTAATCTTTGCGATTTTGGATTCTGACCAACAGCAGATTTTGGTCAAGGACAAGGAATTTGACTTTAGTTTTGCCTTTGGAACACTCGGTCGTTTCCGTGTCAACGCCTTTCATGAGCGCGGTAATTTGGCCGCAGCACTTCGTTTGATTCCAAACGAGATCAAGACGATTAGCGAGCTTGGAATGCCACCAATTGTGCTTGATTTTGCTAATTATCCTCGTGGTTTGGTACTCGTGACTGGTCCAACTGGTTCAGGTAAATCAACCACACTTGCCGCGCTGATCGACAAGATTAACACTGAACGTTCGCAGCATATTATTACCATTGAAGACCCAATCGAATTTACGCACAAATCGAAAAAGGCGGTGGTGGTACAACGTGAAGTTCACTACGATACCTATAGTTTCTCGGCAGCGCTGCGTTCGAGCCTTCGCCAAGACCCTGACGTCGTTTTGATCGGTGAGATGCGTGACCTTGAAACAATCAGTGCCGCGATCACCATTGCCGAAACTGGTCACTTGGTGCTCGGTTCACTTCACACCAACAGTGCCGCTCAATCAATCGACCGTATGATCGATGTATTTCCACCGCACCAACAGCCACAGATTCGTGCACAGTTATCGAATATCTTGATGGCGGTCTGTTCACAGCGTTTGGTACCAGCAATCGGTGGCGGACGAGTGATTGCCGCTGAAGTGCTGATTGCCAATCCAGCGGTCCGTAACATTATCCGTGAAGGTAAAAGCCACCAACTAGATGCAGTTATCCAAACAAGTGCCGATCAAGGTATGCAAACAATGGATCGTACGCTTGTTGGCATGGTTCAAAGTGGCGCAGTAACATATGATGATGCACGTAGTTTTGCAGTTGATGTGACGGAGTTCGAGCGATTGATGAGAGGCTAGGAGAGACCGCATGCAAAATAACCACATGATCTACACTGCAAGAGGTCTTGCGTGAAAAAGTTTAATTATGAAGCCAAAGACGGCGCCACAAATCAAGTTGTAAAGGCGACCGTCCAGGCTGATACCGAGCATGCGGCTGCCAAACTTTTGATGAGCCAGGGCTTCGCACCTCTTGAGATCAAAGAGATCAAGGAAGATGGTAGCATCTTAGAGCGGCTTTCTGGTCGTATCACTATAAAGGACAGAGTCGTTTTTACGCGTCAACTATCGACGCTTATTGGTGCTGGTCTGCCGCTTTCGCAGAGTTTGCGTACCGTGTTGGAACAAACACCAAACACTCGTCTAAAGAACATTGTTCAGGATTTGATCACCTCAATCGAGGGAGGAAAATCACTTCACGAATCATTCTCAAAGCATCCAGAAGTATTTGATAAATTATTCCTCGCACTTGTTGCGGCTGGCGAGGCATCAGGAACTTTGGACGATTCATTGCAGCGTGTTGCTACTCAGCAAGAAAAAGATGCGGCCGTCATGAGCCGCATACGAGGCGCTCTGACGTATCCAATTATTGTTCTCGTGGTTATTGTGGCTGTAATGTTATTTATGCTTTTGACAGTGGTGCCACAAGTCGAAAAATTATACGTTGATTTGAAAAAAGAATTGCCAATTTTGACTCATATCATGGTTGAAAGTTCACGATTCTTAACGCAGTTTTGGTGGGTCATTCTTTTAGTTTTAGTGATTGGTGGTTATTTCTTGACTCAGTATTTAAGGACAGTGGCTGGTCAGCGATTACTCGACGTGCTAAAACTCGACGTTCCCATGCTACGTGGAATGTTTCGAAAACTCTACATGGCTCGGTTTACTCGAACCGGACAAACACTTTTAACAACGGGTGTGCCAATGCTCGATATGTTAAGAATCAGTAGTGAGTCTGTGAATAATAGTATTATTGCCGAGGAAATTGCCCGAGCTGCCGATAAAGTGAAGGGTGGCAAGGAGTTATCGGCCGCACTTCTGTCTGAGGAACATATCATGCCACTGGTGTCGCAGATGATCAAAATTGGCGAACAATCAGGACGAATTGACGATATGTTGGGCAAGACAGCCAAGATCTACGAGGATGAGCTAGATGAGGAAATTAGGGCAATTTCAACCGCAATCGAGCCGATCTTGATGGTCGTTCTGGCGCTTGTAGCTGGTGGCATGGTAGCAGCAATTTTGCTTCCTATTTATAACCTCGTCAACACCGCAACTGTCTAGACATATTTGGTAGCGTGAGGTAGTATAAGCACAAGCGCTTTAGTAAAATCTAAATGCAAGTCAGTTCATACGAGAGGTGGAATATTTCATGAACAATCGGCAGAAAAAATCCGGATTTACGATTATTGAGGTAGTACTTGTTCTGGCGATTGCTGGACTGATATTCTTGATGGTATTTATCGCTCTTCCAGCATTGCAGCGTAATACACGTGATGCGCAGCGCAAAAGTGACCTTGGCCGCGTCAAAACCGCTCTTACGAATTACATGTCGTCAAACCGGGGCAATATTCCTGATCGCGATACGCTCAGCAACTTTCAGTCGAAGTATCTCGTACCTACAAGTGAATATACCGATCCACTTGGTGATCAATATACCTTCAAATATGATCAATCGTCTAATGGGCCTGCTGATATTGGCCAAATTGTTTATGCCAATGCGCGGATATGTGGACCTGATGGCACATTTGCATCTGGCAGTACTCGTGATTACGCCTTCCTGATCAAGCTTGAAGGCCAAACTGTTCCGTTCTGTCTCGGCAGTCAGTAGGGCATCACAGTAGCCATTTCTAATTGCCGGTATTCTTGTTATGATTATGTGCATGGAACAAGTAATAATTTGTGTTGGTCTGGGACTATTTGGGCTGATTTTCGGAAGTTTTAGTGGCGCAACAGTCTGGCGTCTGCGAGCACGACAGTTGCAGGAAGATAAAAAGGCTGGGGAACCAGTTGATAAAAAAGAATTTCGGAACCTAAAAAAGCTGCTCGGTGTCTCGACCAAAACCGATCGTTCGATATGCCTGCATTGTCACCATCAGCTAGCGTGGTATGATCTCCTACCGCTTGTGAGCTGGCTGCAGCTTATGGGGAAGTGTCGCTATTGTCAGCAGCCAATTGGGTGGATGGAGCCGTTGATCGAGTTCGCTGCGGCGCTGTTTTTTGTCGTGTCTTATCTCTTCTGGCCTGGTGGTCTTCACACAAATTTGGTGATGGTGCAATTTATCCTCTGGTTAATTATTGGCGTCGGTCTGATTATTTTGTTTGCGTATGATACTCGTTGGTTTCTTTTGCCGAACAAGGTTATTTTTCCGCTAATAGGTTTGGCTGCAATAAGTGGTCTGCTCCATATTTTCAACGCTCCATCGATCTCAGATGCAATGATAAGTATGATTTTTGCAACGGCCATCATAAGTGGTCTTTACTACGTTTTGTATATGATTTCAAAAGGCGCCTGGGTTGGTTTTGGGGACGTTAAACTCGGTTTGATTCTTGCATTTGTACTTGCGGATTGGCGATTGGCATTTCTGACACTTTTCCTCGCAAACATTATTGGGTGCATCGTTGTGCTGCCGGGTCTTGTCACCAAGCAACTGGGTCGTTATTCGCATGTTCCATTTGGCCCAATGCTCATCGCAGCCTATTTTATCGTAGGGTTGTTTGGTGTGCGTATTATTGATTGGTATCTTGCCGTCTTTATACTGGTCTAGGCGCCGTCCAGGCTCGTTTCACCACAGCGCTTATGCTATAATGAGCCCAAATGACCTCTCATAATCTTCGTGGATTTACGATTATTGAACTCCTGCTTTTTCTTGGTATTACGGGTCTGATGTTTGTTGGTTTGATGGCTGGCGTGAGTACTAATATTAATCAACAGCGCTATCGAGACAGCGTCAATACATTTGCAAGTTTGGTTCAACAGCAGTATTCTGCAGTTATCAATACGCGCAATGATCGTGATGGTAGTTGGCACTGTGATGCAAGTGTTGTTTCACAGGATGCAATCCATGGTCAAGCTCGCGGAACGACTGATTGTGTTGTGCTCGGGCGCTATATTCGAACTACTGATAATGGCAGCAAAGTTGAGACGGGCGATGTCGTTGGGACGGAGCCAAGCCTTCTTACGACGCTCCAGAGTGATCAGGCGGCTCTGACAGCCTATGTTCCCAAGGTTTCTGGATTCGGTCAGGAAATAGTCAATCCTGAGTGGGGGGCTGTACTGCGTGATACCAATAAACAAGCGGCAAATTTCAGTATTCTTATCCTTCGTTCGCCGCTCAGTGGTTTGTTGAGGGTTTTTGCAATGAACAGTCCACTGCCATCGCAGCTGACGGATATGATTAACAAAACGAATGCGACTACTAACCTGACAGTCTGTGTTGTTGCCGATGGCTGGTCACTAGGTCCAACTCAAGCGATTGTTGTGAATGCAGCGACGGCTGGTCCAAGTGGTGTTGCCATTAAGGGGGATAGTAACGGATGCTAAACCGACTTACAAACACCCAAAAAGGCGACACTATTATCGAAGTGCTGTTTGCAACGACGATCTTTAGTGTGGTTGCGATTGGTGGGCTTGCAATCATGAATCAGGGTACGGCGATGGCGCAAAGGGCTCTCGAAATTGGCCTTGTACGTGAGCAAATCGATAGTCAGGCTGATGCTTTGAGGTATCTTAATCAGGCTTATATTGCTGACTTTGGCAAGAATGGTGCAGCGACAATACGCTGGAATAAAACGATTTTTGATAATGCAGTGACCCAAGCCACCCCTTTTGACAGTATGATAGTGAACAATAAATGTACTCAACCATCGCCTGGCGAGAAGCCGTTTGCACTTAATATTCAAAAACTTGATACAGACCCATTACTGACAATTAATTCCGATCCCGCAACGTACTCACAGGTGCGATATGATATGCCAACTGCATCCGCTGAAGGTATATGGGTTCAGGCTGTTCGTTCACCAGTTTCGCCAGGCCAGACTGGTTTTTATGATTTCCATATTCGTGCTTGCTGGGATAGTCCTGGCGAAACGGTGCCGGTGACGCTAGGTACAATTGTGAGGTTATATGAACCACGTGCGTGAATCTCAGCGCGGCTTTACACTTATTGAATTGATTCTTGCAATGTCGTTTGTGTCGATATTACTTATGGCAATCACATTAACTGTCATTCAAATCACAAACATTTATACAAAAGGTTTGACCATGAGAGCCGTAGACCAAACTGGCCAGGCCATAACAAAGGACATACGCAGTAGTATTGAATCGAGTCGTACATTAGACGTTGGAACTGCGAACGTTGGTGGCGCAAATTACAAGACAATGGTTGCTGTTGGCGGTGATATCAACAAGCCAGATGGGGGACGTCTCTGCACAGGCTCATATTCATATATTTGGAATAACGGCAAGGGACTAACGAATCCTGTTAATAAGTATGATAATGGTAGCGGTGTGATTCGGATGGTCAAAATTCGTGATAATGGAGCTCTCTATTGCAGCGATATTAGTCGTACAATTGATCATTCACTTGCCAGTGAAATGCTCGACGCTGGCGATCGCGAGCTGGCAGTGCAAAGCATGACAATTCGCCGAGCTGCACAAAATGCTGATTCGGGACAAACGCTTTACCAAATTAGTTTTGAACTTGGGACCAATGATCAGGATGCCTTGGACCACGGATCAGGTATTAATACGACCGACACTTCATGTAAACCCCCAGCAGACAATAAAGGTTTGACTAATTATTGTGCAGTCGATAAGTTTGATTTTACCGCCCGTACCGCAACGACAGGAGGAGCATAATGTTAGAAATACAACGTAGTGAAAAAGGCGCCGTTTCACTCTTTATAGTTATTTTTACAGCACTTTTGATTACTGTCATCTCTGTTAGTTTTATTCGTTTGATGGTTCAAGATCAAACGCAAGCAACAACAGCAGATCTCTCTGCGAGTGCTTATGACTCAGCTCAGGCAGGTGTCGAGGATGCAAAAAGGCTTCTCGTGAGTTATCAAACAGACTGTGTTGCGACGCAATCTCCGCAGGCAAAGTGTGCAGCCATCGAACAGTTGTTGCGTGTCAGTCTGCCGTGCGACACGATTCAGCAGTCGGGCATTGCAGGTAATAAGGCCGATAACGAGGTTGTTATCAAACAGACTGAAAGCGATCAGATGTTGCAGCAAGCCTATACTTGCGTAAAGGTTATGATTGATACAGATGATTATATTGGCAGTGTCGATAGTGGCCAGTCACGATTGATTCCGCTAAAGGGTACAGGTGACTTCAACCAGGTTGTGTTGCAGTGGTTTTCACAAACAGATCTTCAGGATGCAAGTAGTGGGCCTGGTCAAAAAACAATTGATTTACCATCCGATCCAACACTTCTCACACTTCCAAAACTGAAAGATTGGTCAAAAAACCGCCCATCATTAATGCGTGCCCAGCTTATTCAGTTCGGTCCGAGTTTCAAATTATCTAACTTTGATAAAACACCCGATGGTTTTAGTAATGCTCACACCTTATTCCTTGATCCATATGCCGTAGGGAGTGACGCCGTTGATTTTGCTCAGGATACACGTCTTTCACAATCATCTGGTGTTTTGCAGCCCGTCCTATGTGATCGTAACTTCTCAACCAGTACGGTCGACGAAAACTATGCTTGTAGTGTCACGCTGAGTTTACCAAGCCCTGTTGGGGCAACCGATGGGTCGCGAACGGCCTTTCTGCGGCTTGATCCAATCTACAACAGTTTGACGCACTTTAGTGTCAAACTTCAGAATGGGTCCAATATAGTGAAATTCAGGAATGTTCAGCCGATTGTCGATTCGACGGGTCGTGCAAATGATCTGTTCCGCCGAGTTCAAAGTCGTGTTGAGCTTCAATCAAACGATACCTTTTCATACCCAGACAGCGCAATCAATCTGACGGGTAGCCTCTGTAAAACATTCCTCGTTACGGACAAGGCAGCGGATTATACTCAAGGCCTGTGCGACCCCAAGGCTTAATCTGTTTTTGTATCGCTATGAAACTTTTCGTAGATCTCCCGGAGATGTTCATCAGTGACATGGGTATACACCTGCGTCGTACTGATGTTACTGTGGCCGAGCATCACCTGGACGCTACGAATATCAGCACCATTCATGAGTAGATCTGTGGCGTAGCTGTGGCGCATTGTGTGTGGGCTAACATGTTTGGTGATGCCTGCAAGTCTGGCGTAGCGACTAATGATTCGCTGAACGCTACGAGCGGTAAGCCGTCGGTAGTCACCTGTTGTCGTGGCAGTATTATTACGGCTGTAGCTGAGGAATAGGGGCGGTAGGTTGTCTGATCTGGCAGATAGATAATTTGTGACATGCTCGGCAGCTGCTTCACCAATAAAGACTGGGCGATCTTTCTGTGCCTTTCCACGGACCATAAACTCGCGCCGCTTGGTGTTGATATGATCCCTGTTGAGATTAATTAATTCCGATACACGCAGGCCGCTCGAGAAGAGAAGCTCGATAATTGCTCGATCACGCAGGCCCGATTCGCTGTCTAGCTGTATTCCCGCTAGCAATCGCTCAACTTCATCATAGTGCAAAAAGGTAACTTGTTTGCGACTTACTTTTGGTAAAATGATTTTTTCTGGACTCAAACTATCAATATCACGTGAAGAAATGTAGTTTAAAAAACCACGAAGTGCGATCAAATGGTAGCTTTGAGTGATAGTCGCCAGATCACCAGCATTGTTGTTTTTATAACGACTTAACCAAAGTCGATATTTTCGAATTATTTCTGTAGTTATATTTGCAACATCTATGTCACCTGCAAATTCAACAAATCTATCCAAATATAAGTGATAATTTTCGGCTGTCTTACCAGATCGACCACCTTCTACCTCTAGGTGTTCGATGTAGTCTTGTATCAATTCCGAAACATACATGCCTTTAGCATAGCGCAAAACAACTTGAGACGATATAATAGGGCATAATGAATTTGTTTGAAACGATTGTTCTCGGGCTTGTCCAAGGTCTGACCGAGTTTATCCCTGTTAGTAGTTCGGGGCATTTGGTTATTGCCCAATATTTTTTCTCTGGTGCATCTGATCATCACTTCCTTGAGTGGATTGATCTTGGTACGCTGCTTGCACTTGTTGTTTACTTCTGGAATCGCTTGATTGGCATTGCTCACGATATTTTTGTCAAAAAGAATTATCGCTTGGCGCTCAATATTATGATCACTGCGCTACCTGCTGGTATTATGGGCCTTTTACTATCAGGCTTTATTGATCGAACGCCATTCTTTGGGAGCATTGTGACGGTTACTGTAACGCTTGGACTTGTTGGTATTATCATGGTTGTTGTCGATAAACTTCCCAAAGCTAGCCCCATCAAAGACGGTGAAAAACTGAGTCCGATGAGGGCACTCGCAATCGGGTTGGTACAGGTGTTTGCTCTTATTCCTGGCGTGTCACGATCTGGTTCGACGATTGTTGCTGGTCGTCTGGCCGGTCTGGATTCCAAGCAAGCAGCTGAATATAGCTTTTTGGCGTCACTTCCAATCATGGCCGGGCTTACGCTGAAACTGGTTGTTTCGTCATCAGACCGTCAGTATTTCATGGATCATTTGGCCATACTGACAATCAGTAACATTGTCGCTTTTATATCAGGTTGGATCGCGGTTGGATTCCTGATCCGCTATCTTTCGAAACACGGTCTTGCCCTGTTCGGTTGGTACCGAATTGGCCTCTCGGCTGTGCTTGCAGTTGCTCTTTTGTTACAATGGATCAAGTAATCAAAGGAGAAATATGAATTCAAAAGATGTCCAGAAATCGTTAGTAGTATTCAAACCGGACACCGTTCAGCGTGGCCTCGTGGGTGAAATCTTGTCCAGATTCGAGCGAGTTGGTCTTAAGATTGTTGCTACCAAAATGATCGCACCAGACAAGGCTCACTACCACAAGCACTACGAAGAGATTGGCCAGATGATTACTCGTCGTGGTGAGCACGCGTTTGACGTGACACTTGCAATGATGATCGAGGGTCCAGTAATTGCGATGGTGTTCGAAGGTGTTGAGGCGGTCGCACTGATCCGTAAGCTAGTTGGCACAACCGAGCCAAAATCAGCCCTTCCAGGTACTATTCGTGGCGACTATTCGCACATGAGTTTTAGCTACGCTGACTCAGAGAATAAAGGTATTCCAAATCTGATCCATGCGAGTGGTGACGTCGAAGAAGCTGAAAAGGAAATTGCCCATTGGTTCTCTGACGAAGAACTGTATGAGTACAAGACGCTCCACGAGAAATTTACACGTTAATCATTGAATAGTCATAAGCAACGACAGGGGATAGAACCTCTGTCGTTTATGCTACAATGATAGCAAGGCAGGTAGGCCTCGGTAGCTCAACTGGATAGAGCAGATCCGTCCTAAGGATAAGGTTGTAGGTTCGACTCCTGCCCGGGGTACCACGTCGAAGTTCGTTTCGGCCTCTGTGAATTTTTGCAAATAAGTGGCAAAAATTACACCGAGACCTCCACGTCTTCTCCTTACAAAATCGCAAACAGCTAAAGCTTGA
Organism: Candidatus Saccharimonadota bacterium; assembly: GCA_041691795.1. Taxonomy (GTDB): domain Bacteria; phylum Patescibacteriota; class Saccharimonadia; order Saccharimonadales; family Saccharimonadaceae; genus JBEPTX01. Next base: position 111,006 of record JBEPTX010000004.1, read on the forward strand.
TTTACGATTTTGGAAGCACTAATGTGCGTTGATAGTTAGGAAACATTAGGAAAGCAGCAAGATGACTAAGAAAAACGTAGACAAGCAGCTTGATTTTGACGGTCAGCGCGACGATGAGCAGTTACTGTTTGTATTTCGCCGTCATCCGATAGCCATGCGAAAAGCATACTATCTTCTGTTGATCCCGCTGGTTATTACGTGTATCCCGCCCCTCATTTGGCAGACTCATCTCGAATTATTTCTTTTGCCAATTATTGGCCTAGGGATCGGACTACTGTTATTTCTGTATCATTTCATTATGTGGTACTTTACGATTTATATTGTCACCGATCAACGCATTCGTCAGATCACACAACGTGGTTTTTTTGGCAAAGACGTGGTCGAACTACGCCTGTCCAAGATTCAAAACATAAGCTATAATATACCTGGGTTTACTGGAGAATTATTGGGCTTCGGCACGATCATTATTCAAACCCTTGTGGGCGATCTTATTATCCACAAAGTCGGCCATCCCGACGCAACTTACAACAAGCTACAAGATGCAGTCAGTGCTGCGATATCAGAACAGGATACCCATGAAGAAGTTATTTCGCTCTAAAAAACACAAAGAAGCCGAGCACCAGGGTGCCCGTATTACTAATGAAACAGTCGCTGAACACCGTGAGCGTATTCTCGCTGGTGGTCGCCGATTTAAATATCCCGTTCAATACGCGCGTCATCGTTTGGTCATCAACACTATTGTCATCAGTGTTATCGCGCTAGCTCTCCTTAGTGTGACTGTTTGGTGGCAACTCTATCCTGTACAGAACTCATCAGATTTCTTCTACCGTATTACTCGTGTTCTGCCTTTGCCAGTCGCTACTATCGATGGTCAGGATGTTCGCTTTAGTGATTATCTTGTTGGCTACCGCAGCCAGGCACACTACTTGCAGTTCAAAGAGGGCATTGATCTAAGCAGTGCCGATAACAAGTCTCAAGTCGACTATATCAAGCGTAAAGCGCTTGACGATGCAATTGCTGATACCTATGCGACTAAGCTTGCGCATCAATATCATATTAGTATTAGCAACGCTCAGGTAGATGCTGCAATTCAACGTCAACGAAAGTCTCGTGATGGTACTGCATCCGAAGAAACGTATAATGCAATTATTCTCGATCACTTTGATTGGACGCCAGATGAAGCACGCGGCGTGACTTCACGCGAGCTTCTCCGTCAGGAGGTAGCCTACAAGATTGATGATCAAGCTAATCATCAACGTGATGCGCTGACTACAGGCCTCAAGACACAACCTGATTTTGACAAGCTGGCAGCGGCACTTGGCGGTACCGGTGACGCAAAAGTAATAGCTGGTGTGACACCGCTGGTTCCAAGCAATAATCAGGATGGGGGATTAGCCGCAACTGCTGCAGGGCTTAAAAAGGGTGAAATTTCACCTGTCTTTCGATCTACGACCGGTGATGGCTACTATGTTGTTCGTCTTCTTGATAGTGACACCAGTGGTCATGTCAGTTATGCATTTATTAAAATTCCACTGACTGTTTTTAGCGAAGACTTAGCAAAAATCACCAAAGACGGTAAAGTGAAGGAATATATCTCTGTACCACCACTTCAAGCTCAGAATGGTCAGTAATCTTAACAAAGCAAGGAGGAGTAACAATGTATCAATTACCAGAACTCGGGTATGAGTACGATGCACTCGGTAAATATATTAGTCGTGAAATTATGGAGCTGCATCATTCAAAGCACCATCAGACATACGTCGATAAGCTAAACGCGGCAATCGATAATGCACCTGCACTTCGTGAGCGACCTCTTGAAAGCCTTCTGACGGATCTGAATAGCCTTCCTGAGTCTGTCCAGACAGCTATTCGCAATAATGGTGGCGGACACCTTAACCACAGTCTTTTTTGGCAATGGATGTCGCCCGATGGGGGTGGGCAGCCAAGTGGCAAGCTTGCAGCTGAGATTGATGCCAAGTATGGTAGTTTTCAAGGCTTTATTGATGAATTTAGTAAACAAGCTCTTGGTGTTTTTGGAAGCGGCTGGGCCTGGCTTCAACCTGATCTCGAGATTATAACGACACCCAATCAAGACACACCAATCATGCTTGGCAAGTCTGCACCTCTGCTTGGTCTGGATGTCTGGGAACATGCCTACTATCTGGACTACAAGAACAAACGAGTAGACTACATCGCCGCTTGGTGGGAAGTTGTTAATTGGTCAACAGTAGAAAAGTTTTATAACGATTCGCTGTAAATAATTCAACGATTAATTATTTTGCTGCTGAATCATTCGGTGATTCTGATCCATGTTCAATCTGTAATTCACCGGCTGCTGCAACTGTTGATGGTGGAGCCATGCGCTCGCCCTCGTCCTCTTCTATATATTCTGTCTGTTCATCGTCGGAAGGTTGTTCTGCGGCAAGTGCCTCATCCTCTGAGGTTGACGGTGATAGTGGGTTATCAAGAGATGAGTAGTCGGGACTCATTTCGGTAGGAGCAGCGACTTGGGCTATATATTCAGCAGCAGGCAGCGTTTCGGCTGCTGCCATCTGGTTATCTGGAATTCCCATCATGTCAGGCTGACCAAGTAGATCTTGTTGCGGCGCCTCAAGTATTGTTTGATCAAGTGTGTCATTCATCTGTGAAAGATCTGCGACGTTAGGTGTTGTGGCCATTGGATCGGCGTAGAGTACATTTTCAGGAGCAGTCATCATTGCATCTGGTTGTTCCTGCGGAAACGGAGGGAGAGATTGTTGAGGCTGCTCAAGACTCGAGTAATTATCAATGGTCAGTGCTGAGTTAGAAGAGCCATTATCTTGTTGTTTTCGTCGGCGATATAGTAGGAAGAGCCCAAGAAGGATCAGAAGTACCAAGAAACCTCCAACTCCAATGCCGATTAAAGCAGTGAGCGACATGCCTTGGTTTGCTGTTGCTGGAGCTGCCGTGGCGGGTACGTCAAAGCTAAAATTCTGTTTTTCAGGTGTGCCGTTATTTTCTGGAATTGTTTTGTTTACTACTGTTAGTTTGACTGTCTTTGACCCGTTAGCAGTTGTAATAACAAGTGTGTAGGTACCGCTTGCAAGTTCAAGGTTAGCTTTACCTGTCCTGTCTGTACTATAATTTTGTTCACCAATCTTCAATTTTGCTGAGCTCACTGCTTTGTTGTTTTCCGAGACTGTCACGATAACAGGAAAGCCCTTTGTCGTGAATGTTCCGGAGTAGGAATCAGTTTTTGTTGCATCCGTTGCGGAGATTGCCGTAATGGTAAAGTAGTACTTTTTTCCTGGGGTTAAGTCCTTTAAGGCCGCTTCATAACTCCCATCTTGTTGGAGTGTTACAATGCCATTTTTATCTTGTTGCTTTTGTGATGCCCCATAAGTGACAGTTCCAGTTGCGGCAATATTTGTTTTCCAATCAACTGCAGCGGTATTGTATCCGCGAGTTGTTGACGTATCACTAATCGCAAAAGGCGTCACGGGTGTAGGAGTAGGTGTCGAAGTAGTGGCGGGTGTTGGTGGCTTTGAGGTTGTTGGTGTCGTGGTTTTTGGTGGTGTTGTCGGTGTTTTACAGTTTGGAGGTGTGCCGGTCTGTCCGGCAGGACAGGTGGGTGGCGGAAGTGTTTTACAGTTTGGAGGTGTGCCTGATTGTCCTGTTGGACAGGTTGGTGTTGTACAATTTGGTGGTGTTCCGATTTGCCCGGATGGACAGGTTGGAGGCGCAGTGGTCGAGATTGTGTAAGTTCCTCCTGAAAGGTCAGTAGCCAATATTACACCAAAAGGGTTAGTTTCAGAGTAAGTGGTATCAGGCGTAAAGCCAACATGGGCGCTTCCATTGGCAAGCGCATGAAAGGTAATCGTCATAATGTGAATTGCACCGTTTGGTTGAGAATAGAATTGGTTTTTCTCAGTAAAAGTGACGGTGCCGTTAGTATTGTTCGGTGTTGCAGTATTCTGCCATGTATAGGCACTGCCTGCAGTCGAGACGGAAGTTACGGATAATAGATTAGCGGGAAAGGTAAGTGTTCCGCTCACTGTATCTGCGGGATAATTATTTGTACCAACGTATCCATTAACGCTGATCGAGAATGTTGATCCTTTTTCAACACTTTGTGAGCTGGGTGTAATAGAGATTGAGTTAGGTGCGGCGGCAAAGACATCCTGCGCTGGAATAATCGAGACTAACGCAAAAAGGCTTAAAATCGCCGCTTTAACCCTTGTAGTATTGGTAATTTTCATATCTCTTTTTTCTGCAGTTTCTATGCATGATTGTAGCATAAGCAGGATCGAAAATGAAAGGGTAAAGCAGCATGAATGAGCGTTTTGACAGCCTGGTACGAAAAAACGTCATCATCTGATGACGTTTTTTCTTGGCGGGCTCGACCGGATTTGAACCGGCGATCTCCTCCGTGACAGGGAGGCGTGATAACCCCTTCACTACGAGCCCATGAAGTTGTTTAGCCGTAAGCTCTAGGTATGATAGCAGTTTTTGGCCTCTGGTGCAACAGGTGCGAAAACGTTTGTTCACACCATAGAAGGTGCTATAATTGTCTAGATACCATGCCGCTGTAGCTCAGCTGGTAGAGCGGCGCTTTCGTAAAGCGTAGGTCAGCGGTTCAAATCCGCTCAGCGGCTCCATGAAGCGACGAGCGGGTATCGTATAGTGGTTAATATGCGACCTTCCCAAGGTCGAGAGCAGAGTTCGATTCTCTGTACCCGCACCAGATAAAGAAAAGAAAGTATGAAACCAAATTTTATTGAATCCCTCAAACTACTAGCCAAAGAACGACGCATTATTTTCGCGTTAGCTTGTTTGTTTCTTATGATATTTATCTTTAGCCTGTATGTTGGTTTTAATATTCATCAAAATGAGCTCAAATTAGTGACGCATTATACGGCCTTTGGTACAACTAATTTCTATCGAGATAAGTGGTACTACCTCCTCAGTTTTGTTGTTTTTGGTATGACAGTCGGGGTGGTCCATACGCTTATTGCCATGAAACTCATCGCCCTCAAGGGTGTTGAACTCACCTTATCATTCCTCTGGCTTAGTGTGGTGATTATATTTATTGCTCTGGCAATTACCTATCAAGTCTTAAAAATCGCTGCGCTCGCGTAGGTATTATGACGGGTAATGATCTAGAAATTCCCCTCGGCAAACGAACAAAAGCTTACCGCTTCTTTGAGATGTTGCCTGGCTTGCTAAGCTATGGAGCAATCATTTTATTAATTGTTTTATCGATCTTGAATCCCGTCCTTGCAGCCGCCTACTTGATTCTCATTATCATTACGACGTTGGTCAAATCTATTGGAATCGCTGTACATACCATGAGTGGTCGTCAGCGACTTGAGGCAGCTCAACGGGTAGATTGGCATCATCGTTTAAGTGATCTCGAAGATCCAGCCAGTGCGCTTATTCGTTACAAATCTCATCATCAAACAAGTTTTGGCTATGATGTACATCTCGAAAATCTTCATCACATGGCCGAACATCCTGATCAGTATCCGCGTCCGTCTCAGCTAATGCAGGCAGTAGTTATTGCAACCTACAACGAATCACTGGACATACTCGAGCCAACCCTTGAATCAATCGTGGACTCGTCCTATGACAATAAACAGCTAATGATCATCCTAGCTTACGAAGAGCGAGGCGGTGAATCAATTGAAAAGACGGCCCAGTTCCTACAAGAGAAATTTAAGGACGTCTTTGGGATGTTCGAAATTGTAAAGCATCCTAAGGATTTGGCGGATGAGGTTGTAGGCAAGGGCAGCAATATTACATACGCGGGACACTATTTGAAGGCGTTGTGTGATAAACATCATATTGAATATTCTGATGTTATCGTAACAACACTAGATGCAGATAACCGTCCACACCGTACCTACTTTGACTACGTTGCTTATGAATATATTATTCATGATAATCGCAAGAAATTGTCGTATCAGCCTATATCACTTTTCTTGAATAATATTTGGGATGCGCCAGCACCGATGCGCGTCGTAGCGACGGGTAACTCATTCTGGAATATTATTAGCTCAATGCGTCCTCATACACTGCGCAACTTTGCATCACATTCGCAGCCTCTCAATGCGCTCGTAGAAATGAATTTTTGGAGCACAAGAACGATCGTCGAAGACGGCCATCAGTACTGGCGTAGCTATTTCCATTTCAATGGTGACTATTCGGTCATATCTATTTTTGTTCCAATCTATCAGGACGCAGTGCTGTCTGACACCTACATTCGAACTTTGAAGGCTCAGTTCTTTCAATTACGACGCTGGGCGTATGGTGCCTCCGACATTGCTTATGTTGCAACTCGAATCTTTACGAAACACCGCGTCGTACCCTTCTGGGAGGCCCTCCCGCGCTTGATACGTCTCATAGATTCTCATGTTACACTTGCGGCAGTTGCGATTTTGATCGCGTTTGGTGGCTGGGTTCCACTCCTTATTAATACCCAAGCGGCACACGATATCGCTGCTCATCAATTGCCCGAAGTCATTAGTGGAGTGCAGCAGGTTGCAATGATCGGAATCTTCATTATGGTCTTCCTAACGTTCAAGATGCTACCACCGCGTCCAGAGCGCTACAAACGCCGTAGGACGGTCTGGATGCTTCTGCAGTGGGTTTTGATGCCCGTGACTGGTATTCTGTATAGTTCAGCGTCTGCGCTTACGTCACAAACAGCGCTTTTGACTGGTCACTATTTGGACAAGTTTGATTTCACCGAAAAGGCTACTGTTAAGTCCAAAGAGCAAAACAAAGCCACTAAGTAGTGTTCATCTAGGTATACTTTCATAAAATAATCACCTCTATTTTGGAGGTGATTATTTTATTTGTTTATGTTTCGGCTAGTTAACTATTTAATAGGACGCAGCTGTACAGTTTGCTTCGCTTCGGCCCATGTGCGGTCGTATTCAAAGCCGATGTGGAATTTACCGAGCGCAGATTGGTCTGATAGGGGGTCGTTTGTTGATGGTTTTTTTGTGACTTGTTTGTTTTCTTTAGTCATATTCATATATTAGCATAAGTACTATATTATGTCAATCATCCAAAATAAAATAGATATATCATAGATGGTATGTAATCTGTAAAAATGCTCAAAATAATACGTGGAAAACTAGGTGAAACATGTGGGAAAACAAATAGCACCGATGTTAATCGATGCTATTTTCATAATTTCCTGGTGGGCGATAGAGGATTTGAACCTCTGACCCCCACAACGTCAATGTGGTGCTCTAGCCAGCTGAGCTAATCGCCCGTATTAGGGTATTGTCCCGAAAGGTACATCCAATATAGTATCAGATGGGGGTCAACCTTGCAATAACTGGGGTGATTGGGTATTATAAAACTAAGCATTGACGCGGAGTAACCGCCCGCCGAGCTTCGTGGGAATCGTAACGTACGATAACGTGACGAGATAAGGTGCCTGAATATCAGGAAGTCCGGTGGAACCGCCCGTAAAGGGTCCGAGACATGCGATACGTGAATTTTACTCTGTTGAATTCATCCATCGCATGTTTTTTATTTACTAAAAAGGAGAGCAACTATGGAAAATGAACAGTTACATGCAATGCGACACAGCCTAGCACATATTACTGCAGCCGCAGTCAAACGTTTGTGGCCAGAAGCAAAATTTGGTGTTGGACCTGTCATTAGTGATGGTTTCTATTACGATATTGATTTGGGTGAGACGAAAATCAGCGAACAAGAGTTTGGCAAGATCGAAAAAACGATGCGTCGAATTATTAGCGAGGGCCAGGATTTTGAACGATTTACTATGCCAATTGACCAAGCAATTGAATGGGCAAAAGAGAATCATCAGCCGTACAAAGAAGAGCTGTTGAATGACCTAAAACGAAGCGGGACGACTGTCGCCAAGGACCTCAATAAAGATGAATTAGGCACAATTACAACAGGTGATGCTGCTGTTGATGAAGTTTCATTCTACAAAAATGGTGACTTCGTCGATCTCTGCCGTGGACCCCATGTTACCAATACCAAAGAGGTTGGAACGTTTAAATTACAACGAATTGCGGGTGCATATTGGCGTGGTAAAGATGACAACGCTCAAATGCAACGACTCTACGGTGTGGCATTTACAACGCAAGAAGAACTTGATAAATATCTCGAAAATTTAGAACTTGCAAGACAGAATGATCATAAAAAACTAGGCCGCGAAATGGAACTATTTTTCTTCGACGAGACTGCACCAGGCATGGCTTATTGGATGCCTAAAGGTCTTGCGATGAAGAATCTTTTGACACAGTATTGGCGGCAGTATCACAAAGTTCGTGGGTATCATGAAATTGCTTCGCCGATGCTTAACAAGCAGGCCTTGTTCGAAACTTCAGGCCACTGGGCTCATTATAAAGACGACATGTTCTTATCTGAGCGCGAAGAAGGCGAATGGTGGGCACTAAAGCCAATGAACTGTCCAAATGCTATGAAATTCTGGGGAGTAAAGCAGCGTAGTTATAAAGATTTACCTCTTAGGTTCTCGGATACGGATGTACTTCATCGTAATGAGGTGACGGGTGCATTAAACGGCCTGTTGCGTACTCGTACATTCGTACAAGATGATTCACATAATTTTGTGAACGAAGACCAGATCAAAGAGGAAGCCGGAAACATTATCAAGATCGTACGTGATTTTTACGGAGTATTTGGTATTGATCAGAACGTTAAGCTGTACCTCTCTACACGACCGGAAGACGACTTCTTGGGTGATGTAGCAACATGGGACAAGGCGGAGCGAGAACTGAAAGAAGTTCTTGAGTCTAGTGGTTTTGAGTTTGGTATCAAAGAAGGTGACGGTGCGTTCTATGGTCCAAAAATAGATATTCATTTGAATGATGCTCTTGGACGCGAATGGCAGTGTGGCACAATCCAGCTTGATTTTCAGCTACCACGTAAGTTTGAGCTTACATATACAGATAAGGATGGTGTGGAACAGACACCAGTTGTTATACACCGTGCAATCTATGGATCATTAGAGCGATTTATTGCTGTTATTACCGAACACTTTGGCGGGCGTTATCCATTCTGGTTTGCCCCTGAGCAGGTTCGTATTTTAACTATTAATGATACAGTCCTTGATTATGTTGCCGAGATCGAGGATATACTTACATCTATCGTTTTGTCTCATCCGGTTAAATATAATGAGCTTCGTTACACGGCGGCTATTCGTAGTGAATCCCTGGGCAAGAAAATAAGAGAAGCAACACTTCAGAAAGTACCAGTACAACTTGTAGTGGGTAACCAAGATAAAGAAGCTCGCGAGGTTAGTGTTCGTACCCAATCTGGTGAAGAAAAGGTTGCCTTGGATCAGTTAGTGAGTTATTTACAAGATTTATAGCTATGGCGCCAAATAATCATTACGATCAAACTATAGCCATCGATATAGATGACGTTATTGCCGAGAGTACTAACGCACTTCGTTTGCTGGTGAATGAACGTACGGGTGCTGATCTGACCAGGGAGCATTATATGGTAGAGGGTGAGTATCGAGGCTATTATTCGAGAGTCTGGCAAGAACATGGGCTCAGTGACAAAATTAGTTTTGAGCAAGTTGCTGCCGAAATGGCTATCGATCAGTCACACGTGCCACTCCTTCCGGGTGCAAGCTTTGCTGTTCATGAATTATCCAAGAGGTTCCATATTATTCTTATTACGGCTAGAGATCCAATCTGGGAAAAGGAAACTCGTAGGTGGTTCAAAGATCATTTTGCGCAAGATGATATCGAAGTTTATTTCATTGGGTATCACAAGACCGATACGTCAAAAACAAAGGGGCAGCTTTGCCGAGATCTGGGCGCCTCACTTTTGATTGATGATAACCCTGAGCATTGTCAGTCTGTCATTGATGAAGGGATTAAAGCGATATTATTTGGTGAATATGGCTGGCATACGACAATTCCCAAAGAGGCTATCATCTGTAAAGATTGGCCAGCGGTCATGGAGTATATTAATGACTCAGTCTGATAATCTTCGCCAGAAGGTAGAGGCATTGATGGCTCAGGTGCCATATGGACAAGTAACGACTTACGGTGATTTAGCAGGTCTGGCTGGTCATGCTAACGCAAGTCGAATTGTCGGCGGGATTGCACACTACGGTAATCCTGATCTTCCTTGGCATAGGCTCGTTAACCGTTTTGGGGGCTTAGCAGCGGGATATCATGGTGGTCGCGAGGTTCAGGCGCAGCTACTGGCGCAAGAGGGTATCACATGTACCAATCATATTGTTGATAATTTCAAGGAACTTCGATGGCAGCCAAATCTGTAGAACTACCTCTTATCGTCATTGCTGGTCCAACAGCGAGTGGCAAGACATCCTTAGCCCTAGAGCTTGCCGAGCAGTACGGTGGTGAGATTATTTGTGCAGATAGCCGGACAGTGTACAGAGGCATGGATATCGGGACAGCAAAACCTTCACAACAAGAACAAGCGCGTGTTCCACACTGGGGGTTGGATCTTGTTGAGCCAGATGAACGATATACGGCAGCTGACTTTAAGCAGTACGCTGTAAAAAAGATTGATGAGATTAGAAGTCGCGGGCATGTTCCATTTCTTGTCGGGGGGACAGGACTGTATATTGATGCGGTCGTTTTCGACTATCAGTTTGGCCCAGATGTAGATAAGGTTAAACGCGAAAGACTTGAGATGTTGTCAGTTGAGCAATTACAAGAATATTGTGTTAAAAACAACATAAAATTGCCAGAAAATGAAAAAAATAAACGTCATCTTGTACGTGCAATTGAACAAAAAAATATAAGTACCTCAAGAAAAAATGCACCGATAAGCACAAGCATTATTGTAGGAATTGCTACAGATCGTGATACACTTCGAACAAGAATTGAACAAAGAACTGAACAACTATTTGATAATGGTGTTGTTGAAGAAGCAATGATATTGGGCAAAAAGTATGGGTGGGATAGTGAATCAATGACAGGTGATATCTATCCACTTATTCATTTGTATCTTGAAAAACAGATGTCTCTCGAGGAAATTAAAGCAAAAAATACAACACTTGATTGGCGATTGGCGAAACGTCAACTGACTTGGCTGCGTCGCAACCCCTATATAAAATGGCTCTCTCTAACAGAGGCGAATGACTATCTGCAGTCTGTACTCGCCAATGAGTAAAATGAGTGTTACAATAGAACACGAAAGTTACGAGAGAAGAAAATGATTGACGCATTATTTGGTTCGAAGACGAGGGTAAAACTCCTACACCTATTCCTGAACAATCCAGGTAAGGCATTTTACGTACGCGAGATTACTCGTTTGATCGATGAACAAATTAATTCTGTTCGTCGTGAACTCTCTAACATGATGAATGTAGGGATCGTTACAAGTGATACCGCGGACAACAAGCTTTATTATGAGGTGAACCAGCGTTATGAACATTATGTTTCGCTACGAGCAATTTTTGCCGACCAACATGTTGAGGCGGTTGCGACTTCGGAATCAGCTGGAAGCTGGCAACAGTTAATCACTGGGCTGCCAGGTGTTCGTTTAGCTATTGCTGCAGGAGTGCTAGTGCACGGTTCATCAAGTAGCGTTGATATTTTAGCTGTAGGAGATATTCCGACTGCAAAAGTCAAGAAAGCGATAAAAGATATCGAGAAACTCGAAGGACGTGAGCTCAATTATAGTGTGCTAAGTTACGATGCCTTCTATTATCGATTGAGCGTTCGTGATAAATTTATAACAGAGATATTAAACGGCAAACATTCGATTTTACTTGATACCGATAACATGCTGAAATAAGGAGAGACTATGTTTGATATTGAATATAAAGGTGGTAACGGAGTTATCATCACAACCAAAAAGAGCCAAGCGGTTATTGACCCAAAGCTATCTGTTGTAGGGCTGAAAGATCTGTCTACTAAGGACGCGGTCGAGATCGCAACAGAAGCGAGACTAGGTGTTGCTCATCCGGAGGCGCAGCTCGTCATAGAGGGCCCTGGCGAATACGAGGCGGGTGATTTTTCTATCACAGGTACAACAGCAACGCGACATATTGATACAGAGGCGGATGAGCCTATCTCTACTATTTATCGCATTGAGGTTGGTGATGTTCGGATCGCGCTGATTGGCAATATTGCACCAAAACTCAGTGAGGATCAGTTGGAAGCGCTAGGAGTTGTCGATATTTTGATTATTCCTATTGGTGGAGGCGGCTATACGCTTGATGCGGTCCATGCTGCTGCGTTGACGCGTTCGATCGATCCAAAGGTCGTTATTCCTATTCATTATGCTGATAGTGGTCTCAAATACGAAGTACCACAAGATGCGCTTGATCCATTTGTTAAAGATCTTGGTGCACCAGTGGAAACTGTTGCTAAGTATAAGGTGAAATCGTCGTCTGCAATTCCACAAGTGTTAACAGTCGTTGAAGTGACTCGAAGCTAGATCTTGAATCTATTAAAAACACCTCTCCGGTGGAGAGGTGTTTTTAATTTAAGCTATCACTTAAATTGCTTTAGCGAGAATGCCTTTTTTCTTCAGTGTGCGAATTGCCTGAGTACTCAGGGTCATCGTGACTTTTTGGCCATCTACGAGGAAGGTTTTCTTCTGTAGGTTTGGTTTGAAGACACGTTTAGTGCGACGCAAAGAAAAGCTGACATTGTGGCCAAACTGTTTGCCTTTTCCGGTGAGTTCACATCGTGCTGTCATAGTATTAATTCCACTTATTTTTTACAATCTGTACCAGTATAGCCTCTTTGGCGGTAAACGTCAAGGTGAAGTCCAGTTTACTAGTTTTGCGACATACTATTTCGTTATGCTTGAGTTGCTATCAAAAGTAACGGATAATTGAGGAGGAATATGAGTTACGAACCACACGCACATCCAGCACAGGTCTTAATCCTAAGGCACTTACTGTTCTCACCAGAGGCAGGATTTGCTGATATGCAGAAAACAACAGATCTGACGAGTGATCACTTCAATTTTCATATTAAGAAGTTGATTGATGAGGGGTATGTCAAAAAACAGGGTAAAAATTACGGCCTGAGCAACAAGGGCAAAGAATATGCCAATCGAATGGATACTGATGAGAACGAAATTGAAAAGCAACCAAAAGTATCAGTGGTCATTACGGTTGAACGAAAGAATGAGAAAGGTGAGAAAGAGTACCTTTGTCAGCAAAGGCTCAAAAATCCATATTATGGTTTTTGGGGACGACCACAGGGTAAGATGCGATGGGGAGAGACCGTTACAGAAACAGCCAGGCGTGAATTAGAGGAAGAAACGGGATTAATTGCTGACCCAAAACTGCAGCTTTTCTATCATGTTCATGACTACAGTAAGGATACGAGACAATTGCTTGAAGATAAAATCTTTCTCTGCGTCTATGCTACAGGTGCTAAAGGTGACTTGATAGAAGAGTTTGAAGGTGGAAAAAATGCCTGGATGACAGAACAGGAATTTATGTCACTCAGCAAGAGATTTACGAACGTAGATGATATCATGCAATTGATGGAGAAGGGGGAAAGGTTTGCTGAACGTGAGTTTTACTACGACGAATCTGAATACTAGAGGCCTCAGTACTGTATAATCAGTAGCAGATGTTTGCTGATATTAATATACTGCAATTAGTGATTGTCCTTGGGGTTATTTTGCTTTCTATGACGCTTCATGAGGCCATGCATGGCTTTGTTGCCTATTATCTTGGTGATGACACCGCAAAACTCGAGGGGCGTCTGACGCTTAATCCTATCAAGCATATTGATCCGTTTTTAACGATCCTTTTGCCTCTGATGCTTGCAGTTGTCGGTGCGCCTATCTTTGGTGGGGCAAAACCTGTACCTTTTAATCCTAATAGGGTTCGGTACGACGAGTGGGGAGCTGCAATGGTTGCGCTTGCTGGTCCACTGACTAACTTTGTCTTGGCATTTGTCTTTTTTGGAATATTCGCGCTTACAGGGGGCGTCCATAGTAGCGGTATCATTGCTGAAATTCTTATTACAGCTGTTACGGTGAATCTCGGGTTCTTTGTTTTTAATATGATTCCTATCCCACCCCTCGATGGTTCGAGGGTTCTGTATGCACTTGCGCCCGAATTTGTGCGACGTGGCATGGAAATAATTGAGCAGTATGGTCTAGTGGTTGTCTTTGTCATTATCTTGTTCACAGGTTCGGTCATCGGTGTCTTTATGTCCGAGGCAATTCAGTTCTTTGTGGCACTGTTCGCTCGCATTTTTGGTATCGGACTACTATAATAAGGAGTGTCTAGGGGTACCTTGGCGCGAATGATTTTCCTAATATCATATGATAGGGAGTTCAAATGATTTGCTTCTGCGGAAGTACTTTGAGAACACCCACCTTGCATTTCTGCGGGGAATATCAAGCGTCGAGGCTCACTCTAGGCTTTTATGTTAATATATAGCTATAAACAATCAAAACAGAAAGAACACAATGAATCAACGCATCTCTGTCCGAGCCATTGTCCGTCAAGATGAAAAGACTTTACTTCTGAGACGTGCAAACGGTCGTCAGACTATTTTGGGGCAATATGAGCTACCCGGTGGCAAGTTAGCGTATGGTGAACAACCAGAAGACGCACTCCGTCGGTATTTGCACGAGGATGCAGGACTACATATTCAGACGGCACAGCTATTTGATGCGGTGACGTATATCGACCATGATGATCGTGACATTCAGTATGCCGTTATTGTCTATCTGATTGGTCTTGCGGATGGCCATCATCCTGTCGAATTAAGCCAGAACTACGATAGATATTTATGGAAAAAGGTGTTTGAATTACAACAAGAATCAATCACAGATCTATCACAATTATTGTTGGGAATAATACATCAAGAAGAAATAACAGAGAAGAGCATTCATGAAATTGAACATCATGATGTATCAATTACACCAGAAAGACAGGTAATTATTTATTCGGATGGGGGTTCACGGGGCAATCCAGGACCTTCTGCGGCGGGCTATGTCATCATTGATAATCATCAAAATATTATCGCCCAGGGAGGTGAATACCTAGGTATTACAACGAACAACCAGGCGGAATATCAAGGTGTCAGGATAGGGCTTGAAAAGGCACTTGAGCTTGGATACAAACAGATTGATTTTCGTATTGATAGCATGCTCGTTGTTAATCAGATGAATGGTATCTATAAGATCAAAAACAGAGAACTATGGCCAATTAACGAACGAATTCGTGAGCTTTGTACGAAATTTGAGAAGATTAGCTTTAGCCATGTTCGTCGAGAATTTAACCAACTTGCCGACGGCATGGTAAATCAGACACTCGATGCTCACGCGAATGAACAATAAAAGTACAAAAGTCCTATATACTAGATAAGACAGTTTGTTAGATGATCGCTTACTCTTCACAGAGTAAGAGGAAAGTCCGGGCAGCATAGGACATGACAGTTGTTAACGGCAACCGGGGGTAACCCTAGGGAAAGTGCCACAGAAACGATACCGCCCTTCACGGGGTAAGGATGAAACGAGTGGGGTAAGAGCCCACAGCGACGTATGGTGACATACGGAGGAGGTAAACCCTGTCAGCTGCAAGGAGGTTTGCATAAAAGGACGGTCCGTCCGCAGACCGATACCCGCTTGATCCATCAGGTAACTGGTGGGCTAGATAGATGATCGTCCACGACAGAACCCGGCTTACCGACAGACTGTCAACTAAAAATACCGCCTCGTAGCGGTATTTTTAGTGTAAGGAGCGAAAAACTTAGGCTTTAGCGGTCTTTACGACTTCGCTGAAGGCTTTTGGTTCACTGACGGCTAGTTCGGCGAGAACCTTACGGTCAAGCTCTACGTTAGTCGCCTTGAGGCCAGCAATCAGTTTAGCGTAGGTAGTACCGTTTTCGCGTGCAGCGGCGTTGATACGAGTGATCCAAAGACCACGGAGATCACGCTTTTTGTTACGACGGTCACGATATGCATACTGCAATGCCTTGATAACGGCTTGTTTGGCAAGTCGAAATGAACGCGTGCGGCTGTGTTGCATGCCTTTAGCGGCTTTTAAAATCTTCTTGTGTTTAGCGCGTGCGGTGACGCCTCGTTTTACTCGCATAATTAAACTCCTAGTGCTCGTTTAACGTTTTTAGCCATCTTACCAGTAACGATAGCGGTGGTATTGATTGCGCGTTTGCGGCTTTTGCTCTTTTTGGCGAGCATGTGGCCACCAAATGCTCGGCGACGGGTCAATTTACCAGTGCTGGTAATCTTGATCCGCTTCGCGGTTCCTTTGTGGGTCTTTAACTTTGGCATTATTTGCTCCTTACTACTATGCTCAGATTGCGACCGGCCATCTGAGGCTGTTGCTCTAATATTGCTTCATCTTCAAGCAGGGCAATAATTCTCTCAATCATTTCGTATCCTAACTCTTTGTGGGCCATCTCGCGACCGCGGTAAAAGATTTGGATTCGCACCTTGTTTCCCTCGGCGAGGAAACCACGAATCTTGCGTAGTTTGATGTCGAGGTCGTTAGCGCCGATCTTGAGCCCTAATCGCATCTGCTTCAACTCACTCGTTTTAGCATTCTTGCGAATTTTGTGTTGTTCTTTCATCTTCTGGTATTGGTATTTACCCCAGTCGACGATCTTAACAACAGGCGGATCAGCGTTCGGTGAAATTTCAACGAGGTCAACCTGCGCTTCTTCGGCCTTTTTCAAAGCCTCTGCTCGGCTCATGATGCCAAGCTGTTCGCCGTCACTACCGATAACTCGGAGTTCAGGTGCGCGAATTGCTTCGTTGATACGAACGGATTTACTGATTGCTGTCTCCCTTTGCTTATATGCGACTTTGCAATATATTGAGCGTTACTCGATGACTATCTTACCAGATAAGCAACCGTAGTACAAGAGGTTTTGCTTAGCTGGCGATCGAAGTCCGATATTGGAGCGCTTCACTGACATGTTGTGGGGACACATGGTCATCACCACTTAGGTCGGCGATTGTCCTAGCTACCTTGATAACCTTGAAGTAGCTCCTGGCACTCAGGGAGAGTTTATCAGCAGCGGCTGACAAGAGTTTTCTGGCTTCATCAGATAGGGTAATGTGTCGATTCACTTGGCTACTCGAGAGAGTGCTGTTGTAAGTAGCACCGGTCTTGTATCGTTTTAACTGTCGATCGGTTGCATGTTTTATCTGGTTGATTGCCTGTTCTTGTTGGCTATTTTCACCGCTCGTGTCACTTAGTAGACTGTCGTTTGGAACTCGCGATACGTTAACTACCAAGTCAATTCGATCGAGGAGCGGGCCTGACAATCGTTTTTGATAGTTCAATATCTGCGCACTCGCACAAGTACATTCTTTGCTAGAATCGCCAAAGTACCCGCAAGGACAAGGGTTCATTGTCGCCACAAGCATAAAGTCGGCTGGGTAGGTGATGCGTCCACTCGCGCGGCTGATGCTTATTTTTCCATCTTCAAGTGGCTGCCTGAGTGATTCGAGCGAAGATCTTGGGTATTCAGGCATCTCATCAAGGAACAACACCCCTAGATGGGCAAGACTGATCTCTCCTGGCTTTGGTTTGTTGCCTCCACCAGTCAGTGATACAGGGCTTGCACTGTGATGAGGGGAGCGGAAGGGGCGTTTAGTGACGATCTCACTATTGGTTTCTCCGGCCAAACTGTGAAGTTTTGTGATTGCGATCTGTTCAGTCGGGGTGAGATCTGGCAGTAATCCTAGGAGGGCTTTGGCAAGCATCGTCTTGCCAGCCCCTGGTGGACCATTGAGAAGTATATTGTGACGGCCCGCCGTTGCGATAATGAGTGCCCGTTTTGCCTGTTCTTGGCCGCGTATGTCGTCGAGGATAGGCGATGAGGTTATCTTTGGCTTCGCCTCTGTTATATCTGTAATATATGGTGACAATTTCGTCTCTGATTTTAGATGCAGGAAGAGTTCTTTGAGTGAAGAAACACCTATTACTTCGATTCCTTCTATCAAACATGCCTGTGCTGCGTTAGAGACAGGCAGGTAAATGGTCGTTATACCAGCGTTTTTGGCGGTCTCCGCAATATTAATAGATCCACGAACTGGTCGTAAGTTTCCATCGAGTGCTAATTCACCTGCGAAAACGGCCCCATCTACCTCTGACTGACGGAGTTGACCGCTGACGACCAGGATAGACAATGCAATAGGGAGGTCGAAATGGACCCCGTCTTTGGGTAGTTCTGCGGGCGCAAGGTTAATTGTGATCTTTTTGCTTGGGAATTCTAAGAGGGAGTTCGCGATGGCGCTGCGGACACGTTCCTTTGCCTCATCGATTGATTTGTTGCCCATCCCAACAATTTGAATTGTCGGAAGACCTTTTTTTGCATCGCTCTCAACCTCAATGATTGCTCCATCAAAGCCGATCGGTGCTACTGATAATACTCTTGCTACCATATATTAATGTTCATTTAAGCATGGCTTGTCATCAGGGGCAATGGTGTTAATGTTTAGTTAATAATTGCCAGATGTTAATAGGGGTGGAAAAAAGTATCAAGATTTTGTATAATAAAAGGACTGGTTGGGGCTGACTATAGCTTTCGACGAGAGGATCTTAACAGGTTATTTTGCAAGTCGACCATACACGTACGTATACTTTTAATTGCAAACCCAATTAAATTAGCACTTGCTAAGCTACAGGGCGTTTTCGCTCCTAGCTTCGCATTTGCGCCAATCGCAGCCTAATCGCTCGATCATTTCACGTTAGCAGGTGACATAGCAACGTGGAGTGTTATATACATGTCACTTACTTTTTCTGTGCGCAGTGGCGCAGACCGAGAACATTTTTCCACGCGACAATAGGACCATTTACGTTTGTTTTAAAGGACCAAGAGTCGTAACAATTCAAGACAAACTATGCTTGTAGACGAATAACCAGTTACCTTTCGGACCGGGGGGCAGTTCCCCGCAGCTCCACCAATTGAATATAAAAATACCGCCTTTAATGGGGCGGTATTTTGTTGCTTTATGGCAAGTTTAAAGCAAATAAAAACAACCACCTGCGAGTAGTGGTTGTTTTTTTGTGGAGTTTTTGGAGTCTTGTTTATTTTTGGTCCCTGTATAATTTATTTATTCAGAGACTACCCCTATAATATGCCGCCAAAGCGCTTGTGTCAACAATATTCTTTGTTTTTTTACCAGTAAAAAATACTACGTGTGGAAAAGGCCATATATGGTGTTTTGACTAACCCAAACAAACACATTTTTTATTTTTAATTTTATACGTTCAAATGATGCGTTCAGAATTTCACTAACTAGCAATATTGTCGACGAAATAGTATAATGTATTTAACCTAAGTGAAGGGATCGTGTATATGAATGACGACGAGCAAGTTGATCGAACTGACTTGTCGAATCACGTGCGATCCACGCAACCAAAGTCTTATAATTTTCTACTGCGTCTAAGTACCAAGCTTGGTACGGTCGCTACCAAATCGTTTGTTGAAGTTAGGCAATTTTTAAATCAGGAAATCCCATTGCCACCAGCCGAACGATTCATGGTTGGTATGCCACATTTGAAACGTAAAGACTCGCAGCCAAATCCCGATTCACAGTCGGACAACAAAAAAGGGGACCAGACGGTTCCCGAACTTGATCCTGCAGCAAAACTAAAAAAGATAGTTAAACAGTCACATGAAGTGCTAGCCAGCGCAAACACTGTCTTTCCTGTATCGTTGTTTCCTGACACAGTAGTGGTTGATCGGACAAAAGTGACCATTACACGACGAAACTTCTTCTGGTCATCAGATACAATGAGCATTCGTATCGAAGATGTCTTGAATGTATCTGCATCTGTTGGACCACTATTTGGATCACTTACTGTCGCCAGCCGAGTAATGAGCACTATTGATCATTTCCAGATTAATTTCTTTTGGCGCAACGACGCCATTCATTTGAAACATATAATTCAAGGCTATGTGATTGCTCAACATAATAATCTCGATACGGCTCATCTTAGTAAAGACGAGTTGGTCAATACGTTGAAAGAACTTGGTCAAGATTCCAACGTTTAAGTTACAGTATTACTTTTTTACATCGTTGTATTTATTTCAATGCATTCATAAAAACACTTTGAGAAATGAATGTTGTGATTATAATGTGCATAAAATACATCAACTTGACTTGACGTTCTAAATTGCTTGTGCTATGCTACAAACAAGCTTTTACAAAAACAAAAAAAAGCAAAAAAACACATTGACAATTCAACACACTGACCGCAAACTTTAGCGGAAAGTCGAAAGCGGCATGGCTACGAAAAACAATGGTCTGCACCTGCAGATCACGCACCTTTATTTGTACCAGGCGCTTTCGACAGCTCCGCTAAAGAAGCGTCGAGCGCGCGTATATTAGTACAGAAGAGGTAGCATTTTGCTACATCGTCGCGGAACATAACGCAAGCGACCACGTGCTCGGGTTATACCGAGCGGTCAGATACTGCCACGGGCAGTAGACTGTTCATTGGGACACGCGCTAATAATTTTTTAAGAGGCGGTTGTCGTCACCAGAACATTAAGGTTTGCTGCTCTGGCTCTTTTTCTTTTGGTGTATAGTGAGGATAGTATGTTGGCCAAATTTTTAGTTGCCGTAATGATTTTATCGATGATGTTGCTTGTTGTAATTATAAACACAACAACGCCAAATAGTGCTGGTGCAACAGGGATACTTGGAGTGTTTGTTGTAACTTATACGTTAGTACTTTGTGTACTAACTTTTTTTATGTATGGCGTATCAAGAATTATTGTAAAACTTTCACAAACGGTGACAGTCAGGAAACCTTTAGAGCCACTTAGTCTTAAAAGAGCTTATTATTATTCATCGGTCGTTGCACTTGCCCCCGTTATTTTGATCAGTATGCAATCTGTAGGGGCACTTGGAATATACGAGTTTGGTCTTGTGTTGTTTCTTGTTGCAGTCGGTTGTATTTATGTGACAAAACGTACTGCTTGATTTAATATGATTATGCTATAATTACAGATATGAATCCCGAACTTCCTTTGCCACAGCGAACCCCCGAGAGCGCACCTGCGAATTATGGCCAAAACGGTGAGTATGGATCACAGTTGGGAAATCTTGAACGGGCGCCCGAGCAATCTCATGAGCGGGAACAGAATATGCAGGCGGTTGACCGAGCAGCTGCCGCGCCTCCACCACCTCCTGTTCTTCCGATAGCAACTCCACAATTACAGGTAGTTCCGATGCCGGTTGTTCAAACGCAAACGGTTGCTCCAACATTAGCCGCCGATGATGACCTGATTGAAAAAGAGTGGGTTGATCAGGCAAAGAAGATTATTATGGAGACACGCGAGGATCCGTATAAACGCGAGCAAGAAGTAAGTAAGCTACAAGCAGATTATTTGCGCAAACGCTACGGAAGGGAGATCGGTATTTCTACCTAACCGATAGTAGGGCATAGTATGGCTGGAATATTTATTACGATGTTTGTGGTGGTGTTTCTCGGAGCGGCGATTTTGTTCGTCGCCTTTTCTCAATATCGCAAGACACTCCGTGAAGCCAAGAATTATGAGCGTGGCCTAAAAATGATCCCTTTGAGGATTCATCTTCCTCCTGCGAGTGAAGACACGGAACTGGGGAGTCGTGATGAACGAGATCTCACCGAAGAGGTGATTTCCGAAGCCCAAGTAATGTATAACATCATTTCCAGTACAGCGACCAAAGGTTTTAAGAATAAAATCTATGGACAGCGACATATATCATTTGAAATTGTAGCTCGAGGCGGCCTGATTGATTACTTTGCGGTTGTGCCGACTGTATTAATTGATGTCGTGAAGCAAGCAGTAGCGGCGGCCTACCCATCGGCACGCCTAGAGGAAGTGGCTGAACATAATATATTCAGCCAGTCCGGCAAGATGACCGGTACGATTGGTGGTGAATTTACACTAAAGAAGAAATTTGTTTATCCGATTGCAACATATCAAGAGTCAAAGCGTGATGCGTCCAGGGCACTTTTGAATGCACTTTCGGCGGCGTCTCGCGAGGACGGCGCAGCGATTCAGATATTACTACGACCAGCTAAAGAAGGTTGGGTCCGAGGATCAATTGATGCCGTCAAGAAAATCAAAGACGACAAGGCGAAGGGTAAAGGCATGGGAATGGGCGGCACGCAGGGGATAGCTCAGGCGCTTTGGAAACCACCTGAATCGTCTAACGATAGCAAACCAGAAGAAAAACAACTTACTTCGCTTGAGCAGGCGACTATTGATGCGATCGAAGAAAAAACGCGCTACCCAGGATACGAGGTACTGGTCAGGGTAGTTGTGTCATCTAATACGACTGAGCATTCGCAGGGCTTGATGAAAAATATCGTGGCGGCCTTTTCATTATTTGATTCGCCCAGCTATAACGGATTTCAGTTTACTACGACGCGTAATGTCGAAGAATTGGTGACTTCATTTATATTCCGCTTTTTCCCGCAAACGATCGATCACAATATCTTGAATAGTGTTGAACTGGCAACATTGTTCCACTTGCCTGATCAAAAGAGCATTCCAACTTCGCAGGTCCAGCGTCAGATGTCCAAGCAAGTCGACGGCCCAACTCAATTAATGGATGAGGGAATACTGCTGGGTGTGAATGAATTTAGGGGTATTAAGAAAGAAATACGCTTGAGCGAGAATGACCGACGACGACATACCTATATTATTGGTCAGACTGGTGTCGGTAAATCTGGGTTCCTCGAGAACTTGGCGTTTCAGGATATGCTTGATGGTCGTGGCTTTGCATTTATTGATCCGCACGGTGATTCTGCCGAGAAATTGCTTGCTAACGTACCAAAAGAGCGTGTTGAAGATATTATCTATTTCAACCCAAGCGATCTCGAGAATCCTATCGGGCTCAACCTGTTCGAGTGGGAAACGGAAGACCAAAAGGACTTCTTGGTGCAAGAATCAATTGCCATGCTGTACAGTCTGTATGATCCTGGCCATACCGGTATTGTGGGGCCGCGTTTGGAGCATATTTTCCGTAATGCAGCGTTGTTATTGATGTCGGATCCAGCCGGGGGAACGTTTATTGATATTCCGAAACTACTGGTTGACGATGAGTTTATGAAGTCAAAACTAAAATTTGTGACTGATCGCCAGGTGCTTGATTTTTGGACCAAGGAATACCCGGCGTCACAAAAATCTAATGAATCGGGCGAGGTAACCAGCTGGGTAGTCAGTAAGTTCGGACCGTTCCTTAGTAACACGATGATGCGCAATATCATGGGTCAGACCAAGAGTGGCTTTAATATGCGCGATATTATGGATAACAAGAAGATCCTGCTCGTGAACCTGTCTAAGGGTAAAATGGGTGAGTTGAACTCGAAACTTATTGGTATGATCTTTGTTATGAAATTCCAGGCCGCGGCCATGGCCAGAGCTGACACTCCCGAAGAGCAACGTCAAGATTTTGCATTGTTTGTAGACGAGTTCCAAAACTTTGCGACTGAGAGTTTTGAGTCGATCCTGTCTGAAGCTCGTAAATATCGCTTGAACTTGGTGCTCGGTAACCAGTTTATGACGCAGTTAACAGATAAGATTCGTGAAGCAATTATTGGTAACGTTGGTACGATCATCAGTGGTCGTATTGGTGTGACGGATGCTGAGTTAATGGTCAAGAAATTTAGTCCGACCTTTGATGCGGAAGATTTGACGAAGCTTCCAAACTATCAAGCAATTACATCAGTCATGATCAATAACGTGCCGTCAGCACCGTTTAGTATGTCGTTGCTGGCGCCAATGTGTAAAGATAATCCGCAACTGGCAGATGCGATGAAGCGCTTGTCATCAACTAAATACGGTTTCACTCGAGCAGTTGTTGAGAAAGAGATATTTGGTCGATTAGATACGCCCACAAAACCCGCCGTACCGGTAGGATCAGCTCGACCAGGATCGGTTCCTGGACCAGCTCAGTCCAAGCCTGGTGGAGCTTCAGGTGCATCGTTCCTTGACGAGTGGCTTGCCAAACGTCAGCAGATTAGTGGTCAACCTGGTGGTTCGCAACCGAAGCAAATGGCACCAGCAGGACCTGTGGGCCAGCGCCCTGTAAGCGCACCCGTGCCACAGCCTGTTGTCACTCAGCAACCGGTTGCTGCCGTCGCGCCGTCTTGGTCGGCTACGCCAACGCCACAACCTGCTCCGGAATCTAGCTATGTTGAACAACAGATAGCTAGCCCAGTACCAGCACAGGAAAGTGTACAAATACCTACGCCAGATGTAACAGTACAGCCATCATCAGTTCCTCCAATGGCCGAAGTAGAGTCTGATGAAGATGCAGACCGTCACGAGATATCAGTGAGTCTTCGCTAGAAAATAAGACTATTTTTTGCCGGTTATCATAACACGGAAATAGTCATATAACTGACCGATGAGCCATCCAATTAAGAAGGCGCCAACTGGTTCAAAGCCGGAGAGTCGGTAGCCCATGTTTTTGGCAAATACATAGAGGATAAGTGTCAGAACAAAAGCACAGATTGCACCGGTAAGAAGGGCATTAGGACGTGCAATAGTTGATCCAACGATGTCACTTGTTTTCTCGACAGCCTTGTTATGAATCAATTTACTAAAAACTTGGCTTGGCCCTGATAAATCCTCACGAACATACTTCATTGTATGATCGAAATTTGCATCAAGCTGTTTCTTGGTGATTGGCCCACGACGCTCTGCAGGTGAGGTCTCCTGTTTATGAGGTGTATGTGCTGCTTCTTGGGACGAAGCATGCTCTAGCGCTTTCTGGCGTGCTGCAGTGGTATCTGATTCTCGGTTGTCAGTAGGTTGTTCTTTGCTCTCAAAATCCTCGCGCAATTTTTCTAATTGCTCGCTACCTTGTTTGGCTATATCAGGGTTACGCTCTCGCTCGTAATTACCCTCTGATTTTTTCTCTATACTACTCATACCCACCTTTATCTTTGATCATTATACTACAGAGTGCCTGTATTGAGAGTATGGCGGATGATACGAATTTCTTTTTTGAGTTGTTTGGTCCTGAGGTAGAAGTAAACGACGATCGCAGAAAGCATGCTAGCAAAAACGATATTTTCGAACAGCCCTAGTGTAGGCAATGAATTGGTAGTACTTTCAACGACTTTTGCGACTGGGCAGTCGATACGAATATTGCTTGTGGTACCGAATGAACCATTCAAGATGCAGTCGTAAGAGGTGCCATTGCTTTGACCGGTCCCTGTTGCTGGAATAGGGCTACGGACTTGCACGACAAAGGTGCGCTGCTGTGTTTTGCCAGGGGCGAGGCTGATTGGTGGCCAGGCAAGTGTCTGGGTCTCATTATCTACAACCGCTCCGCCATTATCTGTAATTGTGGCATATTCCAAAATGTCAGACAAAGGAACAGTCAGCGGGACGAGTTGTGGGGTTGAGCCACTATTTTTGGCGATGATTGTGTAGCTTAGTAGGTCACTTGCATGAGCGGTGGTACTTGTGGCTTGGATGGCTCCCTGAGTTAAGTTGACTGCAGAGATCTGTTCTTTGATGGCTGAGCTTGGTTTAAGAGCGCCATTTGGGAGCGTTTTGGTGACAAGGTTGCCGCAATTTTTTAGGATTGCAAACCAACCGAGACTTGCGGATTTACCAATCCAGGCTTGGTAAGTTGGTGCACCACTGCTTGTATCCCAGAGATGCAGGGGTGCAATATAGGCAGTTCCAGTCTGGCCGTCATCTGTTTTGGTATATGAAAACGGCACTTCGCCTTGCGCACTACCAAATTCGGCATCGCGGCCCATGACCAGAACGTCATCATGCGAACTGACCGTTCCTGCTTGTATAGTATTAATTTCATCACGGCTTATTCCAGCTGTCGTGAAAATATCTTTTATATTTACCTCATTTGCATCGTAGCGAGCCAGAAAATCTTCTTTACTACTAATGCCACCTCTTATGAGGTCTTGTGAACTGGATGCATTCGCTGATTCAGTTGGTGAAAAAATAACGAGAGATTGCACGACCAAAGCTAATACAGTAAAGACAATTGTCAGCTGACGCGTCGCCTCTTCTTTGCGCAAACGATGCGCATAAAAACCGATCTCATGGATAAGAGCGGGGCTAAAGGATAGGTTTGCTACCAATTTCCGGAACATTTTTTTTGTTTTTAATTCCTCTTGTGTTTTACATTAGCATAACAAATATGTTCAGGCAATAGGCTTGAGTGAACACAATTTGTTCTGTATAATGAAGTAAATGTAAATAGCTGAAATGTCTGATAGTGAGGGAAGAATGGCTAAGAAAACAAACGACGGCTCTTATGATGGGTCACAAATCCAAGTTTTAGAGGGACTAGAACCAGTACGCAAACGACCTGGTATGTATATAGGTAGCACTGGCTACGATGGCCTCCATCATCTTATAAAAGAAATAGCAGATAACTCGATTGACGAAGCAATTGCAGGATATGCAACGAAAGTTGACGTTGTCATCCTGGAAGACGGCGGCATTACGATTACTGATGATGGTCGTGGTATTCCTGTCGACAAGCATCCAAAGACCGGGCTGAGTACTCTCGAGACCGTATTAACCGTTCTCCATGCTGGTGGTAAGTTTGGCGGGGGTGGCTATAAGGTTTCTTCTGGTCTTCACGGTGTGGGTTCAAGTGTCGTGAATGCACTTTCGACGAAACTTATTGCCGAAGTCGTGCAAAACGGTCAGCTGTATCGTATCGAATTTGAACGGGGTGCTTCAAAAGCGCCTCTCAAGAAAGTTGGCCCAACTGATCGACCACAAGGTACGGCCATTACATTTTATCCTGACGACACTATTTTCAAAGAAACTATTGAGTTCGATTATGAATGGGTAGCTAACTATCTACGCCATCAAGCATACCTGACCAAGGGTGTGTATGTGGCGGTCCGTGACGAGCGTACCAAAAAGCGTACAGCTTTCTATTTTGAAGGTGGTATCCAAAGTTACGTCAAACACCTCAATATAGGTAAAGATGTTGTAGATGACAGCATATTTTACGTTGAACGTCAGGTTGAAGATTCTATGGTTGAGGTCGCTATTCAATATAATGAGACTTTCGTAGAAATTGTTAAGCCATTTGCAAATAACGTTCTTACCCCTGATGGTGGTACGCACTTGATTGGATTCCGATCAGCAATGACTCGCGTCCTCAACGATTACGCTCGTAAAAGTGGGCTTTTGAAGGAAAAAGAAGATAATTTAACTGGTGATGATATTCGTGAAGGTCTGACCGCTATTATCTTGGTCAAATTACCGGATCCTCAGTTTGAAGGTCAAACCAAGAATAAGCTTGGTAACCCTGAAGTTCGTCGCTACGTCGAGCAGGTAATGAATGAATATTTCTCGTATTATCTTGATGAGAATCCTGCTGTTGCTAAGAAGATTGTTGGTAAATCACTACTAGCAGCTCGTGCTCGTAAAGCCGCACGTGCGGCTCGCGATAATGTTATCCGTAAGGGTGCTCTCGATGGTTTAAGCCTTCCTGGCAAGCTTTCTGATTGTTCGAGCAAAGATCCAAGTGAATCAGAGCTGTACATTGTAGAGGGAGATTCGGCTGGTGGATCCGCTAAATCTGGTCGTGATAGCAAGACGCAGGCAATTTTGCCACTTCGTGGTAAGGTACTGAACGTTGAACGCGCTCGATTGGACCGAATGTTGAACAATAACGAAATTGTGAGCCTTATTAAGGCACTTGGTGTTGGGATTAGCGATCAATTCGATATGACTGGCCTCCGTTATCACCGAATCATTATCATGACAGATGCCGATGTTGATGGTAGCCACATTTCGACGCTACTTTTGACGTTCTTTTTCCGATATATGCAAGACGTTATTGATGGCGGCTATGTTTACCTGGCTAAACCACCCCTGTTTTTACTACGACAAGGTACTAAAAAGACGTATGCCTATAGTGATGATGAAAAAGAATCACTTATTGCTGGTATGGTCGAAGAACGGCGTGCGCGTGGAACTGCTATCGACGAGAATGCCGATGTCAATAAACAAGCCGGGATTACACTGTTGCAGCGATACAAGGGTTTGGGCGAAATGGATGCTGAACAGTTGTGGGATACGACTATGAACCCCGAGAACCGCGTATTGATTCAGGTCAAAGTCGAAGACGCTGAAAAAAGTGACGCAATTTTTACAAAGCTAATGGGTGACCAAGTTGACCTACGTAAGAGCTTTATCCAAAGCCGTGCGAAGTCACTCAGTATAGAGGATTTGGATATTTAATCATGAATGACGACGAAATTATCGATCTAAACGAAGACAACACGCCGATTGAAGAACAGGTAGTAGTGCCGCAAACTCATTCACGTATCGTTGAAAACCTCTCAGTAGAAAACGTTATGGAAGATAGCTTCCTGCGCTATTCAATGAGTGTCATTATCGATCGTGCACTTCCAGACGTTCGAGATGGTATGAAGCCTGTTCACCGCCGTATCCTATACAGCATGGGTGAACAAAACCTTCGCCCAGGCGGAAGATTCCTAAAAAGTGCTCGTATCGTCGGTGACGTGATGGGTAAATATCACCCACACGGTGATTCCTCTATCTACCTCTCAATGGTTCGTTTGGCACAGGATTGGGTTATGCGCTATCCATTGGTTAATGGCCAGGGTAACTATGGCTCGATGGACGGAGATCCACCAGCCGCGAGTCGTTACACCGAGGCACGCCTCGGGCGAGCTGGTAATGAACTACTTGATGATCTTGATAAAGATACTGTTGATTTCCGCGATAACTACGATGGCACCGAACAGGAACCATCAGTATTACCAGCGAAACTGCCTAATCTTCTACTCAATGGCCAAATTGGTATTGCTGTGGGTATGGCGACCAATATTCCACCGCATAACCTCGGTGAGCTTGTCGACGCAACGGTACATTTGATTGATAATCCAGAGACAACAACGGTTGATGATCTCTTGAAATACGTCAAGGGGCCTGATTTCCCGACTGGGGCAATTGTGTATGGCGGTGCACCAATGAAGCAAGCGTACCAAACTGGGCGTGGGAGTGTCATGATCCGTGCAGTGACCACTATCGAAGAAACCAAAAAAGGTCGTAGCCAGATTATCATAACCGAGATGCCGTACGGTGTTAACAAGGCAACATTGATTGAAAAGATTGCCGAACTTCACAAAGACAAGAAGATCTTGATTAGTGATCTTCGTGATGAATCTGCAAGGGGTAAGGTTCGTGTTGTTATTGAGCTACGCAAGGACGCCTATCCAAAGAAGGTCTTGAACCAACTGTTTAAATTAACCGCTATGCAGACAAGCTTCCACTTCAATATGCTGGCGCTCATCGAGGGTATTCAGCCAAAAGTCCTTGGTCTTCATGAAATTCTCGATGAATTTGTGAAACATCGTCGTATTGTCGTGCGTCGTCGAACCGAATTTGAGCTAAAGGCTGCAAAGGCTCGTGCTCATATCCTTGAAGGCTACAAAATTGCACTTGATCATATCGACGAAGTCATTAAGCTAATCCGAGCGAGCAAGACAAGCGAAGATGCTCAGGAAGGCTTGATGAAGAAGTTTGGACTTTCTGAGATTCAGGCGCAAGCCATCTTGGCTATGCAGCTACGTCGTTTGACAGGGCTGGAACGAGATAAAATCGAACAAGAGCTCAAGGAATTACTGGCTTTGATTGAGAAACTCGAAGCAATCCTTGCGAGTGAATCGGAAATTCTGCGTATTATCAAAGAAGAACTTCTAGAACTTAAAGAGAAGTTTGGCGATGATCGCCGTAGTCAGATGATTAACCACGAACTTGGTAAGTTTAGCGATGAAGAGCTTATTCCAGAGGAAGACTCTGTGATCTTGCTGACGACTGAAAACTACATCAAGCGAACACTTGTCAGCGAATATCGCCGCCAACACCGTGGTGGCAAGGGCAAACGAGGTATGACTACCAAGGAAGAAGATATCATCGATCAGCTGATCCCAGCCAGTACACATGATTATCTCCTCTTCTTTACGAACCGTGGTCGAATCTTCCGCCTCAAGGCCTACGAAGTACCAGCTGCAAGCTTGCAGGCCAAGGGCGTCGCAGCAGTTAATCTGTTACAACTTCAACCGGAAGAGAAGATTACCTCGATTATTCGTCACGAAAAAGATTCCAAAGATGATGGCTATCTATTCATGGCGACCATCAAGGGGACGATTAAGAAAACACCACTGAAAGATTACGCGAATATTCGCACCAATGGTCTGATCGCAATTAAACTAGACGACGGTGACGAACTACGCTGGATTAAGAAAACAACTGGTGAAAACGACGTGATTGTCTCGACATCAGCTGGACAGGCAGTCCGCTTTAACGAAAAAGATGCTCGTCCAATGGGACGTACCGCCAGGGGTGTGAGAGGCGTTCGCCTCCGACCAAATGACTGGGTTGTTGGTATGGATATCGTCGATGATGATGGTCGCAGCTTGCTGGTGATTAGCCAGAACGGCTACGGAAAAGCAACGAAAGTTGCTAACTTCCCAAGTCACAAACGAGGTGGTGTTGGTATCAAGGCGGCGGTTGTCACCGCCAAAACTGGCCCAATCATTGCTGTGCGTACGCTCGATACAGATGCCAGTGAGGTGTTACTGATTTCGAACAAGGGACAGGCGATTCGGGTTGGTTTGAAAGATATTCCAACACTCGGTCGCACGACTCAAGGCGTCCGAATCATGCGTATGAGTGAAGGTGACAAAGTGTCATCACTTGGCCTGATGCCAGAACAAGTGGCCGTTGAAGAAGGCGAAGAAACAGAGGAAGAACAGTAGTATGGATCATATTTCGCCCTACATTGCCGCAATCTTGGCAGCCTGGGTAGTTGCTCAGGGGGCGAAATATATTCTAATGGCGATCAAAGAGAAAAGTTTCAATAGCTTTCGCCATCTGTATCTCTCTGGTAATATGCCGAGCGCCCACACCGCAACTGTCGCTGCACTACTGACAGTTATCGCACTTCGTGACCATGTGAGCTCGGGGTTGTTTGGTCTGGCGACACTGTTTGCCGCGATTGTTATGTATGATGCCGTAATGGTACGACGTTCATCTGGCGAACAGGGTGATGCGATTCAACAGCTTATCAAAGAGCAAAATAGTAAGGTAAAATTACCTCGAGCGGCCAAGGGCCACGAGCCTGTTGAAGTCATTGTTGGAGCCATTTTGGGCGTTACAATTGGGGTAGTTGTATTTTTGGCTACGAAATAGCCAAGATTAGTCTTGACGTATAACAGATCTGTAAGGTATAGTTGATACCAGTCTGGTCGCCAACCCGTAAGGGCAGAGTGCGATACACAACATGGTGGAAATGCGAGTTGGACAGATGATAATGAACGTTAACAATTTAGTTGTGCAATTTGATAAGTCTATTTATAGACTTATCTATTGTTGCGCCGGGTGATTTATCATCCGGTGTGACATATCATCGTCAGTTTATATGAGTATAGACGCATCGAAAGATGCATCTTTTATGGAGAGTTTGATCCTGGCTCAGGATGAATGCTGGCGGCGCGCCTAATACATGCAAGTCGAGCGGAAAGGCCCTTCGGGGTACTCGAGCGGCGGACGGCTGAGTAACGCGTGGGAACATGCCCCAAAGTGAGGAATAACTGCCCGAAAGGGTAGCTAATGCCGCATATGATCTTCGGATTAAAGGATTTATCCGCTTTGGGAGTGGCCCGCGTACGATTAGATTGTTGGTGAGGTAAAGGCTCACCAAGTCGACGATCGTTAACTGGTCTGAGAGGATGATCAGTCAGACTGGAACTGAGACACGGTCCAGACTCCTACGGGAGGCAGCAGTAAGGAATCTTCCACAATGGGCGAAAGCCTGATGGAGCGACGCCGCGTGCAGGATGAAGGCCTTAGGGTTGTAAACTGCTTTTATAAGTGAAGAATATGACGGTAACTTATGAATAAGCACCGGCTAACTACGTGCCAGCAGCCGCGGTCATACGTAGGGTGCAAGCATTATCCGGAGTGACTGGGCGTAAAGAGTTGCGTAGGTGGTTTGTTAAGCGAATAGTGAAATCTGACGGCTCAACCGTGCAGACTATTATTCGAACTGGCAAACTCGAGAATGGTAGAGGTAACTGGAATTTCTAGTGTAGGAGTGAAATCCGTAGATATTAGAAGGAACACCAATGGCGTAGGCAGGTTACTGGACCATTTCTGACACTGAGGCACGAAAGCGTGGGGAGCGAACCGGATTAGATACCCGGGTAGTCCACGCCGTAAAC
>JBEPTX010000005.1:0-16134 GCA_041691795.1 Candidatus Saccharimonadota bacterium
ACATGGACTATCGGCACTCCGGAGACTTTCTCCGCGCCCCAACGCAAGCAGCACCGCTATTGGCGGATGCGTCCGACTGCGCTTGGAACTGGCGGCTCCAACACCACGCTTTCGATTTCCGAGATGGAGATGCACGCCACCAATGGAAGTGGCACCGACATGACCACAAGTAAGACAGCTTTTGGGCGTAGTGAGCAGGTGGGGTTCGAAGCGAGCAAAGCCATCGATGACAGCACTTCCACACGCTACGTTGAAACCAACGCCGACTTCGTTGGTGGTCGCAGTCACGTTGGTGTGGATTTTGGTGCTGGTGATGCCAATGCCGTCACTGTGCAAGAATTTACGGTAACGGCGAACACAGGCAATCCTGAGCAAGCGCCGACCGCGGGCTTCATCGAAAGTTCTGACAGTCTCAGTACATGGCTTTACCGAGGTACGTTCTCGCTCAGCGCTTACGCCAGCCTCGAAAAGAAGACGATCTCAAGCATCGACACCTCCATGGGGATGTATGCCTCGGTCATCAAACAGACCGGAAAGCTCATCGCGCTGGCGACGACTCCGACGTTCACGCTGCTGAGGCAGACGGGCAAGATTATCGCACTGGCGACGACACCGACGTTCACGCTGACCATGCTTAAGTCGTTCGGTAGGATCATCACCTCAACGATCACCCCGACGTTCACGCTGATCAAGAGTACTGGCAAGATCATCGCGTTAGCGACGACTTCGACGTTTACGGTGTCTCAGGTCAGGGTGTTCCTCAAGACGATCGCGTCCACGATCACACCGACGTTCACGCTCATCAAGAGCACCGGTAAGGCCATCACCTTAGCGACGACGCCGACGTTCACGCTGCTCAAGAGCGCGGGCAAAATCATTGCCATCTCGGTGACGCCGACGTTCACACTGGTGAAGTCCAAGACGACTGCCAAGCTCATTGCGATCACGACCACCCCGACGTTCACTCTGCTTAAGAGTACGGGCAAGCTGATCGCATTGGCGACGACCTCGACGTTCACTCTGCTCAAGAGCACCGGCAAGATCATTACGTTGGCGACGACACCGACGTTCACACTGTCGAAGCTCAAGGCGACCGGCAAGATAATTGCTATCGCGGTGACGCCGACGTTTACGTTGATCCGGTCGATCGGCAAGCTGATCGCGTTGGCGACGACCCCGACATTCGCGATTGTTCGGTCGATGGGTAAACTGATCACGTTGGCGACGACGTCCACGTTCACGATCGTCAAGAGCACCGCCAAGAAGATCGCTATCGCGGTGACGCCGACGTTCACTGTGTCTCAGATCAGGGTGTTCCTCAAGACGATTACTGCGATCACGACACCGACCTTCACGCTGGTAAAGTCCACGCTCAAGCTAATCGCGTTGGCGACGACACCGACGTTCACGATTGTTCGCTCAATCAGCAGGGTCATTGCGTCCGCGATCACTCCGACGTTCACGGTGCTCAAGAGCGCGGGCAAGCGCATTGCTATCTCGGTGACACCGACGTTCACGCTCATCAAGAGCACTGGCAAGCTCATCGCGTTGGCGACGACACCGACGTTCACGCTCATCCGTTCAATCGGGAAGCGCATAGCCTCGACCGTCAACCCGACCTTCACACTGATCAAGAGTGTCGGCAAGATTATCGCTGCGTCGATCACACCCACGTTCTCCGTAGTGGTGAGCAAGGCGTTCCTGAAGACGATCAGCGCCACGATCACGCCGACTTTCACGCTGATCCACTCTATCGGCAAGCGCATCGCGATCTCGGTGACGCCGACGTTCACGCTCGTCAGAGCGTTGGGCAAGCAGATTGTCTCGACGATCACACCGACCTTCACCCTGCTGCGCTCGATAAGCAAGCGCATCTCTGCGGCCACGACCCCGACGTCTACTGTGCTCAGGGGCTTCGGGAAGCTGATCACCGCCTCGACAACGCCCACCTTCACGCTGGTGCGCAGCATGCTCAAGCGTATCAGCGCTTCGACAACGCCGACCTTCACGATCGTTCGATCGCTCAGCAAGCTGATCTCCGCGGCTACGACCCCCGCAGCGAGCGCTACCCGTCTGCTCGTGAAGACCATCGACAGCGCGATCACGGCGATTGGGCTCCTGGTCACGAACGCGACACTCATCGTCATCGACACCACACGCACTGTAGTGGTGGGCGCCTACTCTCGGACAGTCAGGGTGGCCGCAGCGTACCGTACGATCGCAGTGGGGGCGCTGAGCCGCTTGGTCCGTGTTGCTAAGCAGGACCGTACAATCAACGCAGAGCCGCAGGATCGTGAGATCGACACCAGCAGTCGGATCGAGTAAAGCCAAGAGGGGGGATCGTTCATGCTATCGTGGCCGTCGAAGGACCCGGATGAGGTCCTGGATTATGAAATTGACTGGACCGATCGGCTCATCACCGGCGAGACCATCACCACGTCGACCTTCACCGTTGCTAGCGGTGATGTCGTCAAGAACAGCAGCGCCTTTGTTGGCCCGATCTGCACGGTGTGGCTGAGTGGCGGCACGGCCGGCACTCCATGTGAAATTCTCAATCGCATCGTGACCAGTGGCGGGCGCACTTACGATCAGACGGCCAAGCTCCGGATCAGGTCGCACTGATGCCCCAGGGCCCGCCCGCTCCGCTACCAGAGAGCATCATTCTCAGCTCGTTCAGCGGGATTAAGAACATTGTCACGCCAGAGCGCCTGACCGGGTCCGATCTCGAGGCTGCGGTCAATGTCGACATCGACGATGCGGGCCAGGTTCACCGGCGCCGCGGCTTTAAACTCAAGACGGCCGGCAACTTTCACAGCGTCAAAACGCTCGGGAACAAGGTCTACGGCGTCAAGGACGGGGTGCTGGGCATCATCAGGCCGGATTACAGTTTCTCGTCTCTAGGCGTCTCTGTAGGCGCCGCAGTGTGCTATACTGAGGTTGACGATGAGGTTTACTTCTCATCGACCACCGCCGGCATCATCTCCACCGCTGAGGCTGTGCGCACCTGGGGCGCGACCAGCGGTCAGGGACTGTGGTTGTCTCCGGTCATCATGCCGACTGCTACATTGGGAGCGATCAGCGGTAAGCTGCTCGGCGATCCCCCGCACGCTACGGTGATCGAGGCGTACAAGGGTCGCATCTATCTCGCGGCCGGTAAGACGCTGTGGGCAACCGAGCTGTTTGCCTACAATTACGTCGACCGGACCAAGAACTTTATGCAGTTCGAGGATGACATCACGCTGTTGATGGCGATGGGTGATGGGCTCTATGTCGGCACGACCGGCGGTCTCTATTTCCTGCAGGGCGTGTTCAACGAATTTAAGCTCAGTATCGTGGTGATGTCGGCAACGCTGCCGGGATCTGGGGTGTGGGTGCCGACCGATCTCGTTCACCCCCAGGCACGTAACTCGCCGATGCCAACCGGCTTCGCTGCGGTGATGATGACCGAGGACGGTGTTATCGTTGGTCTAGACGGCGGCACGGTGTACAATCTGACCCAGGGTCAGACGATCCTGCCCCGAGCGATCAGCGTGGCTGCGCTGTTCAAGCAGGACCAGGGGATCAACAGCTACGTCGCTGCCATGGACAGCGCCGGAGGAACAACGACCAACGCGCGCATCGGGGACTACATCGATGCTCAGATTGTGCGTCGGGCGGTCAATCCGCTTCCGACCCCGCTCGCTATCAGCGACTTCAAGAACGGCGTCTATTCGATCGGCGGGGTGTCGAAGTCACTCGCGGAAATGTGGGGTGCAATCAATGCGCCTGCTTCGCTGGTCGCTGACGTTGGCGTGGAAATGTCGTTCGCAGGAACCGGCACGAGCAGCGCCTATGCTACGATTGAAGCTGCATCGGGGCTTTTCGACGCTGCGTTCGATCCGGCGCTAGGCTTTACGGCTGTGCTAGACGTGGAGCTTACATACTCGGACGCCGACCCGGACAAGGATATTGATATATATCTGTCAGCCGAAGCCGGCACCGGAGCGCCGCAAGGAAGTGGCGGGATTAGTGTTCCGGTTGCCAAAGCAATCATTTCCACGCCACCAAATACAAGTGCTAGCACGCTGAATAACAGCGTCCACGGCCGCAATAAGTTAGCTATCAAAGTCAGCGCTGCCGGTTCTTCTGTTTCGCTCAACGGCGGAGCAGTCGCAACTGATGCGACAGCACTAAACTTGGCTTCAATAACTAGAATCTATTTCGACCCATATCTGTATTTGGTCCCTTCGGGTGCAACAATCCGCGTTCGCGGAATCACCTTCTTTCCGCCGCTCGACCCGACCGCATTGCCGCTGCTGAGCGCGCTATGATCTGAGTGCCCGCCGCCAGAGGGAACCTACAGCAGCGCCGAGCAACAGGGTAACTTCGTCCGCGAAGGAGACCCCACCCGTGATTACACTTGCACTCCTGCTCTTGCTCGCCGCGCTGATCCTGTTCGTGATCGCCGCGCTTGGAGTCAGCAGCCGCATCAATCTCACCGCCGCTGGCCTGGCTTGCCTCACCGCTTACCTGCTCGCCGGCGCGGGGTTGCTGAAATGAGCTTTTCCGACGTCACCGAGAACGCGATCCTGGCGCTAATCTTCAACGCCACGACGTGGGCAAACTACGCCATCAACGCGACGAGCTCGCCAGAGACCAACATCATCGCCGCGCTTCATACGGCCGACCCTGGCGACGCTGGGACGCAGTCGACCAGCGAGAGCGCCTATTCCAGCTACGCCCGCCAGAACATCGCGCGCACGACCGGCGGCTTCACCGCGCCATCAAGCGGTTCGACGGCCTTTGCGGCCAACGTCGATTTCCCGGCGAGCGGCGCCAGCGGGACAACGGTCACTTTCGGCTCGCTCGGCAAGTCCGGCGGGCGCTGGTGGGCAACGTTCAACTCACCCGCACCGATCGCTGCAGGTGATCATGAGATCACTGTTCCGCTGAATGGACCGTGGACTTCGGTTTACGTTATGAGTGCAGCCAAGAATATAACCGAGTTTACCGCGGCTAAAGCCAAGGCTGGGCGGGTCGGCTTTACGTTGGGTGGCGGCGATGGTTATGGTCACGGCGTGCGTGCAACCGGTCCGGCCAAGTTTACAATCCTCGATTTCAAGGTGGAGTGACTGGACGGGATAGCGTGTTATAGTGTAATTAGGTAATACCGCGTGACGGGGGTCGCGCATGGGGGGGTTTAAGCATGGATTATACACCTACGACAGGCGGCGTACTGCTTCCTGAAGCTGGCCTCCGGGTTGGCGGCAAATTCATCGGCCAACATGTTCGCGCCGGCAAGGTCATCGACGAGTGGGAATCGCCCAACCTCGTCGTCAACGAGGGCCTCAATTCACTCCTCGGTATCATGTTCCACGGCGACACCCAGATCGGCACCTGGTATCTCGGCATCTTTGAGGCCAACTACACGCCAGTAGCAACGCTGACCGCAGCGACTGTTACCGCAGCATCGACCGAGTGCACCGCCTATTCCGAGACCGTTCGCCAGACTTACAACGAGGCGGCCGCGGCAAGCCAGTCGATCACCAACTCGGCCAGTGTGGCGACCTTCACCTTCAACGCCACCAAGACCATCTACGGCGCGTTCCTGGTGTCCAACAGCGCCAAGAGTTCAACGGCTGGGACCTTGTTCTCAGCGGCGCAATTCGCTTCATCGAAGGCGGTCGTGTCTACTGATCAGTTGCTACTGACCTACACGTTCACGGCGTCCTCGGTCTAATTGGGTGGGCTTGAGGGCCCACCCCACTTTCCGGGAGGACTGAGTGACCGCTTATCCCGTCACTGTCGCTGAGGGCATTGGCACGGCGCCGACTGATGCGACGGTGCGTCGAACATTCGTCGATTACTGGGACTTTTTCGAGTATTTCTATATTCAGCAAACGGATCGTCCGTACATCCCGCAGGAGCGGATGACCCAGGGCATCGGGATCAATTACGGTAACGTCATCGCCGCTCGGGCTAGGCAGGTCACGTCGACAGAAGGTATCGGTGCCCACGACGTACCGACCGCATTGCGCGGTGTGGTCATGCTCGAGCATCTCGGGATCGCTCTCGCACAGACCCCCAACTCGAGGTTCCATCTCGTTAACAGCGAAGCCATGGGGGTCGCTGCGCGGCTCAACACTGGGGTTGGGGCTACACTCACCAGCGGCGTCGGTATCACACCCACACAGCAGGTCCGTGCGTCGCTGCGGCTGATCGAGAAGCTAGGGCTGGCCGGGGTAGTGGTTCCGGCGCTGACCTACCACCTGACCTCGACTGAGCAGATCAGGGTCGCTAGCGAGCTGGTCAAGTTCCTTGGTGGGTTTTTAACCGAGGCCGTTGGGGTCCATGATGCCCTGCTCAGCCCAGCTGCCAAGGGCGCACAACTCGCCGAGGGCATCGGCATCGCACCGTCCCAGACCCCGCGTTTGGTCCTGAGGGTCACTGCGACCAGCGGCATCGGGCTCCACGACGTCAACATTCTGCGTGCGATCCTCACCGGCACGCTTAACCAAGGGATCCAGATCACCGCGGCCTATCTCTCACCCGGCAGCAGCGGTGTGGTCGGAGACAGCGGCATCACGACGTGGGCGATGAACACGCGCACAGGGTCGGTCACCGAGTATGACAATTACGCCTTTAACAGCTTCGCCCGCATCGGCGACAAGTACCTCGGGGCCACCAGCGCTGGTCTTTACGAGCTGCTTGGCGACGACGACAACGGCACCAGCATCGTCGCGCGCATCAAGAGTGGCTTCGCGCAGTGGGCAGGGACGCACTTCACCTTGTTCAAGGCGGCCTATCTCGGCGTTCGCGGTGAGGGTGACTTCGTGCTCAGGCTGATCACTGGCGATGGCAAGACCTACGATTACGCTGTGAGCACGCGCGACATGCGCTCGACCAAGGTTCACATGGGTAAGGGGCTGCGCGCGCGCTACTTCGCGTTCGAGCTGATCAGCACCGGCCAGGACTTCGACCTCGATACGATCGAGTTCGTGCCGCTGGTCGCCGATCGGCGTGTCTAATGGTCAATAAGCGCTGGTCGCTGCCGACCCAGAAGGGCACCGAGGCTTTCCCCAGGGTAACGATCCCACCGCCTAAGCTGGTGATCGCCGGCTTTCACCCCGACACACCGGAGTGGCGCGTGGTCGCTGATCACTTTGGTGGGCAGCTCAAGGCGTTTCACGGCCGCGCCCAACAGAACTATTCACTGAGCCCCATCGAGAACACCAAGTTCCGCAAGGAAATTCCTGGTGCGCGCATGAGCTACCAGAATCTCCAGGGGCAGGAGACGCTGCACCTCGAGGTCGACAACGCAGTGTTCGAGGCGATTAAGAAAAAGGTCGATGAATCCCCATGGGATTATGTGTTGATTGAGTTTGCGGTCCACAACAAACTCGGCATCACCACACCATTCATACTCGGCTACATGACCTCACCGCTGGAAGCCGTAGTCCAACCGGATAGTTTCGATCCTACAAAAGGCGTCAATTTTACTGGAGCCTTTTTGCGACCACCGAAAAGCGAATTCAACGACCCAATTTTCAATGCTCCGATCTTGGATGTGAATAGCACCGGGCTAGGTGAGACGCGATCACTACCACCAGACAACGACTGGTGGGGGTCCCTCACTGTCGACCTGCGACCGATGCACCCGTCACGCGGAGCGATAATCGATTTCTATGGAAATTTCCTGTTCGTCGAAGGCACCCCGCGGCGTCAGTACATCGTGGTGGCGTACAATTATAACTATGAAAAAGTCGTGGTCTACCGCGACTTCGATCATAACTGGTACGTCAGTCCAGCACTGCCCCCTGAGTGGACCGCTTACGGCACCCTCCAAGCCGCGTACCTCAACTCATATCCCCACGTCGAGGTGGCGAACATATTTGATTACACGGCATCCGGTCACCCCAACTATTACCAGTTGGTCGGCGGCACGACGACAGCACCCAAGACGATGCTGTGCGAGCTGCAGGTCACGTTTTTCAAGGGCATCCCCAAGCTGGTGACCGCTGGGTTCTTCGATAATTTTTCCAGCTACTATCGGTGGTATCCAGCGGTCGGGGACGCGCCCATCCGTAAGCCGATAACAACAATCACTTTACTGGCCGAAGTCTTCTTCCCGTTCAAGTCGATGTACAACCATTACGGTCTACCAAAACTTGGCACACTGACACTCGACGGCCTCCTTGGCGCAGCAAGCTTCGGTTGATCTGCCCGCGTCTTTCATTTTTGGTGGTGTAATGGTAGGGTTTTGCCGGGGTCGGGGGACTTGAAGCATGGGCAGCATCACGATCGGTGGACAAAGCGGTGCGTTGCTGACGCCGCCGCCTGATCCTATTTTCCTCGGCGGCGTGGCGGGTATCTCAGCCTACGCTGATCAACAGACCAATGCTGCCAACACGTATCTGCTTCGGCTGGGCGATGCTTCGGCTGCGCTCGTTCCGCCAGTCATCAACCCCATATTCCCAGCCGGTCCTTCGGCTCCTGGGCAGCTGACCCAGCCGGCGCCAACGCTCCAGACAGTGGTGTGGACGTCACCCAACGCGCCACCGGACTTCACCGACGTGCTCGATGTCACCAGTGTGCTTCCGGCACCGTTCGACGCGCAACCGCCTGTACTGGCCTTTGGATCGGCTCCAGCGGCCTTCTCCGAGATTGTGCCGACGGCTCCAGGGGTTGACCTGACCTATGTCGAGCCGCTGCTGTCGCTGACGCTGCCCAGTCCACCGAGCCTGCTGTCGCTCAACATCACCAGCTTCGCTGGTTTGAACATGCCGACCGCGATCGATCCCAACGCGATCCCGACGCTGACCGCGGTCGAGCCGACGCTACGTGAGTACGTGCCCGGCGCGGCCTACACCTCGGCGCTGCTGGAGGCGCTCAAGACCAGCCTAAAGGACCGATTCGTTAACGGCGGCACCGGGCTTAACCCCGCCGTCGAGAATGCGATCTGGGACCGTGGACGCGAGCGCGAGGCCCGGTCGGCTGCCGAGTCGTTCCTCAAGCTCGACGAGATGGAGGCGATGGGCTTCTCCATGCCTCCCGGCGTATATCTCGACGCGCATCTCAAGATCATGACCGAGATGGACTACGCCAACCGTGGCAACAGCCGCGAGATCATGATCAAGCAGGCCGAGCTTGAGCAGAGCAACGTGCTGGCCGCATTGACCACCGCGACCCAGCTCGAGGGCGAGCTGATCAATTACTCCAACTCTGTCGAGCAGCGGCTGTTCGAGTCGACCAAATACGCCACCGAGGCGGGCATCGCGATCTACAACGCTAAGGTTCAAGCCTATGCGGCCTATCTCGAGGCGTACAAGACCAAGGTCCAGATCTACGAGGCGCTGATCCGTGCCGAGATCGCCAAGGTCGACGCCTACAAGGCGCAGGTCGAGGCCGAGAGCGCCAAGGCCCAGATCAACACCGCATTGGTCGAGCAGTATAAGGCGCAGGTCGAGGCGGCGCTGTCCGGAGTCGAGGTCTATAAGGCCCGGTTGAGCGGCATCCAGATCAAGGCCGACATCGAGAAGACCAAGATCGAGGTCTATGGCGAGCAGATCAAGGCGTACGTCGCCAAAATTAACGCCTACACCGCTGGGGTCGAGGGCTACCGCGCCACGCTCGAGGCCGAGAAGACCAAGCAGGACGTCTACCGCAGCCAGGTTGAGGCGTTCAGCGCGCAGGTCACCGCCGACGCCAAGCAGGCCGACATCCTGATCGCGGCCTTCGAGGGCAAGATCAAAGGCGCCGAGCTGCAGCTCAAGCGGTTCGAGGCCGAGTATTCCGGTGAAGCCTCGCGCGCGCAGGCGATCAGCGCATTCAACTCGAGCCTGTCGGACGAGTATAAAGCCGAGGTTCAAGCGGTCACGTCGTACAACGAGGTGCTGACCAAGCAGTGGCAGGTGGCGCTCGACCAGGCTCAGCGCGTGTCCGAGATTGGTATCAACGCGGCTAAGGCCAATGCCGAGATGTACGTTACCGTGCGCAGTCTCGCGCTCGATGCTGCCAAGGTCGGGGCGCAGGTCTCGGCGCAGCTCGGTGCTGCGGCGCTTAACGCCGTTAACTGGTCGCAAAGCGCCGGCACAAGTGTTAGCTTCGCCAATAGCAACAGCTACGGCGAGAGCATCAGCCTGAGCGACAGCTACAGCCACACTCATAACGAAAATTACAGCTTCAGTAACTAGGGGGACAAAATGGGCATCGCCGATCTGATTTTACAGTCGCTGAATCAAAAAGATCAGACCCAGCGGGATCTTGCGCGCAACCAGAACGCGCTCGACCAGCAGCGCAACAACGATCTCGGACTGCAGAACCGTGCCGACGCCCATTTGACCGACGTCAACGCTGGCCTGCGTCCGAAAGAGAGCGCATCCGACATCGGTCTACAGACGGCCCAGGGCCTCTATGCTAGGGCCAATGCTCGCAATACTGACGAGCAGACCAAGTACGTTGGGGACATTGCCAGAGCGAACATCTACAATACCCGGCAGCAAGGTGGGCTCTATGGTGCGCAGACGGGACTGACTGGCGCACAAACAACCGGCGAGAACCAGTTGAACAAGCTGACGGGAAATGCATTCACGTTCCGCACGCTGGACGATAGCATTAGCGAGCACGTGCGTCAGATGCTGCGGCTTGGGCTGGGGCCGTTGGGTAACTAAATAAGAACTGGAACTTCGCGCTCGATCGGACCATTGTAATGGTGCGCCCACCCCCGGGCGTGACGCGAAGGAAAGAGGGCCCCATGACTCAGAAAAGTAATTTCAGCCAGCTCGGCAAAATGATTAACGCCAACAGGGCGCAGTTCAACATCCAGTCGGAACTCGCCTCGAGCAAGCTCCAGAGCGGGAGCGAATTCATTCTGATCGAGCGCACTCGCCAGGGTGAAGACCCACGAGTGTGGGCGTCGGGCGACCTGGAACAGGCCCGGCAGCTGTACGACCAGTTCACGCATTCACTCGAGACGTCGGAAACAACGAGCTAAGCCAGCGAGGG
Organism: Candidatus Saccharimonadota bacterium; assembly: GCA_041691795.1. Taxonomy (GTDB): domain Bacteria; phylum Patescibacteriota; class Saccharimonadia; order Saccharimonadales; family Saccharimonadaceae; genus JBEPTX01. The sequence continues at coordinate 10,984 of JBEPTX010000005.1, forward strand.
CGAGGGCGAGGGCGAGGGCGGTTCTTCGGAGCCGCCCTTTTTTTGCGCGCTTACTGCAACCGCGCTACGTGAACGACAGTCGGCTCGCTAACCCGAGTGACTATAGAGCTGACGTAAGGCCTTGGTGATCCCGCGAGCATCACCCGAAACTTTCTCAGCAACTGCATGTCCCCCTCCCGGCTTCCAGCGATAGCCCGCTCCCCATACTGTCTCGATCGCGTTGGGTGCGCCAACCTCGGTGAGCTTATGGCGGATGCGGCAGATGATAACCTGGAGGATGTTATTGGCGCTTTCGGAGTCGAGTCGATCAAGCAGGGTCGTTCGACGAACATGCTCTGGATAAGCCTTGAGGAGTGACCAGGCGACGGTGCGCTCACCATGAGTGAGCTTAATCGGTTGGCCCCTGTAGCAGAGTGGGTAGGCGTCGCCGAGCATCGAGAATTCATCGATACAGATCTGTTCATCGATGACGATGTCGGCCCCGCAGTTGCGGCAGAAGGCCCGATGGTTCACGGCACAATGGTGAGCGTAGGCGCTTTCATTTCGACCCCCGACTGACCACCCCCTAAGTGTATCTTCAGTTCTGCTTTCCCCGATACTTCGGGATGTGCGGTGTTTATCGAGAAGCACCAGGTTTGTCCTTTACCATATTCAGTTCCCGCACCCAACGTGCGCTTGATATAGGTATTGGGGACAACAGGCCCGCCCTCGCGCGACCTGTTGAGATCGTCGAGCACCTTGCGCGAGTTGGCGCCGATCCGCGCACAGTGATCCTTGAAGGCCTTGCGCGAGACGTAGAGCATGCGCTCATCGATGTCGTAGTGAGCCAGCAGCGCGCCCGTCGGTTTGCGCTGGATGTTGGTGATGTCCATGGTCGCGTGTTTAGACTTTTCCATTACCACCATGTTGGAGCTGATCGCGTCGAGATAGTCCATGACGACCGAGAGCGGGTCGCTATATTCCTCCCTGACCACACCGCGCATGTGAGGAACCTGAACGTCGTAGGCCCACTCCTTTAGTTCCAACGGGTTATAGGACAGCAGACCGATCGAGTTGGCGATCTCGCCAGTGACCAGCACCTCGGCGATGCCGGCCGACCAGAAGCGCTCTGAGGCCTGGATACCCAGCTCCTCGTCGATGAGCTTGACCTTCTCCCGCATGCGCGCTTCGATCGCCATGCGCTGGGGCATGACGTAACCGACGAACAGCTCACCGAAGTGACCGTAATTCTGCTTGAGTTCGTGCAGGAAAGTGTCGGCTTCGTTCTTGGTGTGGCAGCGGGTCTTGTTGAACAGGATCTCAAATACCCGCATCGACCCGGCGGTGCCGGCGGCGTTGTCGGTCGACAGCAAACCGTGGAGACTGTTGTTGCCGGTCGACAGCATGATGGTCGCTTTGTAGCTGCCGAGGCTGGCCCGCTCGACACCGTCGGTTTGGAGGCGAATGCGGTGCCCCGGTTGGGTGATCGACATCGCCAGGTCAATTGCATCCTTCACCGGGAGGTGGGTGATCTCGTCCACGCAGACCGGAAGATTAGCCAATACAGTGACACGCTCATTACGGCCCCTAACAGTAGCGCCGTTGTTAGTACCATTAATAGGATAAAGCTCTGGTTGACCCCACATCGATGCCGCAGCGTAAAGGGTCGTCGACTTGCTCGCTCCAGCGTCTCCTGAGGCATTGATGATTACTCCATGGTGGCCGGTGGCGTAGAAGATCGGAGTGCCGAGCCCGGCGAGGATCATGAACTGATTGGGGAGGTATTGGGGACGGTTGAAGAAATCCATCAACTCAACCTGGCGGTTAAGGTCGCCCTTCTTGTGGACGTGGAGCGAAGCGCGTTGCGCGCCCATGCTCAGCTGTGCCGTCTTGGCGGTGCCGTCAACCGACAGGATCTTGTCAGGCAGGACGAACTTTGAATAGTCATCGGTCCACCCGAGGTGGTTGCTCTGCGCATCAGCGTCGACGAGCAACTGGAGCTGTTTGATGTAAGCGACCATATATTCCTGCAGCTGTAAGACGTGACCCCGGTTCGGATAAATCCCTTGATTTGAGATCGCCGACGTAAACTTGCGGGGATCGTACAACATGTCGGCGTCAAGCGTAAAATCTTTCTCATCACCACGCGGCAAGGAAGCGTGCCACACTTGCTGTTCGGTGCCTTGGTGCGGGTTCGACAGACGCCGGATCGGGTACAGGTCGTGCTCGTAGATAACATTATACTCTTCGTCGCCGTTGGCGTTCTTGGCCCTGACCGAGATGCCGCTCCCCTTCTGGCGCATATATGGTGCCGGAGCCTTCGGAAGCTCCACCTCGACCGGCGTCACTCCGACCATCTCGATCACGGTCGGTGGTGGTGCCGAGTCCTTGAAGCGTGCAGCGCCGAGCGGGCCATGGACCTTGCCCCAGAACGGACAGGCCTGACAGATGTCCTCGTGGGCTGCACCACAGGCCTCTGCGAGCTTGGCGCAGCTGGTCGGGCCCAGCGGCTTACCTGTCTTGCCGTCACGGTAAGACTCGTGCTGCTTAAGCTTGTCTTCGGTCGCCTCGCGCGTGTAACCGGGGTGGCCCTCGCTCATCTGCTGAACGCGGCGGTGGCCCTCCTCGACAAAGCGGCCAACGCCAATCACACCGTTGTACCACTCAGGCTCGCCGTACTGCCCCTTGGAAAGCGCCAGGCGACGCATCTGGCCGCAAGCATCCAACACCGCCCACAGCGTCACTGGTGGCCCGGTGAACTCGCGCTCCATGTTCGAGCCGAGGATGTCGGCATCGTCGGTGGTCAACTTGAGCGGTGCCTTGATCTCGATCCCGGCCTCGATGACGGCCTTGTCGAGCATCGCCACGAAGATCCCGGCACCAGTCTCACTGGCCGAGGTCAACGGTTTAACCGATCTCGGATCGGCGCGGTTCTTGTAGTTAACGGTGCCGACAACACGAAGCACACTCGACGTGTCGGTCGTGCGCATCGGATCGGCCTTCAAGCCGTGGTGTCGTGCCAGTTGTTTGAGCTTGGCTGCCTCGACGCGCCAGTCCTCGCTGTCGAGAGCTTCGGCAAGCGGCCAGTAGACGTGCAAGCCGCGGCCCGAGAGCACCACCAGCGGGCGCGGCAGGTTGGTCACGCTGCAGAAGCGCATAAGCTCGAGGCCGGCCTCTTCGGCGCTGTCATACTTGCTGGGATCGGCACCGACATCGAGATCGAAAAAGAACGACCGAGAGGCCTTCATGTTGGCATGCGACCTGACCTCGGTGGCGCCGATCTCCCCCGTCTTGGTGTTGGTCTTATGTGGGTTCCACCGCGTGTGCTCCTTGAGCGTGTGAACGGCGAAAAAGATGTCGTTGTTGGCGCGGTTGTTGAGCACGAAAGTCTCAGCCGCAGCGATGGTGTCGAAGGTCTTGTGCGAGTAGGTTATCTGACCTTTGCGCGGCCCGTTAGGGATGGCGAACGGTGTGGCGAGACAGTAGATGCCTTCGCTTGGCCACACGGCACGAAGGAAGTCGCCGGGGCTCACGTAGTGAACCCGTACGCAATGAGTGATTTGTTCACGCTACCAACCCCCGGCTAACCCCCCGCACGACCAGCCCAAAATCGGTACGGGGGGTATGGACTATGTGTCAGTCATTAAGAGTTGGCAAGCTCACTTCCACTCGGCCATGATGCCTTCGAGCGAGGTCGGGACCTCGGTCGATGTAGGCGGCGTAACGGTCGCCGCAGCCGCCGCTGCAGCGGGCGGTTCAGACTTGGGCGGTACTGGCGTAGGCGGCGGTGCAGCAGCCTGAGCAGGCTCCTGGATGACCATGGCAGCAGGAGCGAGCACGGCAGCTGGAACCGGCGGGTCAGCCGCTGGTGCTGGTTCGGCGACGACCATGGTCGCGGCAGGCGCAGCCGGCGCGGTAGGTCCGGCCATCTTGCCTGCCTTGAGCAGCTGCTCATCACTCCATCCGGCAGCATGATACTGCTCACGGGTAAAGGTCTCGCTCGGTGCCATGACGTACTGAGTGGGTGCCGCCTGTATCGCTGGTGCAGCTGCTGGCGGTTGAACGATGTCCTGCTGGTCATGCGGGATACCGTCGGCACCCGCCGGGGTGAACTTCCCGCCGAGCAGGTTCTTAACCTCGTCGCTGTTGAGCATCGGCTTGATCATGTCCAACTCAGCGCCGTCAAGGCGGCGCTCTGCCGAGAAGAACACCTTGGGGTAGGTGACCTTGTTGTCGAACTTCATCTTGGTCACCACCGCAGCGGTGTGCTTGACCTGCCGTGCCAGCAGCCAGTCGCGGTAGTTGTCGAACGCCAACCAGCCCTGCATCTCCTCGTCGGGGCTCTCCTTGTCCCAGATGCTGGTCATGGCGAGCTTGAGGCGCAGCGGCTTCATCGCCATCGGTGGCATACCCAGCTGCGGATCGGGCAGGACCGCGACCATCAAGTGCTGCGAACAGGCTGTCACAGACTTACCCTGTGCGATCTTGGAGCCCTTCACTGCCATCGGGCAGGTGGCGCAAGCGGTGCTGATCTTGTGCGACTTGCCGGGCTCGATCGCAGTGCCATCTGGGAACGGTCCAGGCAGGCTGGCGTCGGGCGCGACGCCGTCGTCCGACCAGCAGATCGGTTGACTGGTCTTGTTGGGGTCGAAGTCGCCAGCATAATATTGGCGACCGCGCTGCTTGGCGTAGTCGAGAATGACGACCTTCATGATCGGCAGCGGCTCCATGTCGCCGTTGACGTTGCGCTGCAGCACGGTCTTCTGACCATCGATGCTCAGCGTCCACAGCTTACCGCCCGGCGACAGGCTGTTAACCGTCTGCTTGGAGGTGATGTTGCTGCCGACCTCGTCGAAAAACTGAGCGGTGTGCGCAGGCACCGCGTCCTGTGCATTGAACAGCGTTGGAAGTTGCGTTGCCATATCTAATTACTCCTTGTCTGAAGCTTGTGTTCGTCGGTGGTCTGGGCAGTAATGTCGGATCGTGCCGTTCACAGCCAGCCAGGTCCACCCCATCTTCTGTAGCCCACCATTATCCATGATGTGCGTGTTATTGTGCGCGACCGGACACTCCATCTGGTCGCAGGAGATGATGATCTCCTTGAGCGCTCCGGGGAACGGAGGGGGGGGGGGGGGGGGGGGGGGGGGGGGGGGGGGGGGGGGGGGGGGGGGG
>JBEPTX010000006.1:0-3546 GCA_041691795.1 Candidatus Saccharimonadota bacterium
TGTTAACAGTGTCGCAAAACCGCGGATATATGGCGCAGGCTTAAATTGATCAAGGTTAACGTACAATGTTCACCTTGATCTAATTTCTACTAAAACTGCCAGCTACAGCTAAAACGGTGGATCCTCCCTGAGCACATCTGACATTGAATAATAAAATTCCGACTCACCCTTCTGATGGTGGCGTTGAATCTGGGTATGGTAAATACACTCCAGAGTACGGGTAAGGTCGCCAAGAAAGTTCACCAAGTTATATGCAGCCTCATCAGACAAGGTCTCTGGCAGTAGAGCGTCCAACATCATGTCACGCATGTTCGGTTTCCTCCGTTTTAACTGGCTTCTTTTTTCTGGCTCGCTCGGCTGTCTTTCTGGCACTGTTGTCTTTCCATTCCTTTAGTCGGAATGATTCAGCCTCGATATTGACGATCTCTGAGTGGTGAACAAGTCTGTCGATGATGGATACTACGCAAGCAGCATTGGGGAAGATTTCACGCCATTCATTAAATTGTTTGTTGGTGGTAATAAGCGTCGATTTTTCTTCGTACCGCCGAGAAATAATTTCAAACAACAAATCCGCATGACGATTGGAGTATGACAGATAACCGACCTCGTCGATGATGAGCAATGCGGGTTGAACATAACCTTTGATACGACGGCGCAACGCGCTGTCGCTGTCGATGGCAGCCAGTTCATTTAACATCCCAGCGGCAGTTGTAAACAGTGCGGTATACCCCTTCAGGATAGCTTGATAAGCGATATTACGGGCTATCGTTGTTTTGCCCACTGCATTGGGTCCACATAAAATGACATTGGTCGCATCCTTCATAAAATTCAACTGCATCCATTCTTCAATGACATCCCGGTCACAACGTTTTGGCCAGCTCCAATCAAAGTCAGCTAATGGTTTGAAGCGACCAATGCGTGCACTGCGCAGACGGCTGTCCAGGCTTTTTTGGGAACGATATGCCTCCTCCCAACCGACAAGTTTTCCAAGCCATTCAGTGTCGGCCACCTCGTCCCAGTGATTGATGAGGCCATGAAGCTTGAGTGCTTTTGCGCGCTGTAGTAATAAATCAGGTAACATGATTATTTCTCCTCTATTGGTTCAGACTGATTGAGCACATCGTAATCACTTAATTTATGGGGCTTGACGATGAGTTCATTGATACGTTTGTCGTCAGATACAGGCAAGACGACCAGTGGTGGTTGATGCCTCTCATCTTGCCGTCGTTGTAAACTCAGCCGCACGGCATTGGCATGCGGTACGCCACGAGCCAGTGCGTCTTTCATCGCCTCATCCAGTTCACAGGCTCCATAATCGTCAAGTAAAGACAACAGTTGATTGGTCGTGGAACCCAGGGAATAACCACGTAGAGCTGCTGCATCAAGGAAAGCACGGGCACAGTCAATCGCATGTGTTAACCGGCTTTGGCCACGATGTAATCGTGCCTGTTTCTTGCGTTCAATGAGCGTTTCAATGTGTTCTGCACATTCGATTTGTTTGGCCTTGTCATAACTGCGAGAGTGTTTGGCGAGCACGGTTGTCCCATCCAGAATGGTTACCACATCAAGCGTGGCGTGAATGGTTAGCGTTTTTCGCACATGGTCATGCGGGACAGAATAGTCATTCATATCGAATCGGGCATAGGGTGTTTTACCGATATGAACAGTTTCTATTTCATCGACCGGGAATGGGTTGACAGGACAGGCTATCAATCGCAGTTGCTCATCTTCAAATGCATTTCTGACAGACTTTGTTTTATCTTCGGGACAAGGCCTGTTGGCAGCCTGTGTTTCACACCAATGCATTGCCTGAGCATTCAGATCATCTAAATCGCGATACGTGCGCGCTGCAAAGAAATTATCACGAACATAGCGGATAGCCCGTTCCACCCGTCCTTTTTCATTGCCACGATAAACAGCACAAGGTCTTGGTTCAAAGTGGGAGTGAGCCGCGAATGCCAGCAAAGTCGGGTTAAACCGAATGGCATCTCCCTGCCGCTCTAACACGGCACTTTTGAGGTTGTCATATAACAATACGCGAGGGACACCACCAAAGGCCTGAAAGGCATTTTCATGACCACGTAAAAAATTTTCCGTGCGTTGATTGAGATAAAAATGTAAATAAATTTTCCGGGAGTAACTTAATACCATGACAAAAGCCATCAATGGTCGCTTTGCTTGTCCCAACATCATGTATCCGAAATGCCCCCAATCAACTTGCGCTTGCTCACCAGGCAAGGTTCTTAACCGTAGATAGGCTTCCGCTGCCGGCTTTGGTCGATAATATGAGATAAGATGGCGAAAATGATCAATCCCGCCGGGATAACCTCGTTCTTGCACCATGGAAAAAAGGCGACTTGCTGTCAAAGTGGGGTACCGCTGCAACGTATCCAGTACGAATGATAAATACGAATCCATCATTGACGATTGCACAAGGATTTTCCTTTTGGGGACCCCTGCTTCTGACAGGACGCGCTTTATCGTGCTGTGATGCACGCCCAATTGAGATGAAATAGTCCCCACACGCCATTTTTCAACATGGTAATAGCGCAATATATTGGCCTGTAACTCATCTGAAATGCTCATTGTTCTGCTCCTCATTAAGATAGTCATCAAGGTGGTCGCGAACAAGACAATAAAGAGTGTGCTTTTTTAGGCACTCCGTAACGCAAAAACCTGGAACGAAGCAAAGGAGAGACAGTGGTATGGCACAAACAACAGATTATCAGATCATTTATCTGCCTCTTGCCAGTCTTTATTGCCTTGTTTTTAACCAGCGGCAGTAAACCATCCGGGGTGGTTTCGAGGGAACCCTGATGCGTCATTTTATTTTTAAACGCCCTTAACCGTTGCATATAATGACGCTGACGTAATGCATGATTTAACCGGCCTTTGATACTACTCTGATAGCGAATTCCGGCTTTACGTAACGAATTTTTTCGTGCTTTGAATGCACAGGAAAAACTACAGTAAATATTTCCCCGATCGCAGTGGGTGCAGATAATGACTTGTTCATAACAGAGCACACATAGAAATAGTCGTGGTGTCAGTTCCATAGCAATCCTTTGCTAATGAAACCTGGCTTTTATGCGATCACATGATATGCTTTATATCAAGGGACTGGGTGTCGTTTGGTATCGTCGAGACGCTCAAATCACTAACGATAACAAACGGGTTTCATTGGTCCCTTAATTTTAGATTAGTTTAGTGGGCTATCTCATTTTTTTCGGGTGATCCGATTTTCTTTATAATGAAATTTTGAATTTACTAGTGACCTGCGCCATTTATTCGCGGGTTATTAACCCTATCTACAACTATGAACTTCTTGGGAATAAACTTGATTTACTGACTAGAAATAGCAATGACGGATGTACAAATGGCATTGCTATTGGCCAAGCAATATCCGATTTAATAGCTGAAGTTATTCTCTCTGCTGTAGATCAGTTCGCTTCAAATCTTTTAATGCAAGAAAAAATCAACTTTATTGGTGTTAGGTATAAAGATGATTATAGATTCTTATGCCATACTCAAGATGACGCTCAAAAA
>JBEPTX010000007.1:0-1972 GCA_041691795.1 Candidatus Saccharimonadota bacterium
TACAAACACAGCCGCCCGTAGTGGTCATTAGTGCTTATGCGCCACCCGAGTACGCTTCTGATGAGGCGAAAAGTGGGTTCTACGATGAGTATGAACGATTAGTGAATAGTATACCAAAATGCAAAGTTCTGTTATGCGGGGGCGACTTTAATGCACGATTGGCACACTTACGCAGTGCAAACCTCCCATCAGTAGGCAAATACGCGTTAGGCAAAGAAGGAGATCTGAATGACAATGGCTCACGCCTGGCCACTCTAATGGAAAGCCATAAGTTACAAGCGGTCAACACCTTTATGAAATGTAATGCACGGTTGCGTACAACGCACCGGAATAACAGCCATAAATGGTACGGTCAACTAGACTATATCGTAGCGCAGACCAAGTGGCGAGGGGCATGGCGTAAGTGTCGAGGTTATTGGGATACGCCACTGAAGTCCGATCACTGCATTGTGGTCGGAAGTCTGAAGTTGCGTTACTCAGTAACCAAGACATGGAATAAGACAGTAAAACAAGTCAATGTCGCCAAATTATATGAAAATGGCGGGGAATTTGCTACTAAATACGCGATGGCTGTTGAAAATGGTTTGAAAGAGTGGAGATCGAGTACTACAGACGTGAACAAGGATTATGATAATATAGAAAAGATCTGTCTGAATGCAGCACAAGCTGAAATAGGATATCGCAAACCGTTTATCCAGCCATGGATTTCGGAGAAGACTCTCCAGATAGTCGGTGCCCGAAGAGGTTTAGCATTCGGTAGTCAGCCATTTAGGCAAACGACCCGTCGTCTGCGCAAATCTCTACGGGACGATAAGAACGTTTTCTATACTAAACAAGCGGATGAGATGAATAAAGCATTCACGAGTGGCAATCAAAGGAAAGTCTTCGGCATGATCAGGCGCACTTGTACAAAAGGTGTAACAATCCCCGATAACTTATTTAGTAAAGAAGGAAACATTATCGACGATAGTCTAAAGCTACAAGAACGCTGGCAACAGCACTTCCACTCACAATTTAATCACAATTCCCCACCGAACAACAGTTTCAATCTAAGTGATAATACACGTAATAAAAGTAAAAATTCTCGTTCCAACAACAATATTAATAATGGCAATAGTAATAATAATAATAATAGTAATAGTGAAGCGCAACCAGTAAATATCAATACACACCCACCAAGCATTGCCGAGGTAAGACTTTGTTTGTCCAAGATTAAGAACATGAAGGCGGCGGGCTTGGGCGGTCTCCCAGCCGATCTGTTAAAGTATGGCGGCGCTGGGCTGTGTACTCGTTTGACGAGACTAATGTCTGATATATGGACAAAAGAGGAAATTCCAAGTCTATGGTGCACTGCAGAAATCGTCCCCATATTTAAGAAGGGTGACAAAAGAGAATGTAGCAACTGGCGCCCGATATCATTGTTGAATGTAGCGAGTAAGCTACTCTCTGCTATCATTCTCCAGCGAATTAAGGGTTATGTTGAGTCTTTCCTAAATGAATCGCAAAACGGGTTTCGAGCAGGTCGCAGTTGCATCGACTTAATACAAACACTACGTCTAATATCAGAGCATCGACATAATGCAAATAAGCCACTGTACGTTGCATTTCTAGACTTTAAGGGCGCCTTCGACTCGCTATATCGACCAGCATTGTGGCACGAACTGTGTCAACGAGGTATCCCCGATAAGATTGTCAACATGGTCAAAGTGCTGTATGCACATTCATCAGCAGTAGTCCGGGTTGGACCAGGTGTACAAACACAACAATTCGCAGTGTCCAGCGGTGTGCGTCAGGGCGATGTCCTTTCGCCACTGCTGTTCAATATTGCAATTGATCGTGTGCTTGGTGCCCTGCATAAAAGCGGCAAAGGGTGTGAATTTCCCCTAGTATGTGATAGTACAAAATTAGGAAAAATGCCCAGTATGACATACGCTGATGATATTGCAATACTAGCTGACACAAGGGAAGATCT
>JBEPTX010000008.1:0-1816 GCA_041691795.1 Candidatus Saccharimonadota bacterium
AGATCTTCCCTTGTGTCAGCTAGTATTGCAATATCATCAGCGTATGTCATACTGGACATTTTTCCTAATTTTGTACTATCACATATTAGGGGAAATTCACATCCTTTGCCGCTTCTATGCAGGGCACCAAGAACACGATCAATTGCAATATTGAACAGCAGTGGCGATAGAACATCGCCCTGGCGCACACCGCTGGACACTGCGAATTGTTGTGTTTGTGCACCTGGACCCACCCGGACTACTGCTGATGACTGTGTGTACAGCGCTTTTATCATATTGATGATCTTTTCGGGGATGCCTCGTATAGACAGTTCGTGCCACAATTCTGGTCGATATAGAGAATCAAAGGCACCCTTAAAGTCTAGGAATGCAACGTAGAGTGTCTTATTTGCATTGTGTCGGTACTCTGATAGTAGACGCAGTGTTTGAATCAAATCGGTGCAACTACGACCTGCTCGGAATCCCGTTTGCGATTCATTTAAGCATGTTTCAACATAACCCTTAATTCGCTGGAGGATGATAGCAGAGAGAACTTTACTCGCTACATTCAACAGTGATATCGGGCGCCAGTTGGTGCATTCCCTTTTGTCACCCTTTTTGAATATGGGGACGATCTCCGCAATGCCCCACCGACTTGGTATTACTTCATTTGACCAAATATCGGACATCAGCCTAGTGAGTCGAGTACACAACCCAGCGCCGCCATATTTTAATAAATCGGCTGGGAGACCGCCCAAGCCCGCTGCCTTCATGTTTTTTATTTTGGTCAGACAAAGTCTTATTTCGGCAATGTTGGGTGGGTGTGTGTTGATTACCACTTGCGCTACCTTACTATCACTATTGTTATTATTATTATTGTTGTTGTATATGCGGGAGCAATTTATAGTTTTCTTATTTCTATTGTTACTATGTACATTATCAATTAAACTGAGACTGTTATCTGGTGCGGACTTGTTGTTGAATTGTGAGTGGAAATGTTCCAACCAGCGTTGTTGTTGTCTTGGACCGTCTTCAATAATGTTTCCATCTTTACTAAGCAACCTATCGGGAATTGTGGTCCCTTTTGTACAGGTACGTCTTATCATACTAAACACCTTCCTTTGGTTACCACTGGTGAACGCGTCATTCATCTCATTAGCTTGTTTAGTATAGAACAGATTCTTATCGTCACGCAGAGACTTGCGCAAACGACGTGTCATTTGCCTGAATGGCTGACTGCCGAATGTTAAAGCCCTGCGGCTGCTGACAATTTCGAGTGTTCTCTCAGAGATCCACGGCTCGGCAAACGGTTTGCGAAACCCTAGTACGGTGTGTGCTGCCTTTAGACAGGTCTTTTCAATAATTTCATATTCTTTGTTCACGTCTGTAGTACTCGATCTGCACTCTTTCAAACCGTTTTCTACTGCCATTGCGTATTCTATTGCAGCTTCGCCGTTATTTTCATACAACTTAGCGACATTGACTTGTCTTACTATCTTATTCCGTGTCTTGGTGATGGAGTAACGCAACTTCAAGGATCCCACCACAATACAGTGATCGGACTTCAGTGGCGTATCCCAATAACCTCGACACTTACGCCATGCCCCTCGCCACTTGGTCTGCGCTACGATATAGTCTAGTTGACCGTACCATTTATGGCTGTTATTCCGGTGCGTTGTACGCAACCGTGCATTACATTTCATAAAGGTATTGACGGCCTGTAGCTTGTGGCTTTCCATTAGGGATGCCAGACGCGTGCCGTTGTCATTCAACTCACTCTCTTTGCCTAATGCAAACTTGCCTACTGATGGTAGGTTTGCACCACGTAGATGCGCCA
>JBEPTX010000009.1:0-1713 GCA_041691795.1 Candidatus Saccharimonadota bacterium
TGGCGGACGTGGGTTTGTTGGGACTGCCGAACGCGGGAAAATCCACTTTTATTCGTGCTGTTTCTGCTGCTAAACCTAAAGTGGCGGATTATCCTTTTACGACGTTGCATCCCAATTTAGGTGTGGTGAGTACGGAGATGGGAAAAAGTTTTGTGATTGCCGATATTCCTGGTTTGGTTGAAGGTGCAGCTGAGGGTGTGGGCTTAGGAATTACGTTTTTGCGGCATCTTTCTCGAACGAAAGTGTTGTTGCATATTGTGGATGTGATGCCGGTGGACGGGAGCGATCCTGTGGATGCAGTTAATACGATTTGGGGTGAGTTACGTCGCTATAGTGAAGAATTAATGCAAAAACCACAATGGTTGGTGTTTAATAAAGTGGATTTGGTCGCGCCGGAAGAACGTGAGGCGCATTGTGAATCAATTTTGGAGCGCTTGGATTGGCAGGGGCCGGCTTATCAGATTTCTGCGATAAGTAAAACCGGGACGCGGGAATTGTGCTTTGATTTGCAGGAATTTTTGGATGAGGGTAAGCCGGAGTTTTAGCTTTTTCTGCGGAGTGTAGAGAATAGTAGGCGGAAAAAGAGTTGGAATTCCTGACTCTTTTTCCGCTTTTTTTTCGCCTAAATTAACCCCCGTGTTGAACGTGTCCGTGATCATCAGCATGATGCGTGTTGTGATCGACGTTGTGTGTCGATAGCACAGCGATATCATGGCTGCTGAGTGTTGTGGACGTTGTTCCTCCCGTGGGTTTATTCGCATCGGTTGATTTTTCGTTGAGCAATTTGTTCAACGAATGAGAATCATCCGATGTAAGTACGTCACTGACTTTGAGTGTGTCACCTTTCGTAACTTCTGCATTTTCCTTTGTGCTATCACCATTATTGCTGACTTGTCCCTCAGGATTTTTGTCACTGGTGTTGGTGGTGTTATCAATGGGTTTTCCATTGGTTTCACTCGGATCAGCAGTTTGCTTATTGTCAGTGTTATTTTGAGCTTTGTTAACACTGGCATGAGAGGTGCTGTTCTCGTGCGCGACGTTTCCGTTGTTGCTGTGATTTTCGTGCGAGGCATCGGCGGTTTTGGCCGAGGTGTCACGGGTCGTGATGGCGTTCTGATGTGAACTGTCATCTTGAGTAGTAGTATTGAGATTACTACTGCCGTGGCCTGCTTTAGAAAAATCTAGCGTGTCGTGTTCAATCAAGTTGATTGAGCTCGATACGGAATCATCCGCAGTTGTCGATTTTTGACTTTCTCCTTTATGTGAGTTGTCGTGATCATTCGATTCGGGCGAATTTGTAGCCTGTTTATTCGCCGAATCGTGATCGGTTGTTGCCTGTGTCGCTAATAGAGCCATGCTGTTAGCTAGACTGCCTTTGCTCGACGAACCTTCTGTATCGTGCGATCCGGAATCTGACGTTTTAGGCGCAGCGATCGGGCCTCTGTCTTGGCCGTGATTCTTGCTGCCTGTGTCGTCTTTTTCGGGCCCGTGATGTTTGTCGCCGGGTTTGTGTGGGTCACCTGGCTTTTGGTGATCGTCGTTCGGCTTATTAGGATCGCACGGCTTTTCGTGATGATCGTCGTCGTCGTCGTCGTCATCGTCATCATCGTCATCGTCGTCATCGTCGTCGTCGTGGTCGTCGTCGTCGTCGTCCTCGTCGTCGTCGTCGTCGTCGTCATCGTCGTCGTCGTGGTCGTGGTCGTCGTGGTGGTG
>JBEPTX010000010.1:0-1634 GCA_041691795.1 Candidatus Saccharimonadota bacterium
ATGTTGGGGCCAGAGGGAAATCTTGTGGCTATAGACCAGGATCCTGAAGCGATTAAAAGTGGTCGTGAGGTTTTTGCTGCGGAGTCGCGATTGCGGCTTTGGCACGGGTCTTTTGGTGATTTGGAAAAATGTATTGATGAGCTCGGTTGGCGTGGTGAAGTCGATGGGATCTTGCTGGATTTAGGGGTGTCTTCCCCACAGCTGGACACGGCAGAACGAGGTTTTAGTTTTTTGGTTGATGGACCGCTGGACATGAGAATGAACCCAGCGTACGGCACGGACGCCGCTTTTTGGATAGCTCAGGCTCGCGAGCAAGACATTGAGAAAGTGCTGCGAGATTATGGTGAGGAACGTTATGCGCGACGGATTGCCAAAGCGATTGTTAAAGCGCGTGCTCAGACGCCAATAACGCGTACTCGCCAATTGGCTGAGATCGTCGCGGTGGCGCACCCGAGGTGGGAGCCGTTTAAACATCCGGCGACGCGGAGTTTTCAGGCGATACGGATTTTTATTAATCAGGAACTGCAGGTGCTGGAATCGGTTTTGCCGCAGTGCTTGGCGGTGTTGAAAACGAAAGGACGCTTAGCGGTCATTAGTTTTCATTCTTTAGAAGATCGAATTGTGAAGAATTTTATGCGTAAGGCAGCGCGCGGTGATGATTATCCGCTCGACTTGCCGGTGACAGCGGATCAATTACATCCGCAATTGCGCATGAGTGGTAAGGCCGTGCGTGCGGGTGAAGAAGAGCTACGTTATAACCCGCGAGCGCGTAGTGCAGTGATGAGAGTCGCTGAGAAATTGTAAGCGAGATTTCTAGGGAAAGTTCGCATTAAATTGATGAAGGAGAGCAGAGATGACGACAGCAACACGAGCAATTAATGTCATTCGTTGGCAATGGGCTGTGCACTATATGCCACTGGCTTCACGGCCGGTGCTGCGTAATATGTTGCTGATGTCGACTATTTTGTTAACGTCTTTTGCGACGATTGGTTCTAAACACATCAGTCGACAATTGACGACGGCTTTGCAAGCGCAACATGATGTTCGCAACGCGCATTACGAAAGTTGGACTAAATTATTACTCGAGCAAGGTGCGCTTTCTCGCCAAGTTCGTGTTGAGCAAATCGCGCGACAAAAATTGCAAATGGGCGCGCCGGCTAGTCAACAAGTTGAGATTGTGAAACTGAAGAGATGAGCTATGCGGGACGATTTTATGCCATTATTGGGCTATTATTGTTAGCAGGTGCTTGTCTCGTTTTGCGAATGGCCGATCTTAGTATTTTAAAACATGATTTCTTATTAAGGCAAGGTGATGCACGTATGCATCGCATCGTGAGTGTCCCAGCTCACCGTGGCATGATTACTGATCGTAATGGAAAGCCCTTGGCAGTGAGTGCTCAAGTTCATGCGGTTTGGGTTAATCCGAAATTAGTTCCCCTTGATCATCCTGAGTTCGATCAATTCGCAAAAGCTTTGGGCTGGGCGCCGATTAAGTTACGTCACCGATTATTTCAAACTAAAAAACGCACTTTTATTTATTTAAATCGCAGCTTGCCGCCTGGTCAAGCGGAAACCATTAAAAATTTGGACATTCCTGGGGTGTATACGGAGAAGACTTATAAGCGCTATTATCC
>JBEPTX010000011.1:0-1601 GCA_041691795.1 Candidatus Saccharimonadota bacterium
CAGCAGCCTACCCTTACCCTCATGAACCGCATTCGGCCCATTCCGGATAAGCAAATCTTGACCCTCTGAGGTTTCGGCATAGAATTCTAAGTAATCTAAAGTCTCTAACATGCGTTATTGCCTTCTATATAATAATTCATTAGCAGAACCGTAATAGATAACATCACTATTGAGCATTGGCAATGGACAAAATCTGCAAAGCCTGTACTAGAAAAGAGAGAGTTTTGGCACAATATTTAGCCACTAGCAGTAAACACCTTTCATTTGCTAGACCCAAGTCGAGTGTGCGATAAATGTTTTTTCCTCGGAAAGGACAGATGAGGGTAATTTCTGGCTGCATTTTCTTGTCTAAAACGGTATATTAGACACCCAACTTGAGAGAATGAGTGATCTTCATGAGCAAACAACGTCAACTACTTGTCACAACAGCATTGCCTTATGCCAATGGTGCTATCCATTTGGGGCATATGGTGGAACATATCCAAGCCGATATTTGGGTACGACTGCAGAAATCCCTGGGACACGATGTGGTTTTTATCTGTGGTGACGATGCTCATGGCACGCCGATTATGATCAGCGCGGAAAAGCAACACATCACACCTGAAGCATTGGTGACCAAAATTCATGCGGAACATCAGCAAGATTTTGCTGACTTCAATATCGGCTTTGATAATTTCTATACCACGCACTCACCTGAAAACAAAACGCTCTCAGAGAAAGTCTATCAAAGTCTGTTTGATCGTGGTGACATCGAAACACGTGCTATTTCTCAGTTGTACGACCCCGTAAAAAATATGTTCTTGCCAGATCGCTATGTCAAGGGTGAATGTCCTCGCTGTGGCGCCAAAGATCAATATGGTGATAATTGCGAGGCTTGCGGTGCGACTTACACTCCCGCAGAACTTAAAAACCCTGTTTCCGTTTTGTCGGGCGAAACGCCTATTGAAAAAGAATCTGTGCATTACTTTTTTAACTTAGCGAATTATCAAAGCTTATTGCAAGACTGGCTAAAAGCTGGGCACTTGCAAAGTGCTGTCAGCAATAAATTGCTGGAATGGTTTGCTGACGGCTTATCACCCTGGGACATTTCGCGCGACTCCCCTTATTTCGGCTTTGAAATTCCTGGGGCGCCAGGAAAGTTTTTTTATGTCTGGCTGGACGCGCCGATAGGCTATATGGCGAGCTTTACCAACCTCTGCGAACGACGCCAAGATCTTGACTTTGCCCATTATTGGGTCGACGAAAAAGCGACTGAACTTTATCACTTCGTTGGCAAAGATATTATTTATTTTCACGCACTATTTTGGCCTGCCATGCTTCATGGTAGCGGCCATCGGATGCCCACCAATGTTTTCGCGCACGGATTTTTGACGATCAATAGCGAGAAAATGTCAAAATCTCGCGGCACTTTTATTACAGCCAGACACTACCTCAATCATCTCGATCCAGACTATTTACGCTATTATTTTGCCGCAAAGCTCGGCAATGGCATCGATGATATTGATTTTAATTTCTTAGATTTCGCACGGCGTGTTAATTCCGACCTCGTCGGCAAAGTGGTGAATATCGCCAGTCGCTGTGCTGGATTTATTACCAAAAAT
>JBEPTX010000012.1:0-1514 GCA_041691795.1 Candidatus Saccharimonadota bacterium
GGAGCCACGTAAATGCAGCGTCCACCTTGAGTGAGCAGTTCGCTCATTTTTTTCATGGTTCGCTGATTATGTAGAATTTTTTTTGCCTTTTCTTCGGGAGGATAAGCGATGTGTTTTTTTGAGTAAATGCACAAGAGATTGCGTCCTAGGCTCATGGGGATGGCAAGTGGGTCGCTTACAACGCGATGTCCGGCTATAAAGATCATTTCCGTTGCAAGAGTTGGATCGAGTGTTTGAAGTAAAAGGCTAATGATTTGAGGATCGGGCTCTGTTTGATGATTGGCCAGTAAAATGACGTTTTCACCTTTTTTAAGTTGATCGAGAATGGCTTGTAAGTGATTTAATCCAAAAATTTTAGACAATTCTAAGTCGACGAGAGGGCGAATAAAATCCAATCCAAATTGATAGTAGTCAAAGGGTTGACGCACACTTTGATGAAAAATGTCAAAAGAATGGGGGTGTTGGATATGTTGAACAATTAAATCAATCAACTCTGTAAAAATTTGATATTTTTTTTCTGCAGAGAGGTGGAGAACCGCTCGAGAGTAGCTCTCATAAAATTCTTGGAGCACATGTGCAAACTTAGGCGAGAGAATTTTTCTTCTTTCTTCGGTGATTAAAGGGAGGGGGCTGCTCATGCTTACACGTCGATCCGTTTATTATTCACACGCGAGTAGAAGTGGAATTCATTGAGATGTAAGCGATCATCTGTTTCAAAACAGATTTGGGCTTGATAATCGGATGCCATTTTGATTAAATACGCTTTATCGACTAGATTCAAGTACCGGTCGAGGTCTGGGTGAATCGTCAATTTAAGAGAAAATTGTTCTTGGCAAAGGATCACTTTTTTGAGGGCACGCTCAATTTCGATCGATAAGCTCTCATGAGACTTGACCATTCCGCTTCCCGTGCAGTAGGGACAATGCGTAAAAATGGTTTGCATCAAAGAGCCGCGATTGCGTTGTCTGGTCATTTCGACCAGTCCAAATTCGCTCATTCCAAGAATCGTGCATTTAGCCGTGTCTTCTTTCATGCAGTCCTTGAGGCGCTCAAGCACGCGGCGCTGATTTTTTCGCAAGCGCATGTCGATAAAGTCGCAAATGATGAGTCCACCAATATTGCGCAAGCGCAGTTGACGAGCAATTTCTTCTGCGGCTTCTAAGTTAATGCGCACGAGAGATTCCTCGACATCCGCTTTATTGTTGCTGCTTCGTCCAGAATTGACGTCGATGGTATACATGGCCTCTGTGCGATCAAAAAACAAGTAGCCGCCGCTTGGCAGCCAAATTTTCCGTCGCAAGCTTTTTTCGATTTCACGCTCAACGTTGAAGCGCTCAAACATGTGCACTTTATCGCGATAGTATTCAATGCGCAAGGCGTGTTCGCTGGCATAGCGCGTGTAGAGGCGTTTGCAGGTTTGGTAGGTGGCATAATCGTCGACTAAAATGCGATCATATTGCTTGTCAATGGCTGTGAGGACGGCTCTTTTAATAAGATCTGATTCTGCATAGAGA